>JAATFM010000034.1 GCA_015655195.1 Terriglobales bacterium
GGATAGACCCGTACCGTCTGCATCAGCGGAGCTTTGGCCCACTTTTCCGCGAGACCGAGCGGCGAGCGGTAACGCACATAGAGCCAGCCCGTCTCGTAATCCCCGCGCTGGCGCGGCTGCACATGAAAGCGCATTCTTGCCGGCACGCGCGGATAGGCTTGTATCCGCAGCGAGGCAGGCTCGGCGGCGAGCGCTGCGGGAAGATCGTCCACGATGCGGCAATCCAGCAGCACGCGGCTCTGGTTTTCGAGCGCAATCTCGATCTCCGTCTCGCTATCGAGCGCCGGCGCGTTGGACCAGCTTCGCTCGGCGGCAATTTTTTCGGGCTTCGGCAGCCGCAGTCCGTCGAGCAGTGTGGCCAACAGCACCAAGCCATCCCACACCGGCATCGCCCAGCTCAACCGGCTCACGTAGAGGCCCGGAATCAGCAGCAGAAGGCCAGCAACGAGCAGCACCATGGCGCGCGGCGTGAGCGCGAAAGCCAGCCGCCGTCGCCGCTCACAGGCGGCGCGCACCGGTTCGGGATGGAGCGAAGGAGAGATCATTGCCTCGATCAGAATTCCAGGTCCAGCGCCGCAACCAGCGCATAATTCAGCTTGCGCATTTTCCGTGGCGGAATGGAGCCAACCCACTGCGTTAATTCGGACTTTTGAATGCTTCTGAGATTGTCACAGTGAATCCAGCTTTCGTGCTTCATGCCTTCTTCGATCCCAATGCTGACCTGCGTGGCCAAACCCTGTCCTTCGGTAAATACAGGTGCACAAATGACCCAGGGGTACTTCGAGTCGATGAGCGTCTGTCGGCTCACAATCACAAATGTACGGTACTGTTTTGAATCGCCTCCAGGCTTGAAGACACGGTACAATTCGCCTCTCTTCATCGTGCTCCGTTCTCCCATTCAATCGGAGCCTGATATTTGTCGAGTTCCTGGGATTCGCGAGCCAGATAGTCCACATGGGCGTTGATGAGCTCCAGATCCCGCGCGTGAATCGCTTCCCGAACTTTGGCCTTGAAGTATTCGCGCAGCACAGTCTCGATGAAAGCCGACCGCGATGCCTTGGAACCGGCATTCCGGTCTACTTCGGCGAGAATATCCGACGAAAGTGTGATGGAAGTCTTCGCTTTCATGCTGCTAATGATACTACCAGTGTACGTGTAGTGTACGTACACTGGTAGTATCATTGCCTAGGCACCGGCACCGCCGCAATCACGTCCGTCAAGGCGCGGTCGGCGTCGAAGCCTTCCAGTTCCGCCTCCGGCTTCAGCATTACGCGATGCCGCAGCACGGGCTGCATGGCGCGCTTCACGTCGTCGGGAACCAGATAATCGCGTCCCTCGAAGGCTGCCACGGCCTGCGAGACAAGCATCAGGCTCAGCGCCGCGCGCGGGCTTGCGCCGAGCAGCAGCGTGGGCCACTCGCGCGTCCGCCGCGCCAGCGAGACAATGTAGCCGTAAAGCTCCGGCTCGACGCGAATCTGCCGGACTTCCTGCCGGGCCGCTGCCAGCAGCCCGGCAGGAACCGGCACGATTGCAGCCTCTTCGAGCAGCCCCGCGCCGCCGCTGGCGTGATGCCGCTCAAGAATCTGTAGCTCTTCGGCTTCGGTCGGGTACGGCACGCGAATCTTGAGCAGAAACCGGTCCAGTTGTGCTTCGGGAAGCGGATAGGTTCCCTCGAAATCCACCGGGTTCTGCGTGGCAAAGACCGTGAACCAGCCGGGCAGCGCGTGGCGCGTGACGTCGGCTGTCACCTGCCGCTCTTCCATGCACTCAAGCAGCGCCGCCTGCGTCCGGGGAGGCATACGATTAATCTCATCGACGAGCAGCAGGTCGGTAAAGACCGGCCCCGAGTGAAAGACAAACTCGTCTGTACCAGGCTTCAGAATCGTGGTGCCGAGAATGTCGGCCGGCATCAGGTCCGGCGTGGCTTGGACGCGCTGGAAGCCCAGCCCCAGCAGCTTTCCCAACGTCTTTACCATCAGTGTTTTGGCAATGCCCGGCACGCCTTCCAGCAGCGCATGGCCCTGGCAGAGCACGGCGATAATCACCTGCTCGATGACTTCATTCTGCCCGGCAATGACGCGCCCCAGCTCGGCCCGCGCGTGGGCGATAAGTTGCTGTGTGGAGTGCAGGGATTCGCTCTGTATGGTTGAAGTTTCTTCGCTCATGAAGCCCTTTCGTGAATTGTCTCTTCGGAAATCGTAAGATCAATCGCTGCCGCGCCCGGTCTGGCTGCCGCCCGCAGCTTATCGAGATACGCCCCGAGCAGTTGCGTCAGCCGCAGCGCCTCGCGCGGAGTCGTCGTTTCGTCCTTTGCACCGGCCTCGCAGGCGGCGAGATCTGCCTCAAGCGCCGCATCCGCCGCCGGAAAACGCCGCCGAAGCGTTGCCGCAAGCTCGGCGGCATCAAGCTGCTGTGCCCGCATTCCGCAGAGCGCCAGCGCCTGCCGCCGAAAGCGCTCCCAGGCAATTGCAACCGCAGTGGAAGAAGCCTTTGCGCCGCGATAGAGCGAGCCAAGCGCGTCGATGAATTCCATCGGCGTGGCTCGGGCAGGCAGCGGCACTGCGCGCACCGGGCCGCTGCGCCGGCTGAAGCTGAAAACGATCAGTAACGCAAGCACAGGCAGCGACCAGCAGAGCAGCGTCATGGCCGGTCCCCAGGCAAAGCTCCATACTGATTGAATGTCGCCATGCAGCGACTCATCCCAGTAGACGCGGTGCCCGCTCTTCGGCCCCAGCGAGTTCAGCAGCAGGTCGAGATTGTGCGCCCGGCTCAGCGAGCCGTTTTCAAGCGGCGTGGAGTTGGCCCACCAGATCACGTGGCCCTTGCCCCAGTTGAATTCGACGACTGCCGGCTGTCCCGCGCAGGTGTATTGCACGCGGTCCGCCGGGTCGCCCATCTGCCAGCTTGCCTGCGGAACCATCCAGACCTCGCCGGAGGCTGCCAGCGGGTCGAGGCCGTTGGCTTCGAGCTTGCAGGCCGCGAAGGTGAACTCGCTGGGCGATGCGGGTGTGCCGCGCGGCAGCAGAAACCCGCCTGCGAAGCCGGTTGCCACCACGCGCCCGCCGCGCTCCAGAATCTGCCGCACCGCCTTGATGTCGGCGATCTCCCGCGAGTCGGGCTGCGCGAAAATCACCACCGTATCCGGGTCGGCCTGGGCGGCAAGCTCGCTCAGAGGCCGCTCCCAGCGCTCAACGGAATAGCCGGACCGCATCAGCGTCTCGTAGGCCGCGAGCGCCCCGTGCTGCCCGCTCATGTAGCTCGATGGAAGCGGGTTCTCGTCCTCGCCGCTCGGCGTCAGCACGCCGGCGGCAACGGCGAGCAGGAGCGCAATGCCAACGCACCAGAAGAGCAGCTTGCGGTCGCCGGGGTCGAGAGAAGAAAGCAGATTCATCGCGCGTTGCCTCCGCTCGCGGTGCCGATACTCGTGACTGCGGTGCCTGTACTTCCCGCACTTGTCATACCTGCGCCAATCAGGGCCGCGGCCAGCGCATTGGCCTGCCGGTACTCGGCCTCGCCGGCTGGGCGGCCGCCATACCAGGTCCGCTCAAAGCTGCCCGTCAGCGCGGCGAGGCCGTCCTTGCGCGGGTCTTCGGGAGCCACGAGCGCCAGATATTCGCGCGGAGTCCTGGCGCGGTCCGCCGGCCAGAGCCGCTTCGATTCGAGCCGCGAGATTGCCGCCCAGTAGAGGAAGTGAATCGCCTCCCGCCACTGGCCGGCTGCGGCGGCTCGGCGCGCATCTTCGATCCACAGTTGCCAGTCCCGTGCCGAGGCTGCTCCGGGAGCCGGGCCGTCGTCATCCGGAACCAGCCTCACCCGCCACCGGCGCTCCAGTTGCAGCAGGCCCCAGATCAGTCCCGCAGCCACTGTTAGCACAAAGCCCCATACCAGTATCTGCCCCAGCCAGGCCGCGCCCTGGGTCAGTTGGCTCACCCCCATAAAGAGGCTGTTGAGCCAGTTGCCGATTTTTTCAAGGGCGGAATCGCGCGGATCCTGCCCCTTGAGCCGGCGAAATTCCCGCTCGGCCAGTACCTTCTGCATTGCGCCGTTCTCGGCTGGGTGCTCCGGAGCGGGCTGCAACTGCCCGCCGGCTTGCGTAAAGTCGCTTGCCAGCCGCTTCTGCGCATCTTCGAGCAGTTCGGTCGTCGTTCTCGGCGCGGGCAGCGTGGCGTCCTTTGGCTGGACCGCCGCTGTGATCGTGCTGTCGTTGTGCTTCGCCGTATCCGGGTCCTGTGCCCGTCTCAGCAACTCGCGCAGCCAGGCGTAGCGAATCATGCGCAGCTCGGAATTTGCGCCCGCACCAAGCTGCACGCGGTCGTCCGGGCCAACGCTTGCCGGATCGCAGCTTTTTCTGTTGCGTCCTTTGGCGCAGGCCGCTGTCAGCGCCTGAAGTGCCGTAAGATGCCTGCGATAATCCTCCATCGAGGCACTGTGAACGGGAATCTCCTTGGCCTGCTGTGCCGGAGCGGCGTCGCTGGTAGGCGCGGGTGTGTCGGCATGGCTCGGCGCTGTGCCGGCGGCGCAGAGCAGGATAGCTAGAATTGCGCTCCGCATCATGCCGGGACAATGCCTCCTGAGGCTGGGCCGAATCCCGTGGCTGGCCCGTCGGACGTTCCATCGATTCGCGGCCGCTGGTCGCAGTAGATGACCGTGAAGCACAGGAGGAAGGCTGCCCACATCAGTATGGAGTAGAGAAAGAGCGCCGCAACAAAGATGGAGCCCAGCACGATTGCAATGGCGATTCCAACTGCCGTGCCAAGATGCAGCAGCGTAAACACAAGCACGGCTACCGCGCCAACGGCGGCTCCGCCGATCTCGATGACGAACATTGCCACGTAGCTGATCAGGTAGATGAGGATCAGCGCCAGGAATAATGTGCCCTTGACCTTGTAGCTGAGCTGCGCGCTGCGCTTGAGCGCTGCAACGGCGGGGAGGTTCTCGGCCACCGACGCGGGAAAGGCCATTCCCAGGCGCAGACCCATCCAAATTGCGTAAGCCATCGAGGCGAAATAGAACAGAGCCGCCACTGCAATGAACGCCAGCAGAGCCGCGGGAGGGACGCTGTCATTGCCGTGCGCGAACGTTATCAGCAACGCGCCGCCGCCGAGAAGCAGTTCCACAGCCAGAATCGGTCCGCAGATGCACAGATATTGCAGCAGCGCCAACCCGATGTAGCGCCCGGTTTTACCCCTTGCTGCCGCATACGCCTCGCCCACGGTTGTCTTGCGGCCCTCAGCCGTGCGCAGTGCCGCAAAGGCCGTTGCCGCCATGTAAAGTGCGAAGACGATGATGGAGGGAATGCAACCGAGAATCACCGCGAGAAAGACCCACGCAGCGATGACGGCAGGGTTCGGCGTCAGGCCCGGATGCGGCGGCAGCACGCCCGCGGCAAAGAGCGCGCCGAAGAGAATTCCGAGGGTCAGCAGTCCGCACAGAGCCGGCGCCACTCCCAGCCCCAGAAAAAGCTTCAGGTTGCCGCGCAGCGTGTTCCAGACGCGGCTCAGGATCTCGCTCGCGCTGATCGGCCACGGAGTTGTCGAGGTGAATCCTGCATACGGATATGCGCTCATGCGGTTTCTCCTGATGCGGAGTTGGGTGCGGTGTCTGGTGCTGAATCCGGCCTGGCGTCCGGCGCTGAATCCAGTGCGGCGCTGGCGAGCGTAATTTCCAGCTGAGGCGGCAGCGGGCGTGCAGGCGCGGGAGTGCCCGTCAGTTCCGCAATTTCCGTAAGGCCGGCGCGCTGCATCATCCACTCAATATCAAAGCCCTCTTTGCGCACGCGCTGGTCGTAATAGAACAGCGTCAGTCCGATGCCATAGACCGGCCGCACCAGCGCCTGCACGGCGAAGGACGCGCCGTAGGTCGCAAACAGCATAATCGAACCCAGCAACTCGGAGTTGTGGGGCGAACTCATTCCCGGAATCAACGCCGCGACAATCACTACCGGAATCGTCACAGCCCAGGTCAGCATGGACGCCGAGACCGAGCCCAGCACAAACAGAAGCAAAATCCGCCCGCGCGTTCCCTGGCTCAGATCGTAGCCGCGCTTGATGGACTGCCAGACGCCGGCCTTCTCCACCACGCAGATCGGAAAGGCCAGTGAGAGGCGCGGCAGCATCCACAGAACGTAGCCGCCCAGCAGCGCGAAGGTCACGATCAGTGCGAGCGCTACGGCCGCACCTGCCTCATCTGAAGATGTGCCCATTGCTTTAAGAAAAACACCCAGCCCGATTGTGCCGAAGAGAATCACCGCCACCGGTACTACGCCGAGAATGAGGGATTCGAGCGCAAAGAGTCCAAGATAGCTCCAGCCGCGCCGCCACGCTTCGCGGTAGACTCCGCGAAGCGTTATCTCTTCTTCGTCGAGGAACCGCTTGTTGGCCGCATCGCTCAGCGCCGCATAGCCCAACCCGCTCGCCGCCGCATAGAGCGGCAGCCCCACCAGCGTCAGCGCGAGAATCGCCAGTCCGGCCAGCCCGACGGCGACCGGATTGCCGCCTCGCATGGACGTTAACAGGGGAAATCCGGCTGCAAGGCAGGCAAGCACCACGACAGACGGCCCAGCGGCCACACCAATGAAAAGCAGAAAACGCCGGCGGTAGACCTGCACCGTGTGGTCGAGAATCTCGCCGAGAGACATGGGACGCAGGAAGGCGGTCTGAAGCCCTTCGGCCTTGATCGCGCCAGTCTGGAACTCGCCGATCTTGAGCGCGTCCGTCATCCCGGCGCTCCTGGAGTCTCAGCGGGCTCGTTCTGCGCCGGCGCTGGAGCGGTCGCTGGCGCCGCATCCGGTTCGGGCGAGGAGGGCGCTGATTCTATCGGAGTTGCGGGCACTGCAAGCCCTGCCGCCTGCATCATCCACTCGATGTCGAAGCCCTCTTTCCGCACGCGCTGGTCGTAGTAGAAGAGCGTGAGCCCGGTGGCATAGATCGGGGCGAGGAACGAGGTCGTCAGAAAGCCCACGATCTGCTGCGCCGCCCGCGCCCAAACCGGAATCATCCCGTTGTGGCTCTTGAGCGAGGTGAAGGCGAGTAGGATAAACGGGGCCTGAGTCACTCCCGCCAGCGCCATCTGGAGGACGAAGACCAGCAGCCCGAGCAGAAATATTCTTCCCCGCGAATCCTTGGTCAGCTCGATGCTGCGCCGGATCGACGCCCGCGCCGGAATGTCCTCCACCACGCAGGCCGGGACTGCGAGCGCATAGCGCAGCCCCATCAGCACGGCGTAGACGCCCGCCACGAAGAGGAAAGCACCGCACGCGAGCATTAGTATCGCGAAGAGAATCGCCTGCTCCGGATTCATCTGCACGCCGTTGTTCTTGAGCTGTGGCGCATACTTGAAAAGGAGCGCCGCAAAGCCGCCGTAGCCGATTGCCAGCGGCGTCCACAGCACGAAGAGCAGGATCGTGGTAAGCCACAGGAGCCGCTTCAGCCGCGGCCACACGCTGGCATACGCGCCGCGAATCGTCGCCTTCTGGCCCAGGTGCACCCATGCCACGGCGCGATTGTTTGCTGCCACGGCCAGGCCGCCGATGAGGAAGATGACCGCCCACTGCACCAGCAGCGTTCCGGCAGTCAGCCATCCTGTGGCCTGCGTCCAGTGCAGCGCGTTAAAAAGCTCCTGTAGGCCGACGTTCGCCAGGCCCACCACCAGCAGCGCGCCGGCATAGACCGCCGCAATGCCCCAGAAAACCACGAAATTCGAGCGGTAAAGCTGTGCCGTGCGGTCCAGAATCTCGCCCAGCGACATGGGGCGCAGGTGAGTCTCCATCTTCGGGTGTCCTTGGGTTCAGGTGTCGAGCTTTAACTGTCGAGCTTGGCCGGAGAATAGCACAGCGCCGCATCGTTACCTTTTTGCCCACCGTGTATTTCTTATACACGCGCAATTTTCATGCCATTTGCTATCTCTTGTGGTTCCATCGCCGGCCGGCTTGGCATGGGACTTGCAGAGAGGAGGACAGCACGGCCACGGCAGTTTCCTCTTGGTTCCCGGCGATATTTTATTGCGGCCCGGGTGAATCGGCCACGGCCACAAAAGTCTCCAGGAGGTAGTACAGATGAAATCTCTTCTTCGTTCGCTTACCCTCGGCAGCTTCGCGGCGGTTCTCGCGTGCTCGCTTGCGTGGGGATTGCCTCGCGCAGGTTTCTCCACACCGATGCCACAGGCGCAGCAGCAGCCGGCCCAATCCCAAACCTTCACCGGAACCATTGCCAAGGCCGGAGAGCAGTATGTTCTGCGCGATTCCTCCGGCTCGGTCTACAAGCTCGACGACTCCGCGAAGGCCCAATCTTTTGAGGGCAAACAGGTCAAGGTCACCGGCAAGCTCGACACGGAATCGAAGACTATTCACGTCGAAAGCATCGAAGGCGCCGCCTAGCACTACGCTGCTTTACCTCAACCGCATCTGCCCGGTCTACCGCGGCCGGGCAGAACGGGCGCGAGCCAAAATCCCCCTGGCAATCGCCCGTGCAGCCGTTTGGTCCGGAGAAGGCAGCTCCTCCGTACTGCCTTCAGGCGTACTGCCCTCCGGACCACGGTTTTGCGCAGGAGCTACCATAATGGTGCTGATGGGAAACAGCAATTTGAAGCGAAAAACAGACCTCAGGGCTTAAAGACCCTGCTCATTTGGCTGGATTGATTGCCGGGATTAAAACCCCGGCCCACCCACCGGGAAGGATTGCAATGGAAGCGAAGGACATTTACCAGCGGTGGCTCTATCTCGGGCTGATGATTTCTTTTACGCTGCTTGCCGCCATGCGCCTATGGGGCGACAGGGAACAGGACGAGCTTACTGGAGCGTCTGCACCTTCACGCCCGCAGGAATCTCAATCTGGAACTGATCGTCCTTGAGATCGAGGTTCTCCGTCACCTTCTCCACCGTCATCACAATCTGAAACTCTTCGAGCGGCCGCTTGATCGTGACCGTTCCCGGATACTTGCTGCCGCCGAAGTCCACGTAGCCGCCATAGGTGACTTCCGTCTCCAGGTTTCCCTGCTCGTCATACAGCTCCTGCTCGTAGGGCAGCAGGTCGTCGCGGTGAAAGTGGATCACGCGTACCGGCTTCAGCTCCTGGCTGCCGGATTTGCGCTGCATCACGCTAAGAATGTACTCGGGAATCAGCAGAAGATGCTTCCGCTTGGCGTCCTCCACAGTGTCCGTGTCTGCTGTCATCATGTACTCGTCGTCGTCGGACAGGCCACGCACCAGCAGGGCATCGAGAAAGAAGCCAGGGCGCATGTTCTCAGTAATGTTTGCCGACTTGTGCGTCAGCGTCGCCGGCCCTTGGTAGGCGATATTTTTGGGCGGATTCACATACAGCGTGAAGGTCTTGCCGTCGCTCGCCATGTTGAACATCGGTGTGCCGATGATCGGATAGCGCCCATAGACGCGCAGCATCTCCGGCTTGCGCATCATAATAATGCCCGGAAACGAGGTGTAATCCTTCTCCACGCCATCTTTGGCTTTCATGGTGCTGGCCTGGATGTCGACCTTCGCGTAGAGGCTCTTGAGGCCCCCCCAGCGCTGGTTCAACTGGTGCACCAGGTCGGATGCGGGAACGGTCTGCGTTACGGCAGGCGCCTTTGGCGCGGGCAGCTTGCGCGTGGTGAAGAGGCAGCCGGACAAGGGAATGAGGGCCAGAGTCAGCACCGCGCTGCCCGCCGCACGCGCAACTCCGCGCACAGCGCCGCTTGCCTTGTGCGCGGCGCTCATCGGCTACCTGCCTTCTTTACGGCGCTGCGATATCCTGCCACGTTGCGGTCGTGCTCCTTGAGTGTCGCGGCAAAGAGGCTTTGGCCCTGGGGGTTGGCTCCCGCCGCAACAAAATAAAGATAATCGGTGCGCGCCGGGTTCATTGCCGCGTGCAGCGACTTGATGCCGGGGTTCGCCACCGGTCCCGGCGGCAGCCCCTGGTGTAAATACGTGTTGTAGGGCGTGTCGCGTTTCAAATCGCTCGCGTAAATTGCGCCGCGCCACGCGCCATCCAACTCCAGCCCGTAAATGACCGCAGGGTCGGTTTCGAGCCGCATCCCTCTGGCCAACCTGTTCTGAAAGACGCTCGCCACCAGTGGACGTTCGCTCGCGACAGCCGTTTCCCGCTCCACCAGCGAGGCCATTGTCACCACATCGTGCACGTCCTGGCGTAGTCCAAGCTGCGCGGCCTCGGCATGAAAGCGCTTCACCATCGCCGCGACAATCTGCGCCATGGTCTGCTTCGGGCCAAAGTGATAGGTGTCGGGAAAGAGATAGCCTTCGAGGCTCGCGGCCTGCGGGTCGAGGTCGGAGATGAGGCTCGTCTGGCTCCTCGCCGCGGTGAGAAAATCCGCCGCTGGCCCGAAGCCAGCCCTTTCCAGCCGCGTGGCAATGTCGAAGCTGCTCGCGCCTTCGGGAATCGTCACCGAAACCGTGTACACATCCCCGTGGCGCAGACGGCGGTAAACCTGATCCAGCTTTGAGCCGCCCTCGAAGCGATAGGTTCCCGCCACCAGCCGCCCCGGCCTGAGCCAGCGCAGGGCGTCAAAGGCGTACTGGCTGCGAATCACTCCCGCATCCTCCAGCCGCTGCCCGATTTGGGCTGCCGACAGCCCCGGCGCTATCTCCACAAATGTCTCCTGTGCGGGGCCGTAGGGCACAAACCACACAAACGCCGCCGCGCCCGCGATGGCGAGCAACGCAATCAGAAGCGTCCACACCAGCGCCGATCCCCAGCCGCCCTGCCGTTTCTTTTTCGTTCTACCTTTAGTTTTTTTCGCAGCTCGCCCGCGGCTGGCCATCCGTGTTGCCGTCATCCTTACTTTAGGTACTCTTCCTTCAGACGCAGAGAGGCTCTCTGGGATTCCTGAATCTTTCTCTATTGTATCGGGGTATCGGCGCAGCTACGGTCCTTGCCCCTGTTCTTTTGGTTCTCCAGTTCCTAAGTCCCGTAGTCCCTGTTTCTTATTCCCTGTATCCTCACTCCATGCCACCTCGCTACCTCGCCCTCGACATCGGTGCCAAACGCATCGGCGTCGCCGTTTCGGACGAGCTGGGCCTCACCGCCCAGCCGGTGCTGACGATGGAGGTTCGCCGCAACCGGCGCGACGATCTGCGCTCCATCGCCCGGCTGGCGCGCAGGTTTTCCGTGACTGGCATTGTGGTCGGCAACCCGCTCCATCTCTCCGGCGAGATAAGCCCCCGCGCCGCCAAGGTGCAGGATTTCGCCGCCGAGCTTGGCGCGCTGACCGGCCTGCCGATTCATCTATGGGACGAGCGCCTCACCACCGAAGAGGCTCACCGCATTCTGTACGAGGCTGGCTACGCCCGCCAGCAGCACGCGCCGGTCGTCGATCAGGTGGCGGCAACGCTCATCCTGCAATCGTTCCTCGACGAGCAGGGCCGCGACGAAAACCACCCCAGACTGTTGTCATCCTGAGCGACTGGAGCGGAGCGGAAGGAGTCGAAGGATCTGCGGTTGTTTTTTCTTCGTTTTTCCACAAATCTCCGGGTGCCCCACCCTCGCCGGGTCTTTGTTTTTCCGGCTAGGGTGGGATAGCACGAACCTTCCCTGCCCGCCGTCTATACTTGATCTTCGGGCACAGAAAATATGACCGCCAAAGTTACCGTCGAAGTAGTCAACCGCGTCGCTGAGCTGGCGCATCTGGAGCTGACCGCCGAGGAGATTCCCGGCATGGTCGGCGATCTCAACGCCATTCTGGATTACGTGGCCGAGCTGAACGAACTCGATACGACCGGCGTAGCTCCGCTGGTCCAAATCAGCGAGTTGGCCGGCGCGGGTGGCTCCGCCGAAGTGCGCGCCGATGCCATCGTGCCTTCGCTAGATCGCGCCGCCGTCATGCCGGAAGCGCCCGAATCCGACGGTCGCTTCTTCAAGGTGCCCAAAGTTATTGAACGATAGACGGTGATCGGCATTGCTGGATGTTTTGAAAGGGCATGGCTGGTAGGCCGGGGATTTATCCCGGGCTACAGAAGAGCCCAAAAATGAGACAGGGGCTTTAGCCCCCGAGGGATTCCGATTCTTCCGCTCGATGAGGCAAGACTGATAATGACGACTACTGCATCCGGAAAATTTGTCGAGAAGCCGAAGACGCTCGCCGAACTAACGGCGGAAATTACCTCCGGCAGCACCAAAGCCGCCGATCTCGCCGCCTCGTATTACGAGCGCATCGCGGCCATCAATCCGCAGCTCAACGTCTACCTGAGCCTCACGCGTGAGCGTGCTCTCGAACAAGCTGCCCGCATTGATGCGCTTGCCGCCAAAGGCGACCCGCTGCCCGCGCTGGCTGGCATTCCGGTCGGCATCAAGGACGTTCTGGTAATGAAGGGCGCGCCCGCGACGGCCGGCTCGAAGATTCTCAAGGGCTACGAGCCGCCTTACGACGCGACCGCCGTTCAGAAGCTCGAAGCAGCCGGTGCCGTGCTTCTCGGCAAGCTCAACTGCGACGAGTTCGCAATGGGCTCGTCGAATGAAAATTCGGCGTACGGCCCCGTCCGCAACCCCGTTGATCCGGAGCGCGTTCCCGGCGGTTCCTCGGGTGGCTCGGCGGCGGCGGTCGCGGCTAATCTCGCTGTTGCCTCGCTCGGCACCGATACCGGCGGCTCCATCCGCCAGCCAGCCAGCTTCTGCGGCGTTGTGGGAGTGCTGCCCACATGGGGCCGCGTCTCGCGCTACGGCTTGATCGCCTTTGCATCGTCTCTGGACCGCATTGGCCCCTTCGCCGCCAACGTCCGCGACGCCGCTACCTTGCTAGGCGTTCTCGCCGGCCACGACCCCAAGGACGCAACCAGCTCGCCCGCTCCCGTTCCCGATTACGCCGCCGAAAGCGACAAGGGGGCTGCGGGCCTCCGTATCGGCGTGCCGGCGGAATACTTCGGCGAGGGACTCGATCCCGAGGTTCGCGCCGCCGTTGAAAAGGGAATCGACGACCTGAAGGCTGCTGGCTGTACAGTCAAGCCGGTCTCGCTCCCCACAACGAAGTACGCGATTCCGACCTACTATCTCGTCGCGACCGCCGAGGCCAGTGCCAATCTTGCCCGCTTCGACGGCGTGCGCTATGGCTACCGCTCGCCCGCGAGCGAGAACCTTGCC
>JAATFM010000241.1 GCA_015655195.1 Terriglobales bacterium
AGCTTTGTGCAGCAATACATGCCCGGCGGCAATCCGATTGGAAGGCATCTATCGAATGACAACGGATCGATGGAGATTGTGGGAATCCTTGGCGATGTGCGCGGAACGGCAGGATCGATTTCAAGCAAAGTTGGCCCGGAGATTTATCTGTCCGCGGATGGCGTGAATCCAAACACACGACGCTCCTTTGTCGTTCGTTCGCAACTTTCGCCGGAACAGTTGGTGGCTTCGATTCGCGAGCAGGTTCATCAGGCGGACCCGCAGCAGGCGATTGCCAACGTGGCAACAATGGAGGAACTGCTCGACAGGTCGATCGCACAGCCGCGATTGAATGCGGCATTGATTACGGCCTTTGCAGGCATCACGCTGCTGCTGGCCTGCGTAGGGATTTATAGCGTGGTGGCGTGGTCGGTGGCGCAGCGCGTGCAGGAGATTGGCGTACGCATGGCGATGGGTGCGACACGTACGCAGATTTCGCTGCTGTTTATGCGGCGCGCGGCATGGGCGACAGGAATTGGTTTAGCTGCTGGAACCGGCGTGGCCTTGATGCTCACGCAGATGCTGCGCAGCCAGCTTTATGGAGTCGGTCCGAGCGATCCGGTGATCTATCTGGTTTCGATGCTGGCTCTGCTCGCGCCTGTGATGATGGCAACGCTGCGGCCCGCGCTTGCAGCGGCTTCGGTCGATCCAGTGGAAGCACTCCGAGCGGAGTAAGTACTGCCTCACCCTTGCCACAGAAAAAAGTCGCAAGGATGGGGCACGGGACAGATTACTCGGGACAGAGATTGATTATTTGCTCGGCGGGGTTGCGCGCAGGGTGTCTTCGGCGAGGGCCTTTAGAAGTTCTTCTTCGTCCGTGATGGGCGGCAGGCAGGTGCGGCCTCGGCAGATGATGGCCCAGACGGCTGCATCTTTGGGCGCGGGAAGATTGAGAAGCATCTCGGAGAGGCCGGGAGGAATGCCGCCGGGCGTGAGGCGCCACGGACCGATGCGGGTAACGGTTTTGTGGACCGCGTAGTTGGCGACGGCGAGAGCTTCAAGACGCGCGGCCTCCGGACCGGAGCCAACGATGACGACATCGACGGGATCGAGGAGGAGGCGTTCGAGCGCGAGGCCGTAGCTGCCGGCGTAGAGGCCGAAGTGCTCAACGATGCCGGAGAAGGAGGCCAGCGTGTCTTCGGCGATCTCGTGGTATTCGGTTTTGCCGGAGAGAGCTTCGAGGCGCAGCAGGGCGGCTGCGGCAACGGGATTGCCGGCCGGGGTAGGCGAGTCCTGGAGCGGCTTGCGGCGTGCGGAGAGTGCGCCAAGCGGCGCGGCTTCCTGCTCCGCGTGATGCGCGTCGTAAAACGCGCCCGCGGTGCGGTCGTAGAAGCGGGCGATCATGGCGTCGGCGAGCTTGACGGCGGCATCGTAAAACTCCATGCGGCCGCTGGCGAACCAGCCATCGATGCAGGCATGGATGGTGAAGGCGTAGTCGTCGAGGGCGCCGGGAACATGCTCGGCGGGCGGGGCGCCGGAGGTCTCCGGATATGCGATGACGTGGAAGAGCGATTCGTTGCCGTCCCATGCCTCGGCGAGCAGCCGGCGAAGGGTCAGCAGTGCAAAGTCGCGTGCATCATCGAGGCGGAGGACGCGGGCGGCTTCCAGATAAGCCCGGACGGCCATCGCGTTCCAGCCGGTGTAAAGCGTGCGGTCAATGAAGGGCGTGGGGCGGAGTTTGCGCGCGGCGAGAAGCTTTTCTTTCGCGGAGGCAAGGAGGGATTCGGCCTCTTCCACGCTTCTGCCGGTACTTTTGGCAACCTGTTCCGGCGTGTGCTCGATGTGGAGCACATTCTTGGCCGGGTTGTGGTGCATGTCGCCAAGCTCCTCGATGCTGAACCAAGCGGCGGCGACGGAAAGCTCGTCTTCGGTTAGTTCGGCGCGGGCTTCGGCAAGCGTCCAGGTAAAGTAATCGCCGTCGTCGTCGAGGTCGATGTCGGCATCCTGCGAGGCGTAGAAGCCGCCGCGCTGGCGGTCGGTCATCGTCGAGTCGAACCAGGCGAGGATTTCAAGCGCAGTCTTGCGGAAGTCCTCGCGGGCAAAGCTTTGGAAGCCGTGAACGTAGTTCCGCAGCAGCTCCGTGTTGTCGTAGAGCATTTTTTCAAAGTGCGGAACGATCCAGCGTTCATCGACGGAGTAGCGATGGAAGCCGCCGGCTAGCTGATCGTAGACGCCGCCGTGGGCCATCTTTTCAAGCGTGACAAGGAATGCCTTGCGGGCCTCGTCGTTGTCGCGGTTGAGCGCGAAGTGGAGCAGAAGATCGAGCGCTGCCGGATGAGGAAACTTGGGCTGCGCGCCGAAGCCTCCGTTGCGGGAGTCGAATTTTGCAAGAGCCGAGCCGGCGATCTTGTCGACGAGGGCAAGGGTCAGTTCTCCGTTGCCGCGGCCGGAAAAGCTCTCGTTCTGCTCGATGGCTGCCATGACGCTGCCGGCGGATTCGAGGGCCTCGTCACGGCGCTCCTTCCAGACCTGGGCCATGGTGAGCAGGATGCGGCCGAAACCGGGGCGGCCATAGCGGTCTTCGCGGGGAAAATAGGTGCCGCCGAAGAAGGGCCGTCCGTCGGGAGTAAGAAACGCGGTAAGCGGCCAGCCGCCTTGCCCGCTGATAGCGGAGACGGCGGCCTGATAGCGGGCATCGACATCGGGGCGCTCGTCACGGTCCACCTTGACCGCGATGTAGTTGTCGTTAATGATGCCGGCCAGTTCGGCGTCCTCGTAAGACTCGCGGTCCATCACGTGGCACCAGTGGCACCAGACGGCGCCGATGTCGAGGAGGATCGGCTTGTCTTCGGCCTGAGCGCGTGCAAACGCTTCCTGCCCCCACGCATGCCATTGCACGGGCTGGTGCTGCGCCGAACGCAGATAGGAGGAGTTTGCGTGCTGAAGCGGGTTGCGCTGCTCTTCAGAAGGGGAAGTGTCCTGAGGCATGGCTTGAGGATACATGGGAATGCGCGCGGAGGCCAGCGTCCGTGCGCATTCCCATTTTATGCAGCAAGGTCATGCAGCCAACTCGGCTTCGATGGCCGTGGTGATAACGGGGTTGAAGGGGTCGGTGTCCGGTGAGAAGCGACGGACGACTTCGCCGGTCTTGCTGACGAGAAACTTCTCGAAGTTCCAGAGGATTTCGGGCTCGGGGTTGGGCTCTTTTCCATGTTGCGCGAGGAACGTTTTCAGCTTTTCCGCTAATGGGACCGGGGCGGTGCTGATGGCTGTAGGCTGCGCCGCAGTAAGCGCGGCGTAGAGCGGATGCTTCTCCGGGCCAACGACGGGAATCTTCTCGAAGATGGGAAAATCTACGCCGAAGTTCATGGTGCAGAAGCTCTGAATCTCTTCGTTGGTGCCGGGTTCCTGGCCGGCAAAGTCGTTCGAGGGAAAGGCCGCGATGACGAAGCCCTTGTCCTTGTAATCGGTGTAGAGCTTTTCCAGGCCCTCGTACTGCGGCGTGAGGCCGCACTTCGAGGCCACGTTGACGATGAGCACAACCTTGCCTTGGAACTCGGCGAGTGATGCAGGCGCGCCGGCAAGAGTGTTGAGGGGAATGTCGTAGATGGATGCAGGCATGAGGCTCTCCTTCAGCATTTTCGCTGACCGATCAGGATAACAGTTGCTTCGCCACCTGAACGTACAACTCCACGGCGTCGAGAATCTCTTTTTTCGCGATGCGCTCGGCGGGAGTGTGAGCAACGTGGATGGAGCCGGGGCCGAGCAGCAGCGGCTCGCCCCAGTTCGAGAGCCAGGGAACGTCGGTGGTGAACTTGGCGATCATGGTGGGCAGGCCCGGCACGGCGCGGAGGCGCACGAAGGGAATGTCGAGAGCGAAATCGACTTCGACGAGGCCGCGCGCTGCTTCGAGAATCGCATCGCGGATGGGCTCGGACGGGCCAACGAGGCGGGCGAGAATCTGCGCCTCGGCGTGGTCGGAGATGACGTTGGGAGCGTAACCGCCGCGAATCTGGCCGATGTTGAGCGTGGAGGGGCCAATGTCTTCGGTCACGGGCAGTTCCAGGGCGAGAATCTTCGCGAGGGCTTCGACAAGCTTGTGAATAGCGGAGTCGCCGAGTTCGGGATATGCGGAGTGGGCCATGACGCCGGCGGCGCGGAGAATGATGCGCAGAGCGCCTTTCGAAGCGAGCGCGAGGCGGTTGTCGGTAGGCTCGCCGTTGATGAGGAAACGGGAGGCTTTGGGATTTGCGTTGGCGACTTTGGCCCCGGCGGAGTCGCGCTCTTCGCCAGAGACGAACAACAGGCCGATACGAAATCCCGCCGCACGCAGCTCCTCGGCGGCTGCAACCTGCGAGGCGATGATGCCCTTGGCATCACAGACACCTCGGCCGTAGAGAAATTCCTCGTCTTCGCGGAAGGGAATGTAAGGCGGGACTGTGTCCATGTGCGTGGAAAAGACCAGATCGGGCGTCTGGCCATTGGGGCCGGCGTATATGTTCCAGCGCTCCCCCGTGCCTCCTTCAGAGGCCTGCGGAACAGGAGTTTTTTCAACGGCCCAGCCGCGGGCGGAGAGGAACTCAGCAAGGAACTCGCCCACCGCGCCCTCGTGATAGGTGGTGGAGTCGATCTCAACGAGCTGACGGGTGAAGGATAGAGGATCGAGTACGGGCACGCCTGACATGATGCAGCCAGAATATCGCACGGGGCGCGGTGAGAAAGCGCTCAGGCTTCAGCGGACGTAAATTGCAATGCGTTAAGAAACACCCGGTTTTGCGACATGATGGGAACCCTCCCTGCGCCGATAGACGGGAAAGCCTGTTGCGTCCTCTTGATAACGGACAACGTCGTGGTTAAATCCAGCCCTGACCCTGAACGCGTGCTGGACGTGATCGGCAATCCCCAAATCTGACAGGAGAAAGATGATGTTCAAGAGTTTCGCAGTTGCCACCGCTCCAACCACTCCGACTACTCCGACCAATTCCGCCGATGTCGGCTTTCGCGCCGAGATAGAGGCCATCGAGCGCTCGCAGGCGGTGATCCGCTTTGCAATGGATGGGACGATTCTGAATGCAAACCGTAATTTCCTCAACGTGCTTGGCTATACGCTGGACGAGGTCAAGGGCAGGCACCACCGCATCTTTGTAGAGCCAGCCTATGCCGACAGCGCGGATTACCGCGAATTCTGGGCGAAGCTGAACCGCGGCGAGTTCGACACGCAGATTTACAAGCGCATCGGGAAGAATGGCAGGGAGGTCTGGATTCAGGCCTCGTACAACCCGGTGATGGATGCGAATGGCAGGCCCTGCGAGGTGGTGAAGTTTTCCACCGATGTGACGGCGCAGCAGTTGGCGCACGCGGACTCGAAGGGGCAGATCGACGCCGTAAACAAGGTGCAGGCGGTGATTCACTTCAACATGGACGGCAAAATCCTGGAAGCCAATGACAACTTCCTGGACCTGATGGGCTACTCGCTCGGAGAAGTGCGCGGCAAGCATCACAGCATCTTTGTCGAGCCGGGCCACGAGTCCACGGAGGAGTACCGCAGGTTCTGGGAGAACCTGCGCGAGGGCAAGTTCGACTCGCGGATTTACAAGCGCATCGGCAAGGGCGGCAAGCAGGTGTGGATTCAGGCCTCGTACAACCCGATCTTCGACATGAACGGGCGGCCATTCAAGGTGGTCAAGTTCGCCACCGACCAGACCGAGATGATTAACATGACGGAGTCGACCGGCACGAGCGCAGAAAGCGTGGCAACGGCAAGCTCCGAGCTGACCGCATCGATTGAGGAGATTACGAAGAACATTGCGCTTTCGAAGAAGGCAACGGACAACATTCTGAGCACGGCGGGCGAAGGCGAGAAGGCCGCGGCCAGCCTAGTGGATTCGATGAAGTCTATGGAGAAGATCGTAAATTTGATCCGCGATATTTCGAGTCGCGTGAACATTCTGGCGCTGAACGCGACGATTGAAGCGGCGCGGGCCGGGGAGGCGGGTAAGGGCTTCGCGGTGGTGGCGACGGAGGTAAAGAGTCTCTCCAACCAGACGGCGGAGGCAACCGATCAGATTGCCAAGGAGATTGGCGCGGTGCAGACAATCTCCGGCAGCGTGGCAACGGGAATTCAGGGAACGGTGACCGGCATCCGCGAAGTGAGTAAGTATATCAACAGCGTGGCCGTGGCAATGGAAGAGCAGACAGCCGTGACACGCGAAATATCCGAGAACACGACGCGGACCTCGCAGGCGGTGCGGCAGATCATCGACAAAGCCAAGCGGGGGAACCAGTAAACGCAACAACAAGCCGCAGCCGCGAGGGCCATGCGCTCTTGCGGCTGCAATTCCCTTTCCGCTCGCCGCCTTTTCCTCGCATTCCCGCATAAGCGACGACCGCGATTCGCATTTCGCGCATCCTAAGTTCGTAGAGCGGTAGTGGGGCGGTTTGCATGGAAAGCTATCCCTCGCCCCGTTCCTTTTTGCGCGCTTAAGGTATGGGCTAAAGCTCGTACCTTTCAAACCGACCATTACCCGCAGTGCAGATCGCCGAGCACTGGCGCATAGAATGGGGATGGCATGAATTCGTCCATAGGACACGAGCTTCGGGAACATAAGCTGCAGGGACACAAGCTGCGCAGCGTAGATCTGGCCGGGCCGGCGGGAAGGCTCGAAGCGGTGTTGAACGAAGGCGCGACGGATGCGCCCTTTGCCGCGCTGGTCTGCCACCCGCATCCGCCCAGCGGCGGCAACCTGCATAACAAGGTGGTGTACCACGCCATGAAGGCGCTGAATGCGCCGGAGTGGGGGCTTCAGTGGCCGGTGCTGCGGTTCAACTTTCGCGGAACGGGACTGAGCGAGGGCGAGTATGACGGCCACGCCGAGGTGGAAGACGTGGCAGCGGCCATCGAGTGGCTTGAAGACGAGTATCGCCGGCCGATCATGGCCGTGGGCTTCAGCTTTGGCGCGGCAATGATGCTGGCAGCCTGCTGCAAGCGCTGCGCGGAGGATGGCGAAATCAAGGCCGTGGCTGCGCTGGGGCTGCCGATCGAGTCGAGCCACCGCGTGTACGAGCATCCGTACCTGAAGGATTGTGCGCTGCCCAAGCTGTTTTTGAGCGGCGACAGGGATGAGTTTGCTCCGCAGGAAAAGCTGATGGCGATAACGGCGGAAGCAGGCGGACCGAAGCAGACGATTTTCATTCCCGGCGCGGATCATTTCTTTAGCGGGCACCTTGCCGCCATGCAGCGCGAGCTTGCCGGGTGGCTCAGGAACCAGTTCGTGAAGCCATTTCAGAAACCGTTTCAGGAGCAGCTATCGTGACAACAGTCGAGAATCCGGCACTGGAGCCGCTGCACCAGGCGGCCGAATCGCTGTTTATCGAATCGCTGGCCGCGTGCCGGATTGACACGGCATTCGACCGGCGATTTCGCTTCGAAGGGCAGAAGCTGCATCGGCTGATTCCTGACGGCAGCGGCCCGGAAATCATCGATCTGGCCGGCTACAAGAGAATCTTCGTGATTGCGCTGGGCAAGGCCGCCGGACCGATGCTGGAAGTACTGCTGGAGCGGATGAAGCGGCGCCAGGGGCTGCGCGGCATCTGCTGCACTCGCCCTCTGCCGGCAAAACGCAACTGGCGGATACGGTACTTCGAGGGCGGGCATCCGCTGCCAAACGAGGACTCGCTGGCCGCGGCGCGGGCCACACTGGCGCTGCTCAAAAAAGCGCGGCAGGAAACGCTGGTCTTCTTCCTGATCTCCGGTGGAGGGTCGGCGATGATGGACCTGCCGCTGGACGCCGAGATCGGCCTTGAAGACACAATCGCATTTCACGAGACGCTGCTCGGAAGCGGCGCGCCAATCCAGGAGATCAACACGCTGCGGAAGCACTTCTCCGCTGTGAAGGGCGGCCGGCTGGCAATGGCCGCGCCGGATGCGGGCAAGGTTTCGCTGCTGCTGCCCGATGTGCCGCTGCGCGAGCTGGACGCGCTGGCAAGCGGACCAACGACGCCGGACCATACAACAGTAGAAGACGTGCGGGCGATTCTTGCGAAATACGAGATGGCGCCGCGGCTGCCACGCAAGGTGCGCGAGTTCTTTGAGCGCGAAGACCTGCCGGAGTCGCCGGGGAACAAGACCGGACTGCAGGCCGGGCTTCCACGGTTTGCCAGTTCCCTGTTTGCCAGTTCGATGCTGCGGCGGCTCACTTCAAAAACCGCGATGAAGGACGAGCATGACGCATTCCGTGAATCGGTCTACGAGATTCTGCTTTCCTCACACGACCTGGTGGAGAGCGCTAGGGCGCTGGCGCGGCAGGCGGGCTTCCACGTGGCCGTGGACAACAGTTGCGACGACTGGGATTACGCCGATGCGGCACGGTATCTGATGGAACGCTTTCACGAGCTGCGTGCGGTGCATCCGCGCCTGTGCCTGATCTCGGCCGGCGAAGTAACGGTGACGCTGGACCGCACGCCCGGAGCCGGCGGACGCAATATGCAGTTCGCGCTGGCTTGTGCGCTGGAGCTGGAAAAGTATGCCGACGAGACGCTGACGGTCCTGAGCGCAGGCACGGATGGGATCGACGGCAACACAAAATCCGCCGGCGCGATTGCCGACCCGACGACGACGACGCGGGCGCGGGCCTTCGGCTTCGATCCGGCCGAGTGCCTGAAGCTATTCAACGCCTGCCCGCTCTTTTCGGCGCTCGGCGACCTTGTTGTGACCGGCCCGACGGGGCACAACCTGCGCGACCTGCGGCTGCTGATTGCGGCCGGCGAGTAGGTAGTGGGTCAGTTTGAATTTGTCCTGAAACAGGGCATAACCGGTAGGCCAGGGATTTATCCCCGCCTGCCGCATGAGCCGCATAAGAGAAAGAGCTTTAGCCCGTGCTGCCAAACTGCCCCACTGCCCGCCGGTAATGTAGGATTATTGCGTGCCTCGCCAGCGTACACGCAAGAAGGCTGTAAAGGCGGCCGATATTCGAGCGGTCGCCGAATTGGCCCGCGTCTCGATTGCCACGGTCTCGCGGACGGTGAATGGCTCGCCCGCCGTGAGCGAGCGGCTGAGCAAGCGCGTGTGGCAGGCCATCGAACAGCTCAACTACTTTCCCAACACCCATGCGCGCAGCCTGGTCTCGGGCCGCAGCCGCCTCTTCGGCATCATCGTTGAAAACATTACCAACCCATTCTTTCCGGAGCTGGTGCAAAGCTTTGAGGAGATTGCCGTTGCCAACGGCTACGAGATTCTCGTGAGCTCGTCGAACAGCGATCCGAAGGTGCTGACGCGCTGCGTGCGGCGAATGCTGGAGCGCAAGGTGGAAGGCGTGGCCGTGCTGACCTTCGGCGAGGAAGAGCCGGTGCTGGACCTGCTTGCCGAGCAGCATATTCCGCTGGTGCTGGCCGAGTTCCGGCTGGAAGCGCTGAAGTCGAGCACAATTCTGCTCGATTACACAACGGGATTGCGCGAGGCCGTGGAGCATCTCGCCGGGCTGGGGCATCGAAGGATCGGCTTTCTTGCCGGGCCGCACACGCTGCATTCAGCCGTTACGCGCGAGAACGATTTCCGCACAGCGATGAATGCGACAAAGCTGGCGATTGAGCCGCGCTGGGTCATCGAATGCGACCACACGCTGAAGGGCGGCGTGGCGGGATTCGAGCGGCTGCAGGCACTTGGGGAGCGGCCCACCGCGATTCTCTGCTCGAATGACATGACTGCGATTGGCGTGCTGCGCGCGGCTTATCATGCGGGGCTGCGGGTGCCGGAGGATTTGTCCGTAATCGGCCTCGACGACATCGATTTTGCGGAATATACCCTGCCTCCGCTGACGACGATCCGGCTTTCGCGGACCGAGCTTGCGCGGGCGGCATTCGAGGCGCTGCGACAGCAGGCTGAGGCTGGGCCGGAGGCAAAGACACAGCGCGAGTTTCTGGTTTCCACGAGCCTCGTGGTGCGGGGTTCAACGGGCGCACCGAAACTAGACTGAATCTCTGGGACTGCCGGCCGGGCAGTTTCAGTCTGGCGTTGTCAGCCTGAAACTGCCGGAGCGGCTTGCGAAACACCGGTTTCGCGCATAGCCGCGACCTCTGCATGAGTCTCGCGGGCCGCTACGCGGCGGTCGGCGTAGATGCGCGGTTGGCTGAAGCGCACTTCCGCCATGAATCCGGGAACGGCCAGCGCCTTCCATAGATGTGGCAGAAAACCTTCGTCGCCGTACCAGCAAAGCTCGCGTTCCGGCACGCCGCCTTCGAGAACGTAGCGCACAGCAGCAGCCGTGACCGGCGCTCCGGATGCCGCGGCCGGTTCGAAAAGCCCGGAGTGAAAGCGATGGACCTCGGAGCCGTCAGTGCTGGTGCCTTCCGGAAATACGAGAATCGGAATCGAACTGCTAAGAGGCCCGGCGATGCGGCGCGCAATCTCCTGCGCCACGGCTTGCGTGCTGGCGCGGCTGGTGCGGTCGATAAAGATAGTGCCAGATTGGCTCGCCGTAAATCCAAAGAAGGGCCAGCGCGCAATCTCCGCCTTTGAGACAAAGACGCACGGCAATGCTGCGCCATAGATGAGAATGTCGAGGTAGCTGAGGTGATTTGTGACAAGCAGGCCAACAACTGGCGGCGCGCCCTGCACGTGAAAGCGTATGCCAAGGCTGGCGAGCACCGAGCGGCAGCAGGATTGCAGCCAGAGAGCACGGCGGATTGGCGTGAAAGCCTCGCCGGCACACATAGCTGCGAGCCGCGCAAAGCACAATCGCACCAGGCACAGCGCCAAGGCCAGAGCCAGCGCCACAGCGCGCCGGCAGCGGCGAAAGCTCACTGCGCGAGCGGAGCCAGGAAGCGGTTGCGCGCCGCCGAAGAGAGCAACTGAAGATCGAGCAGGGTGAGGAAATCGATGGTGCCGAAGGCGCGATCCCATGCCGGCGGCGCAGCAATGCGCGCGCCGATGGCGAGATAGGTCTTGAGCAGCTTTGGCGCTTTCACCGGTTCGGGAGAACCGGCCTGCGCGGCAATCGACTCCTCGCCTGAAAGCGGCCTCTGTGCGGCCTCTTCCGGCTCGGCGGGACACGCGTAGGCGGCAGTGGGCTCTGTGGCGAACTCCGGGCTCACGCGGTAGTGTTCGAGCTGGCGATAAAGCTCCCAGCCCTCCGCGGGGTTCTTCGAGTTCAGCGACGAGCAACCGACGAGATAACGCAGTCCCATGTCGTTAGCATACTGGGCAATGCCGCGCCAAAGCAGCGTCAGCACCTCCGGCGTACGATGCTCGCGGTCGATGGAAGCGCGGCCAAGCTCCAGAATGCCCTCGCGCAGCGACTCGTAGGGCGCGAAGTCGAATTCCTGCTCGGAGTAGTAGCCGAGATTGCGCGCGGCGGTGCGGCCGGATTGCATCCGGTAGGTGCCGACGATGCGGCGCGCAGGGTTCTCCTGCATCTTGTCCTCGACGATCAGGTGCTCGCAGCAGGGATCGAAGTCGTCGGTATCGAGGCCGGTGTCATAGGAGCTTTCGAGTCCCTCGCCAAGCTCGATATTGAAGACACGGAAGCGCAGGCGGCAGACGGCCTCACGGTCCTGAAGCGATTCGGCAAGGCGCAGACAATAGCGACCCACCTCGGCGCGGACGCGGGCGCGGGGAGAAGCAGCAGGAAGCGCGGGATGCGAGAGATCGACCGCGGCAGGCGTGCGAAGCGCGAAATCTACGGAAGCCTTTTCAGCTATATGGGAATTCACGGTCTCTAGTATCCCCCTCACAATGTGAGAAGAAAATGAATCCGATGCAAACGTGGTGCAAATTTTTGCTGCTCTGTAACCGGAAGGAAATACGCGTACTTACGCCACGGCTGTGAATACCGGTCCAGAATATCATCGCTAAGCGCTTCCGTCCTGTGACGGCAGATACTCCTCAAGAGCCTTTTTCAGACGCGGACTGCCGGTTTGTTCCACGGCTTCGACAATGCGAGCACGCAGCTCGGAGTTAGGCTCGGCCCGGCCCAGCGCTTCGATTGCCAAAGGCGCATCGCGCTCCTCTCGCATAATTTTGCTCAGCAGGAAATCGATTCCCACGGGCAGCCGCGTGAGCGCAATCGCACTCAACAGCGCACCGTTAAACCACAGATCGGCTACATTCTTCTGCCGCTCAAGAAGCGCATCCAGCGCGGGCAGCGAACGTATGCCGGCAAGGGCAAAGGCCGCTTCGGCGGCCGAGTCGTCTCCCGCCTCCAGAAAGCGTGCGACAAACGGAACCGCTTCCCCGCCCTCGATCTGAAGCAGCACCTGGAAGCACGCCGCAAGCATCTCTTCCGGCTCCTCGCCGGGCAGCAGCGCGCGCATCCGTAAAAGCGGCACAGCCGGCTCGCCAAGCTGCCCCAGCGCGCGCACCGCTTCCACGCGCACGCTCTTGTCCTTATCGACCAGCGGGTCAAGCAGCAGGATCAGCAGTTGCTGCGTGTCGAGTCTCTCACAGGTTACAAGCGCCAGCGCGCAGTTGCCGCGCAGCGTCCCGGCGGTGTCGGAAGGTCCACCCCACGTGGGTTCCATCTGGTGATGCCGCAGCCCCCGCAGAAAGACATCCTTGTCACGGCACTCAAACGCAGCCAATGCGCGGCTCAACGCATTTTTCGCCCAGCACTGCGGATCGGTTTTCACCGCATCGATAAAGAATCGGTTGTAAGCAGCCAGCAACTCCGGCAGCAGATCGATCAGGCGATTCTCTTCCACGCGCCGCACTGCCTTTGCGACAAGAAAGTTGCTGCGATTGCCAAGCATCTTCCGAAGGAATGCGATCGACTCCGCATCCAGCTCGTGCCCTTTCAGCGCGTCGAGCGCCGCCATCTGGTCGTCAAATCCGCGTTGCGCCATGCTATTCCTTCGCGGGCTTCCATTCACAGGGGTGTCAGGCGATCAGCCCACTGGCCAGATCGCGCACTGCCTGTTGGACGCTCTCCGGCTTGCCGAGGTCTCGCCAGTAAGCGCCATCCGCGCGGAATGCGAGAATCTTTTCTCCCGTGGCGGCAAGGCGCAGATAGGCCGGAATGATGGGAAAGATGCCGTCTTCGGTGAGGAGATCGAAGATGCGCGGCGAAAGCACGTGAATACCGGCGAAGGCGAGTTCTTCAGTCTGCGCCGCGGGCCGCGACAATTCCCTTTCGCCATCCTTGTTTATGCGGCCGGAAAGTTGGCTGGCCGCATCGAAGAGCAGCGGGCGCGATGTGGCGCGGCTCTGCACGGCGAGCGTAGCAAGGGCGTTATGTTCGGCATGAAAGCGAGCCATCGCGGCGAGATCGATGTTGCTGAGAACATCGACATTGTGCAGAAAAAACGGCTCGTCGGAATCGCGCAAAAACCAGGCGGCTTTCTTCAAACCGCCGCCGGTATCGAGCAGAATCTCTTCGTGCGAGATTTCGATTCTCATGCCGAAGTTATGATGCGCGGCAAGGTACGCTTCGACCATCTCCGCAAAGTGATGCGTATTGACGATGACATCTCGAACGCCGAAGGAGCGCAAACGTTCGAGCGTGATTTCGAGCAGCGTGCGGCCGGCAAGCTCAACGAGCGCCTTGGGACGATCATCGGTGAGCGGACGCAGGCGCGTTCCCAAGCCCGCTGCCAGCACCATCGCCTTCATTTACCCATCTTCTCCAGCTCGATATGCCTGACGACAACCTTCACGCCGGGCTGCGCTCCGTTTTGTGCACGCAGGTGCCGGGCCAGCCTTTCGGCGAGAAAGACGGAGCGATGCTGTCCGCCCGTGCAGCCAAAGGAAACCATGAGGCTAGAAAATCCGCGCTCGTGATAATTGGCAACGCTCGAATCGACCAATTCGGCAGCATTTTGAAAGTACCGAAGCACCGTCTCCTGCTCTTCGAGATATACCTTCACCGGCTCGTCCTTGCCTGTGAGTTTTTTGAAGCGGTCTTCGCGCCCCGGATTCGGCAGACTGCGCGCATCGAAGATGAAGCCGCCGCCGTTGCCGGACTCGTCCTTCGGCGGCTCGCGGTGAAAGCTGAAGCTGAAAACGTGAACGGTAAGCGCGTGCGCCGGCTCGCCGATACCGCGGAGCTTTTCCGATTTGGAAAGCCCGCCGAGCGCATCGAGAAGCGCAGGCAGCGCGATGGGCAGCTTCACATTTGCGGCAAGCCAATCGAGATTTCGCAGCGCATACGGGACCGACTGAAGAAAATGCGGCTTGCGCTCGTAGAATCCGCGAAAGCCGTATGCGCCGAGCGCCTGCAAAATACGCACATAAACGTAAGCGTAGTAGTGATGCAGAAAAGCCGCGCGGTCCAGATCGATGTAGCCGACCAGCGCGTCGAGATAATCATGCAGAAGCTGCTCGCGAATCGCAGGCGGCAGGTCGGCCTTGCCGTCAAAGAGCAGCGAGGCAATGTCGTATTGCAGCGCGCCCTTGCGCCCGCCCTGGTAGTCGAGAAAATACGGCTCGCCGCCATGCAGCATGATGTTGCGCGACTGGAAATCGCGGTAGAGAAAGTAGTCGTGCGGCGCGGTGAGGAGGAAGCGCGTCAGGCGGCTGAAGTCGTCTTCTAGAGCCTGCTCGTTGAATGGAATTCCGGCAAGGCGCAGGAAGTAATACTTGAAATAATTCAGGTCCCAGTTGATCGATTGCCTGTCAAAGCTCGCCCGCGGATAGCAGACCTTGTAGTTCAGGTCGCGGCCAGCCTCGACCTGAAAGCGCGGCAGCACGGCAACGGCTTTGCGATAAGCCTCCACGGCCTCCGGGGTAAGATGCTCGCCATTCCGATGCGCGCCGAGAAAGTCGAAGAGCGTAACGTCGCCAAGGTCCTCTTCAATGTAAGCGCCGTGGCTCAGATCCTCGGCAAAAATCTCCGGCACGGGCAAGCCGTGGCGGCGAAAGTGGCGCGAAAACTCAAGAAACGCGGCGTTCTCCTCGCGCACATTGCCCAGCACGCCGATGGCGGTTGTCGCGCCCGCGGCAAGGCGCACGATCACACGGCCCGAGCCGCCAAGCTGCCCCTGCAAAGGCCGGACCTGTTCCGGCGGTGTATGGAAATGCTGCTCGAAGAGGCGCTTCAAAACATCCATGCGTGGGTTTTCCAAAGAAAAATAATCTACCGCTCTCCCCGAAGATAGCGACCGGGATGGAGGAGGCGCAAGCGGGAATGCCGCGCCGGCTGCAGACGAGAACCACAGTGGGATATAGCGCCGGGGTGCGAAATGCGTCCAGACGCAGGCAATCTTCATCTATTATGAAGGGATAATTTGATTTGCGTTTTTTGTGATAGATCAACGCGCCTGATTCAACGAATCTGGACTCAACGATCTGGACTTACCCCAACCGGACCGGAGAAAGCTGAACGCGGCAAACTATGGTAACCACTCCCCGACACCCGCTTCTTGATGTTCTCGCGTCGCGCATCGCGGTCATTGACGGCGCGATGGGCACAACCATCCGCACCTACGGAATGACCGAAGCCGACATCCGCGGCGAACGCTTCCGGAACGCCCCAAAAGACCTGCTCAACAACGGCGACATCTTTTCGCTCACGCAGCCGGGGATGATCGGCGACATTCATCGCCGCTTTCTCGAAGCGGGCGCGGACATCATCGAGACGAATACCTTCGGCGCGACAAGCATCGCGCAGAGCGAGTTCTTCGTCGACGATCCGCGCGAGCACGGAGGCCGCAAGGACCCCGCGTTTTACCAGCGCATCATCGACGATAAATTTCTCAACGATCTTGCGTGGGAGATCAACGAGCAATCCGCGCGCCAGTGCCGCGAGTGGGCCGAGCGCGTGGCAAACGAGACGGGCAGGCCGCGATTCGTTGCCGGTGCCATCGGGCCGCTGACGGTTTCCCTCTCGAACTCGCCCGATGTCAACGATCCGGGCTTCCGCGTTGTGACCTTCGAGCAGGTGAAAGAGGCTTACAAACATCAGGTGCGGGCGCTGATGGCCGGCGGCGTGGACACGCTGCTGGTGGAAACAATCTTCGATTCGCTCAACGCGAAGGCCGCGCTGGTGGCAATTCGCGATGTCTTCGATCAGGATGGCAAAGAGCTTCCTGTGATGATTTCCGCCGCCGTAGGCCGCGGCGGCGAGACGATGATCTCCGCGCAGACGATTGAGGCGCTGTGGAACTCGGTCGAGCACGTGAAGCCTTTGTCCGTTGGATTGAATTGCTCGCTGGGGCCGGACCTGATGTATCCGTTCCTTGCTGAGCTTTCGCAAAAAGCGACCTCCGCTATTTCGTGCTATCCGAATGCGGGACTGCCGAATCCTCTCTCGGCGACGGGCTTCGATCTTGGGCCGCCGGATATGGGACGTTTCCTCGGCGAGTTCGCGCACGGCGGCCTCATCAACATTGCCGGCGGCTGCTGCGGCAATACACCGGAGCACATTGCGGCGATTGCCAAGGCGCTCGAAGGATTGCCTCCGCGCCCGCTGCCGGAAGAGCCTGCGGAAGAAGCGCCTGCGCGCGAGACGATCGAAGTTTCCACTGCTCTGCCCGTTGAAACAAGGCCGCTACGGCTTGCCGGCTCGCAACCTTTCACGCAGCAGCCCGGAACCTACATCATGATAGGCGAGCGGACAAACGTTGCCGGCTCGCCGAAGTTCGCAAAACTCATCAAGGAAGGCAAGTACGAAGAAGCCGTCAGCGTTGCGCGGCAGCAGGTGGAAAACGGCGCCAACGTCATCGACATCTGCATGGACGAGGGCATGATCGACGGCGTGGCCGCTATGACACGTTATCTGCAACTACTGGCCAGCGAGCCCGAAGTCGCCAAAGTGCCCTTCATGGTCGATTCCTCAAAGTGGGAGGTCATCGAGGCCGGCCTCAAGTGCCTTCAGGGCAAAGGCATCGTCAACTCCATCTCGCTCAAGGAGGGTGAAGAAAAGTTCCGCGAGCGCGCGGCAACGATTCTCAAGTACGGCGCAGCGGTTGTCGTGATGGCCTTCGACGAGAAGGGACAAGCCGCGAGCTACGAGGAAAAAATTCGCATCTGCGAGCGCGCCTATCGCATTCTCGTCGATGAGGTCGGTTTCCCGGCAGAAGACATTATCTTCGACCCCAATATTCTCACCGTTGCCACGGGCATGGAAGAGCACAACAACTACGCCGTCGATTTCATCCGCGCCACGCGCTGGATCAAGCAGAACCTTCCCCACGCAAAGGTTTCCGGCGGCGTCTCGAATATCTCGTTCAGCTTCCGCGGCAATAACAAAGTCCGCGAGGCGATGCACTCGGCCTTCCTCTATCACGCCATTACCGCCGGCATGGATATGGGCATTGTCAACGCGGGAATGCTCGAAGTTTACGAGGAGATTGAGCCGGATCTGAAGATACTCGTCGAAGATGTGCTGCTCAATCGACGCCCCGATGCGACGGAGCGGCTGGTCGAGCTCGGCGAAAAGCTCAAGGCCGCGGGCGGCGACACGGAGGCAGTCGAAAAGAAGGCCGAAGAGTGGCGCAGCGGCACGGTCGAGGAGCGGATTTCTCACGCGCTGGTCAAGGGCATCGACGCATACATTGACATCGACACGGAAGAGGCGCGCGCCAAGCTGGGCAGGCCGCTGGCTGTGATTGAAGGACCGCTGATGGCGGGCATGAGCGTGGTGGGCGATCTCTTCGGCGCAGGCAAGATGTTTCTGCCGCAGGTGGTGAAATCGGCGCGCGTGATGAAGAAGGCTGTCGCGTATCTCACGCCGTTCATGGAAGCCGAAAAGGCATTGCTCGCTGCGTCGGGACAGGTGGTTAAGGCGCAAGGGAAGATCGTTCTCGCCACCGTCAAAGGCGACGTGCACGACATTGGCAAGAACATCGTGGGCGTGGTGCTTGCGTGCAACAACTACGAAGTGATCGACATGGGCGTGATGGTGCCGGCGGAAAAGATTCTGGAACGCGCCAAAGAAGTGCGAGCGGACATCATCGGCCTAAGCGGCCTCATCACGCCGTCGCTCGACGAGATGGTGCATGTGGCGCGCGAGATGGAGCGCACTGGCTTCAAGGTGCCGCTGCTGATTGGCGGCGCGACTACAAGCCGAGCACATACGGCGGTGAAAATTGCGCCGTATTACAGCGAGCCGGTGGTGCATGTACTGGACGCGAGCCGCGCCGTGCCGGTAACGACGAGCCTGCTGAGTGAAGACGGCAAGGATGAATTTGTGACGAAGCATCGCGCCGACTACGATTCTCTGCGGAAAGCGCATGCCGCGCCGAAGCAGACTCTCGTCCCGATCAAGATAGCCCGCGAGCGGCATTCGCCGATTGAGTGGCGCGCAGAAGACATTCCGCAGCCCGAGTTCACGGGCGTGCGCGTGCTAGAGGACTTCCCTCTCGCAACCCTGCGCGAGTTCATCGACTGGACGCCGTTCTTCCACACATGGGAGTTGAAGGGCGTTTATCCGCGCATCCTCGACGATGCAAGGCAGGGTGCGCAGGCCCGTCAGATCTTCACCGAAGCCAATGCCCTGCTCGACCGCTTCATCGCGGAAAAACTCATTACCGCACGCGCCGTTTACGGCCTCTTCCCGGCCAGCGCCGTGGGTGACGATGTGGTGCTCTATACAGACGAGTCGCGCTCAACGGTCCTCACGCAATTTCATTTCTTGCGGCAGCAGGCGAACCGCGAGGGCGGCGAGCCATGCCACTCGCTCTCCGATTTCATCGCGCCAAAAGAAACCAGCCTTCCCGACCACATCGGCGCCTTTGCGGTGACAAGCGGCATTGGCTTGAAGGAACTCGTAGAGCAATTCAAGGCCGCGCATGACGATTACAACGCGATCATGGCCGAGGCGGTCGCGGATCGGCTGGCTGAGGCATTTGCCGAGTGCCTGCACAAGCGCGTCCGCGATGAATGGGGCTATGGCCGCGCCGAAACCCTCAGCAATGAGGAGATGATCCACGAAAAATACCGCGGCATTCGCCCCGCAGCCGGCTATCCGGCCTGCCCTGACCACACCGAAAAAGGCACGCTGTGGAGCCTGCTCGACGCGGAGGCAAAAACCGGCATCAAGCTGACCGAATCCTTCGCCATGTGGCCAGGATCGAGCGTGAGCGGCCTCTACTTCGC
>JAATFM010000102.1 GCA_015655195.1 Terriglobales bacterium
CTTCTTCAGGCGGCGGACATTCTCATCTACCAGGCGAAATATATTCCTGTTGGACAGGATCAGGTAGCCCACGTCGAGCTTACCCGTGAAGTTGCCCGCCGCTTCAACTCACTCTACAAAACGGCTGTCTTTCCGGAGCCGGAAGCCCTGCTGACACCGACGCCCAAGCTCACCGGCACCGATGGCCGCAAAATGTCCAAGAGCTACGGCAACACCATCGGCTTATCGGAGTCCCCCCACATCGCGGGCAAAAAAGTTCTCGAAATGTCCACAAATGGCCAGCGGGTGCAACAAAGCAACCCTGGAAATCCCGACCTTTGCCCGGTGGGAGATTTACATAAGGCCTTCAGCAGCCCGGAAATCATGGCGGAAACGCAGCAAGGATGCCGAACAGCGGCCATAAGCTGTGAGTTTTGCAAGCTAAAGGCCGCGCTTTCCGTCAATGCCGTGATTGAGCCGGTATATTCCAAACGCCGGGATCTGGAATCCCACATCGACGACACGTGGGAAATGTTGCGGGCGCAATCGCGCAAGGCAGCCGAGCGGGCCGAGGAAACGATGACTTCCGTTCGCGCAGTCTTTGACCTTTCGCATGATCTGGGTTCCGTACGGCGTTACTTTGGCGATTTTTACAAAAACAACCGCGACCCGCGCGACCTGAGCGAAAACGCCGAATGGTGGGACCTGCCGCAGAACCAGCGCGCAAAGCTGCTGCGAGACTACTGGCGCAATAATCTTGCCCCCCGCGACGTTGCGCTTACGCAGGAAAGCAACCGTGTCTTTACATCGGTGGAACGAGAGCTGGAAGAGCCTTATCTCAGCCCTAAGAAGAAGCGCATTTTCGTTTCCGCCTCGCGCGAGGAACAGCTTGGCTCCGGCACATGGGAGTTTGAGATTCCTGCTCGGTCTTATGAAGTCTGGGTGCTGCTCTGCTGGCGCGATAAGGATAAAAAGCTGCTTGATTTTTGCGTGCCGCAAAAGATATTTGCCTCTGAATTTGCCTTGGCGAAAAAGTCACTTAAGAAGGACGAAAAGGTAGCTGTCAGGATTCAAAGAACTGAAGGCAATCCTTTCTTTCTAAGCATTGCGGGTAAAACAGGCACGGACATAACTGCACTGCAAAATGACTACGAACCACTGAAATAAGGCACAGAGAACATTGACCGACCCCAAGTCCAATCCGTCCCCCAGCCCGACCGTTCCCGAGAAGGCTCCACAGGAGGCTCCGCCGCTGGTGCTTACCTCTCCGCCCGTCCCGGCTGAAAAGCCTGTCGCGAAGGCCAGGAAGTCGGATGCGAACAAGTCCGCGGCTAAATCGGAATCCAGGCCCGAAGAGGAAAAGTTCTCGCCCTTCGACATCATGGTGGGTCAGGTTTACGACGGCCCGCTCGACCTGCTGCTCGACCTGATCCGCAAGCAGGACATCGACATCTACGACATTCCGATTGCCCGGATCACGGCGCAGTTCCTGGCCTACGTGAACCAGTTGAAGACGAGTGACGTGGACGTGGCCGGCGAGTTCATCTACACGGCCTCGCTGCTCATCCACATCAAGAGCAAGATGCTGCTGCCGCGGATGCCCGCCGGGCCGGACGATGCCGCCGAAGACCCCCGCCGCGAGCTTGTCGAGCGGCTGCTCGAACACGAGCGCTTCAAGAACGCCGCCGAGATGCTCCAGCAGAAGCAGATGCTCGAATCCGCCGCATGGACCAACCCCGGTATCCGCGAGTTCAAGGACGATGCCGAGGCCGAGCCGGAGATCGCCGCCGATACGACGGACCTGGTCCGCATCTTCCAGCAAATCCTGGACCGCGCCCGCTCGCGGCCCACCTTCAACGTGGAAGAGGATTCCGTCACCGTCGGCCAGATGATCCAGTTCCTCACCCGAAGGCTCACGCTTGAAGACCGCCCCGTATCTCTCCGAAAGATTCTGAGCCACACAAAGTCCGAGCGCGCCCTCGTCGCCGCATTTCTGGCCCTGCTTGAGTTGGTCCGCCTGCAGGCAATCCTGCTCCGCCAGGACAAAGCCTTTTCGGAGATTTTCATCAAGAAAAACTCCGGCTTCGAGGCCGTGCTGAACGAAGGCATCGCCGCCCGCGACGACTGGCGGTAAGCCAGTTATAACGAAAGTTCTACCTCCGTGTTATAATCTTCGTTATACTCTTGCCTCGGAGAGTAGTGGAGGGACTTATGGCTGCAACTGCAAAAATTATCGCCATTGGCAATTCCGCAGGGGTGATTCTGCCCAAGGAGACTTTGGCAAGACTCAAGGTCGAGAAGGGAGATACGATTTGTATCTCCGAAACTCCTTATGGGATCAATCTGACGCCGTATGACGAGGAATTCCTGCGAAAGATGGAATCTTCCGAGCGTGTCATGCACAAGTACCGGGATGCGCTGCGCAAGCTGGCGGAATAATGACAGACCCCATCTGGATGGATGCACTCGATGCGGTCATCATGCACGACCGCGAACTGACAATGCACGGCGGTTCGGCAGGTATTCGCGACCACGGCTTGCTGGAATCGGCTCTGGCGCGGCCGAAGAATCATTGGGCTTATGCGGAATCTACACCGAGCCTGGCTGCGCTTGCAGCCGCCTATGCTGTTGGCATTTCCTCAAACCATCCGTTTGTCGATGGCAACAAACGTACCGCGCTTGTAGTCTCGTTTGCCTTTCTTGATGTCAACGGGCTGGAAGTGACTGCTTCCCAGGAAGACGCATACCTGACGATTCTCGGTCTCGCCGCCGGCGAGGTCTCCGAAGAAGAACTTGCCGCATGGTTCGGGCGGAATACGCAGCCCCGCTAGGGGTGCTTTTCGGGATAAACCGCGGAAATCGCCTGTTTCTCCCTGGTTCTCCACAGGAGATTCCGTGCAGGCTGGGGAGTTTCCGCCGATAAAGCAGCCATGATACGGAAGAAACAGGCAAGAAAACCCGAAAATCTCGGAGCATTGACGGCACGGATGCAGGAACTCGCCATCAGCGGCCGCGGGCGCGCTGCGCTGCTGGAAGCATTGGCCCGCCTGATGGCTGAGGACGACGGCGCGAACTATCCGCTCGCCTAGCTGACGGTCCTGACTGGCGGTCTAGCCTGACCAACCGAGCTGATCAACCAGTCCGTCCGAACCGCAGCGGCGGCAGCAGTCCCTGCGGCGCGTGTCCCTCCCAGCCACGCCGAAAGCGCGAACTGGTCGAGCGGCAGCGCGGGCAATCCCGGCACAAAAAACCAGCTTTCCGAACCATCTTCTGTGCAAATTTGACCGCATATCACTCCTTCCCTGCCTTTTCACTTCCGATTCATCTCCCGTTCATCTCCCCCGTGTAATTCCTTAGCTGGTCGGGCTTGTCTTCCCCATACCTGCCGGACACGAGCCAATCCACAAGGGAGTCATCCATGTCTGACCTTGCCACCACCGCCCCGCAGGGCGCATCCCTGCTGGACCATAAGATGAAAAGCTCCCCGGCCTGGCTGAGCGGGATCATCATTCTCGTTGCACTCATTGGCGGCCTGGGCTATGTCGGCTTCCACATCGCCGGCGATCTGGGCGGCGCGCCCAGCGGCAGCAGCGTATGGCCCTATGTGCTGCTCGGCACGGCGCTCTTCATCGCCCTCGGCTTTGAGTTCGTCAACGGCTTCCACGACACGGCCAACGCCGTGGCCACGGTCATCTACACGCACTCGCTGGAGCCGAATATGGCTGTGGTCTGGAGCGGCCTCTGCAATCTGGTAGGCGTGCTGACCTCGGCCGGAACCGTGGCGTTTACCATCATCACGCTGCTGCCCGTCGAGCTGATCCTGAAGGTCTCTTCCGGCTCGGGCTTCGCGATGGTCTTTGCGCTGCTGCTGGCCGCGATCCTCTGGAACCTCGGCACCTGGTGGCTGGGCCTGCCGGCATCGAGCACGCACACCATGACCGGCTCCATCATCGGCGTGGGCGTAGCCAACCAGCTTTTGACCGGCGGCAGCGGAACTGCGGGGGTGGACTGGGCACAGGCGTCCAAGGTCGGCTGGACCCTTCTGCTTTCTCCTCTAGTGGGCTTCGCGGGCGCCTTCCTGATCTTCCTGATCTCCAAGGCGACCATCAAGTACCCGGAACTCTATACGGCGCCCAAGGACAACACCCCGCCGCCCTTCCCGATCCGCGTGCTGCTGGTGATTACCTGCACTCTGGTGAGCTTCTTCCACGGCTCGAACGACGGCCAGAAGGGCATGGGCCTCATCATGCTGATTCTGATTGGCACCGTTCCTACGGCCTACGCGCTGAACCATGCCGTGAATGCGCATGATATTCAGGACTTCATCGCCGCCAGCCAACAGACCGCCGCCATTGTGGAAGCGCACACCGACAAGAACGCCGTGGTGGGCGACGCCCCGGCCGAGCTGACCGACTACCTGAAGACCAAGAAGCTTCAGCCCGGCACCATGACGGCGCTGCGCGTGGCGATCCAGAACCTCGAAGGCGACGTGAAGGGCTACGGCGATTACGCCAAGGTTCCCGCCAACCAGCAGACCAACGTTCGCAACAGCATGTACATCGTCAGCGAGACGCTGCGCATCATGGACAAGAACCATGTGGGCAACTTCACTGCCGACGAGTCCGCCGCGTTGAGCAACTACAAGAAGAAAATCGACAAGGCGACCAAGTTCATTCCCACATGGGTCAAGGTGGCCGTGGCCCTGGCTCTCGGGCTCGGCACCATGGTCGGCTGGAAGCGCATCGTGGTCACCGTGGGCGAGAAGATCGGCAAGGAGCACCTGACCTATGGGCAGGGCGCTGTGGCTGAAATCATGGCTGCGTCGACCATCGCTCTGGCCGACGGCCTCGGTCTGCCCGTCTCCACCACGCACGTCCTGAGCTCGGGCATTGCCGGCACAATGGCGGCCAACAAGAGCGGCCTGCAGTTCGAGACCATCCGCAACATCGCAGCCGCGTGGGTCTTTACGCTGCCGGCCGCGGCACTGCTCTCCGGCCTGCTCTTTGCCCTCTTCCGGACGATTGCCGGAGGAAACTAGGCACCGGGAATCCGGCGCGGGCAACCGATCTTCTTTGTTGCTTAAGGGTACTTTTCCGGGCGTCCGAAACCACGGGCGCCCGTTTTTCTTTCTACGCGCGGCAGCGACCGCACGCCTGTCCCGCTGGTCGCGGTTTGTCTGAAGGATTTGTAACGCGCCGCGTTGTCGCGTCACTTTTCCCAACAGGAGATTCTTATGCACACGTACTTAGCCACAGCGCCAGTTCTCATCGTCATCGTGATTATTGCGATCCTCATTGGTTAGAGCGGTTCTCCTATTGCTGTAGAGGGAGCTTTGTATCCCACCCTAGCCGCAAAAACAAGAACGCGGCGAGGGTGGGGCACCCGAAACTCTATTCCAGCACGATGGGACTAAACACCCAGAGCTTGTCCGCTCACCGGCGATTTGCGGGAGCCGGCGACACAAAAATTTTGCAGTCCGTTTCCGCAATTCCTGCGATATAGTTGCAGAGCATATTCGTATCAAGATAAGGCTCTCCGGTATTTTCCTGCCAGAGGCCAGACAGCCTGCACGAGACAGCCTCGGCGAAAGGAATTCGTAGTGTCCACAACTCCCGTACCCGCGCCCAAATCCGGCGGCGCCCTGAAAATTATCCTGATCGTTCTCGGCGTCATCGCGCTGGTAGTTGTTCTCACTGTCGGCGCGTTCGTCTACATCGGCTATCGCGTTATGCACTCCATCTCGCACTCAGCCGACGGCAAGACAGTCAGCGTCCTCGGCACCACCATGACCCCAACCGACTCAGCCTCCTTGACGGCACAGGACCTGGGCACGGAGATTTACCCCGGCTCGGCGCCTACCAAAGAAGGCTCGAAGATGAGCCTGCCGAATGCCTCCGTCGTCTCCGGCACCTACCTCACCTCCGACCCCGTTTCCAAGGTCGAAGCCTTCTACAAGGACAAACTCGGCTCCGGAGCCACCGATTTCAACATGGGCGGAACCGCCCTGCTGACCAAAAAGATTAGCGACAAGGAGACCATCTCGGTCACGACAACCAGCAAGGACCCCAACAGCAAAACGAAAATCGTTATCCAGCACACAACGACAAAATAGCTGCGACAGCCAGATTCAGCCCCGCGCCGCCTCAGCCGCAGCGCGGGGTTTGCTTTTTAGGCGGCGGGTGCCCCAGGTCCCCGGTGTTGGGACTTGGAATTCCACAAATGTTCCGTGCCCCATCCTTGCGCCTTTTTTCCGGCGCAAGGGTGGGATAGCAAGAACTCACCTCAATCCCACCCCGTTTTCCTCCGCCCGCACCGCCGCGCCTCCCGCTTCCGGTACCATATCCTTTGGTGCCATTGCCCCCATGAGCCTGAAAGCCAAGCTGGAAGCCGTCATTTACGCCGCCGAGGAGCCTATTACCCTCGCGCAGCTCGCCGTTCTTTTTGCCGCCGAGGCGCTGGAGTACAAAGCCGCGCAGGATGCCGACCGGGTTGAGACCGCGGAGCCGTCCTCCGAGCCGCTGCCGTTTATGGCCGAAGGCGAGGAATCCGCGCAGCCCGCCGAAGGCGAAGAAGCAGTGCCTTCCGCCGAGACAGGCGAAGCCGCCGGGGCCGAAACTGGTGAGGCCGCCGGGACCGAGACAGGCGAAGCCGCCGCCGAAGTGGGCGA
>JAATFM010000122.1 GCA_015655195.1 Terriglobales bacterium
CTGCCCAGCATCGACGCCTCGATCAAAGAGAACTACATGCAGGTAGATCTCGCCGCCGAGGGCATTCGCATTCCGGGTTTTCCCACCGTGGTGGGGCCGTTCGGGTTTACCGACATTCGCGCCTCGCTGACCTGGTCTCTGCTGGATATAAAGTCGCTGCGGAGCTACATGGCGGCGAGGCACAACTTTACGGCGGCGCAGCTCTCGGCGGAAGACGCCCGTGAGATGGTAATTCTCACCGTCGGCAACGCCTACCTGCTCGTCGTGGCCGACGAAACGGAAGTAGCGAGCGTCGAGGCGCAGGTTGCCACGGCCAAGGTCTCGCTCGATCAGGCCGTTGACAACCACAAGGCCGGCACCGCTCCGCTGATTGACGAGCTGCGGTCTCGGGTCGATTATCAGTCGCTCGAACAGCAGTTGATCTCAGCGCAGAACGCGCTCGAAAAAGACCGTCTCGCGCTGGCCCGGACAATCGGCCTGCCGCTCGACCAGAAGTTCAACCTGGCCGACAAGGTGCCTTATGTGGCCTTTGACCAGATCGATCTCGATGCAGCGCTGAAGCAGGCGCACGTGAGCCGCAAAGATTTGGCGGCAATGGTAGAGCAGACCAAGGCATCCGAGGACCAGCGCAAGGCCGCGACGGCAGAGCGCTTTCCCACGCTGGTCGCAAATGCCGACTACGGCGACATCGGCGTAAATGTACGCAATTCGCACGGCACAGTGGACGCGACAGGCAACTTCAGCGTACCGGTTTTCAAGGAGTTCGGCATTCGCGGCGACACCGAGCAGTCGCAGTCGCAGCTCGACACATCGAGGGCGCAGCAGAGCGACAAGAGCGCGCAGATCGATGCCGATGTGCGCGATGCGCTCCTCGACATTCAGAGCGCGCAGAAGCAGGTGGAAGTGGCCAAATCCAGCGTGGAGCTGGCCAGCGAAGCCCTGAGCGAAGCGCAGCAGCGTTACAAGGCCGGAGTAAGCGACAACCTGGCGGTGAGTCAGGCCGAGCAGTCCGTGGCGCAGGCCAACGATCAGTATGTAAGCAGCCTTTACCGGCACAACATTGCCAAGCTGAGCTTGGCGCGTGCCGTTGGCGCTGCGGGGCAGTACAAGAGCTATTTGGGAGGAAAGTAAAGTGGCCGATACACCGACAAATCCCACGCCGGAGGAGCCGGAGAACGAGCCCGTGGCGCCGAAGAGGAGCCGCAGGGGAATCATCCTCGTGGTGGTTGCGATTTTGGCAGTGGCCGGGCTGATCTTCTGGTGGCACTCCACCTATTACGAGGACACGGACGACGCGCAGGTCAGCGGACACCTGATCCAGGTGAGTTCGCGCATTCAGGGCCAGGTGGCAAAGGTCTACGTGGACGAGAACCAGTTCGTCCACAAGGGCGACCCGATTGCCGATCTCGACCCGCGCGACTACCAGGTGGCTGTCGAGAACGCCCAGGCATCTCTGTCAAGCGCGCAGGCCAATGCCGCGGCGGCAAACGTCAATGTGCCGCTGACGGGCGTCAACACCGGGTCGAACCTGCGGTCGGCTGGCGCGGACCTCTCCGGCGCCGGTGCCACAGTGCAGCAGGCCATGAACCAGTTGCAGGCGGCCCAGGCGCGTGTGACGCAGGCGAAGGCCAACAACGACAAGGCGCAGTCCGATCTTGAGCGCTACAGGCCGCTGGTTGCGAAGGATGTCATCAGCAAGCAGCAATGGGACGCTGCCGTAGCCTCCGCGGCCTCTTCCGCCGCATCTGTGCAGGACGCGATTGCCAGCGAGCAGGCCGCCAAAGACGCCGTCCGCGTGGCGCAGCAGCGTCAGGAAGCGGCACATGCGGCTTTGAAGTACGCCGAGACGGGGCCGCAGCAGGTTGCCATACAGTCGGCGCGGGCCAAGCAGGCGCAGGCGCAGGTGCAGGCGGCGCAGGCGCAGCTCGACCAGGCGAACCTGAACCTCGGCTACACCAAGATCGTCGCGCCGGAAGACGGTATCATCACCCGCAAGTCGGTTGAGATCAACCAGAACGTTTCGTCGGGCCAGAACCTGCTCACGCTGGTCTCGCTCAACGACATATGGGTCACGGCCAACTTCAAGGAGACGCAGCTCAAGGGGATGAAGCCCGGCCAGTCGGTTGAAATCTCCGTAGACGCAACGGGCAAGAAGTACGACGGCAAGGTGACGCAGATCGGCGGCGCTACGGGCTCCGTGCTTTCGCTCTTCCCGCCGGAGAACGCCACGGGCAACTACGTCAAGGTCGTCCAGCGCTTGCCGGTTCGCATTGACTTCACCGACCTCAAGGACGAGGATTCCAACCACCTCCTGCGCCCCGGCCTCTCGGTCGAGCCCAAGGTCAGGGTTAAGGACTAAAGGATGTAAGGATGAAACAGGGCCGGCGATAAGCCGGCCCTGTTTCGTTTGCACCCGGTAGTGCAAAGGCTGGGCCCGCAGCCTCAATTTTTGTCGGCAATATCCTGGACGGAATGATAGAGTTGTGTCGAAAACAACGGAAAAGTCCAGGAGCTTGGGTTGAGCGCTCGACGCCGCTTTCCACAATGGGATGATCCCTATCTCGTGCTCTATCATGGAACCCTGCGGAAACACGCCGATGCAATCCTTGCAAATGGCATCGATCCTGCACGCGGCAGCCCGCATACTGATTTCGGCCGCGGTTTTTACACGACTACAAATCACGCACAGGCAGACGAATGGGCGGACAGCAGGGCCAGCGAGCAGGGTGAGCATTCCGCCGTGCTGATGTTGACGGTTGATCGCCTTGCGCTTGCGCGGCTTCGCCATCTTGCTTTCCTTCGGCCTGCGAATGATTACTGGAGCCTGGTTGAGAATTGCCGGAATGACGCACCCTACGCGGTCGAGCAGGGTTATGATGTGGTGTACGGGCCGGTGGCGAAGCGTTGGTGGGGAGACGAGGATTACGCGGCATTTCCGGATTTTGACCAGATTAGTTTTCATGGAGATGCTGCCAAGTCTTTCTTGAACAACAAGATTTACTGCGAAGTAGAGGTGGTGCCATGAGCCTGCCAAACCGGATAACAAGTGCACAGGAACGGCGAATTTATCGCGAAGCGGTCCAGGGATCGCTTGAAACGTTCTATGGAAAATCGGAAACGGAAGCCAGGAAACTAGTTCGGAACTGGTGGGGCCGGTTAAAGGCGACGGGCGCTTTTCGATCCGGACTCTTCCTGCATGCCGAACCGATCAATACGGCTGCGGGAATCGCAGATGCGGAAGCCGTTTCTCTCACCGCGAAAAATCGAAGCGCCTACCACCAGATTCTCGGAAAGAGCCGCGCACTGGTCCTCGATCAGTCGCAGCAGCCCAACCGCAGGCATGCCAAGTCTGGCTTGACGGACGAAGAGCAGAGGCGCAAGGGCGAGCGCGAGGAAGTCGCTTACAGCACTGCGAACTAGAGGGCAATTCCCCGCGCAGATGGAGCGTGGTTTAGATTGTTCCGAGCGCCAAGAAGGGCTCGATTGCCGTTTCCAAAGAAAGCTACTTAAAGGCCATTCTTGACGTTGTGATCGGCCCTGTCTATTTTTCGCCATCAAGCTCTTCGGCTTCCGAGGCCAGTTTTTCCGCCCGCCTGCCAATTTTCTTCAGCATGCTCTCAAGCTGTAAACGCTCTTCCGGGGCGATCTCCGCAAAGGCATTGTCAATCAGCGCAGCGTGGCGGCAGAAGATGGGGCCGAAAAGTCTCTGCCCGCACTCGGTAAGCGAAACCGTCCGCACCCGGCGGTCGCAAGCGCTCTCCACACGGTTCACCAGCCCTTTTTTATACAGGCGATCCACGGCCACACTGACCGAGCCGGGATTCAGGTTTACCTTGGGACCAATGGCGTTTACAGGCATGGGGCCCTTGTGCAGCAGCACATCGAGGACGCGAAAATCCGAGTCCCCCAGCCCCTCTGCCAGAATGGGTGGCA
>JAATFM010000007.1 GCA_015655195.1 Terriglobales bacterium
CGAACTTGCCGGTCTGCGGCACAGGCACTGGTGTTCCGGGTCCTTCAAGGGCGAACTTGCCGGTCTGCGGCACAGGCACTGGTGTTCCGGGTCCTTCAAGGGCGAACTTGCCGGTCTGTGGCACGGGCACTGGTGTTCCCGGTCCTTCAAGGGCGAACTTGGCGGTCTGGGGTACGGGCACCGATATTTCGGAACCCTTGGCAAAAGCGGAAGACGAGGCCAATGTAATCATGGCAATAGGCACAACAAAACGGAACTTCAGCATTGCTGAAATCATCGGAGGAAACTCCTTCCCAAGGTGGAACTTTTACACAAAATGTACTCCAGTTATTAGCCCAGGCAGACTACAAAAGTAACAATTAAAGAACTCTTTGGTAATGGTAATTAGTTACTGGAATAACTTTGGCTTGATTCTCTTAGAATTCGCTGGAATCAGCATCATTCTCTACGTCGAACTGTACTCTTTCATTAGGCTGGAAGCAAAGAATTATCTTGGAATTTCCTCATTTTGCAAGCAGAATCGCATTGCTCGTGCACTACAAGAGAGGCCAGCCTTGATCCCCGAGTTTCGTGCCCGTTTCAACAGCATTTATCGCCCGGATCAGTATCTGGCCATGCTTGCGCTGCTGGAAGAGCGCTGCGGTATTCCAATCGAGTTCCGCGTTGCGGAATCGCCGATCTTCCTGCCGCGGCAGCTTCTGAACGAAATCGCTGAGACCGGCTCGCATCTCTGCCGGCGTCTCGTCGGCAACCGGGATTATCTTGCCGCCGCCAGCCGCGCCATTCCCTCCGGTTATCGCGTTGCCGCGGAGACGGCCCACCCGCACTTTCTCACCGCGGATTTCGCACTGATCCACGAAGAGAACGGTCGGGAGGGGGGCGGCCAGTTTGCCCCCCGTTTAGTTGAAATGCAGGCATTCCCCTCCGTGTACGCCTATCAGGCCGCTCTGAATGCCGCGTACCGTGAAATTTTCTCGCTCGACACTGTACTCGGCGCCGGTCTGGGAACATTTCTCTCCGGTTTGGACGAAGCTGCTTACTGGCGGCTCCTTGGCGAGACAATTCTTGGCTCCCACGACCCGGAGACCGTCGTTCTTACCGAAGTGGACCCGCTCCACCAGAAGACCCGCCCGGATTTTGAAGTCACCGCCCGCCGTCTGGGTATCGCCGTTGTGGATATTGCGACGCTTGAGCCGGATGGCGATCGTCTCACATATCGAAACGCCCAGGGCCGCCGTATTCCTGTCGCCCGCATCTATAACCGGGCTATTGCCGACGAGTTGATCGCCCGTCGCGTGCGGCTGCCCTTCAATCTCGAAGCGGACTGGAATGTGGAGTGGGCCGGGCACCCGAACTGGTACTTCCTTATCAGCAAGTTCTCGATTCCGTTTCTCTGCCGGGCGAGCGGGGAATCGGGTGCGGACGATACTGGCTCGAACAATCGGGGCTTCGAGTCTGTCGTGCCGCCAGCCGTCTTCCTGAGCGATTTTCTGGCCGGGAGCGGCCGGGAGCGGCTTGAGGCTGCGGGCGTGTCGCTCCCTGCGCTGGCAGCGGATGCCGTTTACTCCGATCTGCTGCTCAAGCCGCTCTTTTCTTTTGCCGGCAAAGGCATTCAGTTCGACCCCACGCAGGCGCAGCTTGAAGCCATTCCGCCGGCGCAGCGCGGCGATTACCTCCTCCAGAAGCGCATGAGCTTTGTTCCCACCATTGAGACGCCATTTGGGCTCACACAGGCTGAAATCCGCATTCTCTATCTCTGGCCCGACGGCGGCGAGCTTACGCCTGTGCTCTCGCTTATCCGCCTCGGCCGCGGGCGTATGATGGGCGTAGACTACAATCGCAATCAGCAGTGGGTTGGAGCTTCAGGAGCGTTCTTTCCGGTGGCGGAGCGATGCACAGAGCTGTAATTGTGGCCAGTATGTGTAACTCTGGGCTCTGAATTACCCGCGGCGGGGAAACGCAAGTGTCTGGCAAACGCATCTGCGCGGTTACTATTCTGGATACTTTTGTGCTGTAGTGGCAGAGGGAAATTTCAGCTAGAGTGGCAGATAGACCACCGATTGACCTTGGTTCCGAGATGATGCGTGCAGTGAAATCCGGCTTTACGCTGATCTACGGCGATGGCTTTCCTCCGGAGCCGCCGAGCGAGGTGCGTTGCGCTGTCCGCTTCCCGCTGGCCCTTGCACTCTCCGTTTGTTACGACGGCGACCCGCAGCCTGCGACTACCCGCAATGTCTCCGCCAGCGGTGTCCTTTTTGAGACGGAAACGCCGATTCGTGTCGGAGAATCGATCGATTTTTCCATGCGAATGCCCGGTGCCGTTCTCGGCACTCCGCACGATGTTCTGGTCCAATGCCGCGGGCGTGTGGTACGCTGCTCCATGAGTCATTCGCTGCCCCAGGTTGCCGCTACTATCGACGATTACCGATTTGTGGAGCAGTAATCGGGCACCGGTTCAGTGATACCCCGTCATGGACTTTTTGGACGATTCCTCAGAGACCGAAGGGCAGGAAGTGACTGCCAAGCCAGGCGCCATCCGCATCATTCTTGCGGATTCGCAGGCCATTTACCGTGTCGGAATCCGGAAGATTTTTGCTATTGAGGACGACCTGCGCGTCGTGGCTCAGGCCGATTCGCTTGAAAGTCTGAGAGCAGCCATTGAGCGCTATCCCACGGACATTGTGCTGGTGGAAGGCGCGCTTCTGGGCGGCACAACCGGTGCTGTTGCCGAGTTGCTCCGCATCGCGCCGGATACAAAGCTTATTGTCCAGGCGACGATCACCGACGAGGCTTATATTGTCGATCTCTACCGTCGCGGCGTGCGAGGCATTATCTCGCGCTCCATCTCGCCGGACCTGCTCGTGCGCTGCGTCCGGCGCATTGCCGCCGGTGAGACATGGATCGACAACCAGTCGGTGAACTGGGTCATTGAGGCTTACCGCGCACAGGCCTCGGCGCTGGTAACGCCGCGCACGCAGCCACGCCTCTCGCCGAAAGAGCTCGCCATCATCTCCTGCATCAGCCAGGGCAAGCGCAATAAGGAGATCGCCTACCAGCTCGGCACCACCGAGCAGGTGATTAAGAACTACCTGCGCAAGATTTACGACAAGCTCGGCGTGAGCGACCGCCTGGAGCTGGCTCTCTACTGTCTGCACAACAAGCTCATCCAGAACGAGTCAGAGGACGAGGCTCCGCTGCAGAGCGCTGCCCCTAAGATTGCGCAGAAGGTTGCCGGTCGGTAGGGCATACAGAGGACAGGTAGCAGGGAACAGTTGACGGGCGAAAAGTCGTCGACCACCAGCCTTGCGGCACGCCTGACGCAGTTCCTGGGCCTGTCTTGATTCCGCTATTTAGCTTTTATTTTCGATTTTCGAGGGAAATCTTTGGAAGGGATGGTGCACCTGACGAGTTCCAGTTTGAACTCTTTGGCGGAATTTGTACGCAAAGCGAAGCCGACCTATGACTCTATCCTCAATTATAGCAATGATTTAGAGGAAGAGGCGATCGAGTCGTATTCGATAGGATCTGAAATGCCGGTTGTTCAGCCGCCTCCGGGGTGCATCGAAATGCAGGATGCTGTATCCCCTCATTCGGACCAACAAACCAGATCTTTGCCCGCTCCGTCAGGGATCGATCATAATGACACTGCTTTCTGCAACAAAGTTGTTGCGGGCGAATCAGGTCTTTCGGCCATGAAGAATATCTTACCAAAGCACGAATCGACCGCAGGTAGCGATGGCCCGAAGACAGTCTCTGCCGCCATACTTGCACAATATAATCGGGATGAACTTTTCCGTAAAGTGTGGAGTGCGAGCTTGCCCGCGGTAGCGAAGGAGCTCGGCGTTGCTTGCACCACTCTGATCCGGGTGTGCAAGCAGCTCCACATTCCGATTCCGCCGCGCGGGTATTGGATGCAATCGCCGATGAACCGTGCGGCTGTCCAACAGCCGGCGCTGCCCGTAGTCCGCGTCGTTGGGGGCGGAACCGTCAAAGGAGAGGTATCAGGAGAAATCCCGAAGGTTTCAGCGCTCTTGCTCTCCCGGTATGACAGGGAAGAACTCTATAGAAAGGCATGGCAGAAACCATTGATGGAGCTTGCCCAGGAGCTCGGAATGACGAGGGATGCAATCGCAATGAAATGCAGGCAGCTCTATATCCCGATTCCTGGACATTTCTATTGGCAAAGAACAGCACGTTTGGATGAGAAAGATTGGCCGCCGTTGCCGGCAGTTGAATCTTTCGGCTTTGTAAAAATCGCGAAGAAGTGGAAGCGCGCGGTGAAAGCAACCAAGCCATGATCGTCAAGATCTAGCAGTAGCTGCCTATGTGCTCAAAGCGCGTCATAGAACACCATAGCAGTCACGGCCAAGTACATCGGGTAGATAGAGTTTCTCCAAGTTGCCCCGAGATTTTTCGAGACTTGAGCTGGGGCCGTTTTGGGCGTAGGCTGTGGTTATGGAAGTGCAGCTCACTCCCGAGACGGAACAGAAGTTAACCGCCCTTGCTACGCAGAGCGGGCGCAGGACTGACGATCTCGTTGAGGACGCGATGGCCGGATACCTCGATGAAGTAGCCCAGGTGCGCGTTACCCTCGACAGCCGTTATGACGATCTGAAAAGCGGAAGGGTGAAGCCCATTCCCGGCACCGACGTTGAGGCCTATTTCCGTCAGAAAAGCGCCACACGCCGCGCTCAATGACTGGTTACGATTTCCACCCGGAAGCTCTTGCTGACCTTGACGAGATTTGGGAATACATCGCGCTCGATAGTCTCGGCGCGGCTGACCGAATAATAGCCGAAATTCTGACCGCTATTCGTAACCTGGTTTCGTTTCCAGGTGTGGGTCACAGACGCCCGGACCTCACCTCCCGGCCCTTGCGCTTCATCGTGGTACATCAATACTTGATCGCGTATGCGCCCGATGAAAAGCCGTTGTGGGTTGTCGCTGCCATTCATGGCCGCCGCAATCCGCGCGTGATGGCCGCCATTCTTAGAGCCCGTCAGTAGTTCCACAACAGCGGGCACCCGCCTCCGATGCCTGTTCATGCGTTTACAGGGTGCAATTCATCCTGATCCAGTGCGCGAAAAACGGATCCTCCGGGCGCACCCGGACATTCCCGAGAGCCCAATCGTCCCAGAGGATGCCACGGTTGTAGAGCGCGCGCAGGGCGGAGCGCACCGAGGATTCCGGCCGGCTGATGGAGCGTGCAATTTCCGGTGCTTTCAGCAGCTTCCCATCGCCGCGCAGGACCGCGGCCAGCGTCTTCCGCTGCAATGGCGTGAGCCGGTTCCATGCCTGCTTAAAGGACGGAGTAAGGTGCTGGACCGTCTGCTTGAACACGGACTCAACCAGTTCGATAGTTAGCTTCGGCTGGCTCCCGTAACGCAGCTCATTCCAGCAGTTGTGCGCCAGTATCTGGACGTTCTTAGGCACCTCGTCGGCCAGCGAGAGAATACGCAAGACCGGCTCATCACCGTCAACCTCATATCCACTTTTCATAAACTGCTCATTCAACCAGGCGGCAAATTCCGCAGTCGGCACAGGCCGAAGGTAGTAGACGGTGCCGCCGCGGTAGAACGGCCGGTCATATTTTCCCGTCATGTCCATCATCAGCCCGACGTTCGAGCCGGTGAAGATGTACCCGAGATTCTGGTGGCACTGAACGACGGAGCGAATTTGACCTTCCCCGGTAACGCCGAAGCGGGCCATATATGCCGAAAACTCATCGATAATGAGCGCAACCGGCCGGTCTTTTGGTAGGGTTCCCGTCAGTCTGTCCAGCGAGTTGAGCGTATCGGCAAGTACCGACATCTTCCGATACTTGTGTGAGGGGAAATCGGCACCGATGCTGACCGACACCTCCTGCCCATCGGCAGAGACACTCAAAGTTGGCTTCAGTTGGGAGAAGAATCGGCTTATTTGCAAAATGCCGTCCTCGTTCCCATCGCTCATTTGAGTCGCGGCGCCGGCGACGATCTCCCCAATCAGCTTTCCTACGTCCGGGCTGCTCTCCGCGTTGACGTACAGCACAGCAGCGCCTTTGCGCGCCATGTTCGCCTGCGCCGCGCGCAGAATCGAGGTCTTGCCGAACCCGCGCGGGCCGATGAGAAACAGCCTCAATCCGTCGCGGATCGCGTATTCAACCTGACGAACTTCGGCATTCTGCGGATTCCAGTCGAATGAAGCCAGAGATTCCAGAACTAATGAAGCCACCCTGCTGAGTACCATTAGGGAGAAAAAGCCGGCTGAAGGAGACTACGGCTGACGCCCGTAAGCGGGCTTTCGCGTCGGAGGAGGCCCACAAATCTTTCTCTAACTTCTTATAGGCTAGTTATTTACCACAATCTCACCAGACACGATTATACTATTTAGCATTATCATTAGACAGTTTTCCTCTCGACAGTGTGGCATAATGTCCCTGGAGGCTCCTATGGCTGCCAATCCTATTCTCTTTTCCGAGATCGGTGTCTCGCCGAAATCCGACTTTGATCTTGTCAAGCTCACTAAAGAAGGCTTTCCCGTCGAAACGGTGGACGCCCTCAAAAGGCAAGGCCTTACGTTCACCGAGATTTCGGACATTGTGATTTCCCCGCGCACACTTAAATACAGGAAAGCGCGAGGAGAAGCATTATCCCGTGAAGAGTCGGAGCGGGTTATCCGCGTTTCTCGCACCATTGAACTTGCAGACAAAATCTTTGGTTCGCACGACAAGGCAATGAGCTGGTTGCGTAACCCCGATGAGCGATACGAGAACACTTCACCGCTCTATATGCTGGACACCGATGGGGGCGGGCGTCTGGTAGAAAAGCTCCTTTGGCGGATCGCGGAGGGGGTTTACGCTTGAGGCTCTGGCGAATCAGTTGGCATGCAAGCCTGGAAGGCCTCGGTGGTGAATTTACAGATGGAAGATGGCATACAGCCGCGGTTGGCAAGCGCATTGTCTACATGGCAGAGCATCCAGCCTTGGCAATTCTCGAAACTCTCGTCAACTTGGCTGGCAGGACGCAGGATTTGCCGGATACCTACCAGTTGCTTGAGATCGAGGTTGATGGCGCAGCCTGGAGAAAGAGGAAGTTTCTTGCCGACAAAAAAGCTCGTGTCTTCGACAAAGGCCTTGCATTTGAAGAGTCTCAGGTAATCGGTGATAGCTGGTTACAAAAGGCTCCTTCTGCCCTGGCGGTTGTTCCCTCCGCTCCATCCCCCTTTTCGTGGAACATTCTGTTTAACCCTCTTCACCCCGATGCTCGTTCGGTGAGAATCACAAACAGCTACAACCTTGCCTATGACGAGCGGCTGTTTAAGATTTCTCCTCCAAACGTCCTCCACTTGCCGCTACAAATTGAGCGGAAGAAACGATAATCCGCAACCTCGCAGATCCCTCCAACCTCAGCGGGTCTCCCTTCATAGCAGGCCCGTTTTTTGTCGATAAATTTGTCGATAAACCAGATATGTCGCTGATGCGGGAAAGATTATCATGCCAACGGAAATCAAAGAAACTCCGCGGGTTGTCGCTGGCGGCAAAATCGGCGAACTGGCCCACTGTACGCGCTACGGCGAAGGCTTAATTAGTCCCGAAATCCCTGGCCCCTTTTATCGCGTAGCTGGGTATCTGCTTGACTCACACTGCTACAACCTGTTGTGTCGCGGTATTGCCTACTCGGCTGCTGCATTTTGCCCGACGGTGCCTGTGCGATCTACTCGTTTAGCATCTTTACTTAAACAGCGGACACACCTCGGCTCAAGATTTTCTTTATGCTCCCAAGTAACTCTTCCGCAGCCAATGCAAATACCCAATACGAAGTCTTTGGTGGCTTCCATTTCTTCTTCAATCATTTGTTGCACTTCAGGGTCATCACCCCACATAAATCCCCTCCTAGTGCCATGGTGCCATGGTGCCAGTAACTCTGGTATACCGCATATTGTGGCAGTGTGAGTCAAGCAGATACCCAGCATCGCGTAATCAGTGGCCGGAAAGACCAGAATCAGCCCCTGCGGATTACGGTCTAATGCGGCCAGCTACTACGGGATAAATGAAGCCGGGGATTACGAAATAAAGAGAGCCAGTGGTTCCACTCTTGACGAACTGCGCCACCCTTCTTCTGATCTCGACTGATGCGTCCCAACAGCCTCGATCTCGACCGGAACGCCCTTCCCAACCCAGCGGAAGCAGTACGTCATGCCCTTACGGACATTCGTAACCAGCGCCGGCCGGAAGCAAGCGATGCAGGTTCCGTTATGATCGCGCACACTGGGATAGATGAGCCCCAGCGAGCTCTGGCCGAACAGGTTCTCAGCCAGCTTCTGGGAGTCCTTGTAGCTGGATGGACTGAGTATGGAGCTCTTCGCGCTTAATTCGCGCAAATCGTGAAGATTGCAACGAAAGTCCGCAAGGTACTCATCGTACGTGACTTCCTGTGTGACCTTACCCATTTCGTGCAATTCAATGGTTTTGTGGAAGATAACCTCAGCCTGCGAAGTCGCGAGCTCAAGCCCTGCGTACCAGGCATTACGGCCGTAGACGCTAAAGCGATTCCCCTCTTCCGTATAGTGCGCGTAGGCAGCGTTGATAACGCTGGCATAAGGGATGCCATGTACGAATTCGCGTTCGTCAATGCTGTCGAACTCCGGGCGGAAACCTGCTTCCAGGAGCAAGCGGTCATTGGTCGCATTGTCGAAATCAAAAGCCTTCTGGAGATCTGCGCCGCGCGCAACATCAGCCAGCACACTTGATTCGTTCGGGCTGTATTGGGAGGGAATTAGGCGCACAGTGTTAAACGCCTCGACAAACGAAAGGGGCGAAGTGTTTCCGCCCCCAAGAGGTGTCTTTTTGAGACTCACGGCCTAAATGCCTCCACGGCGCGCATCGAGAAGGCGCCGAACACTTTGCATTGCCAGCAGCCCTCCCTTCTTCATGTACTCAAGGGGAGTCCGGCCGCCAAACAAACGGTTACTATTGGGCAGGTGAACAAAGCTATCCGCGGTCTCCTTGTCGTAAAGGATGCGGAGCGCCTTGTAAATGCCGACAACGTAGGAGATTCGCTGCAAGCGCTCAGAATCGAGCACCTTACCCTCGGCATTCTTCTTGAGCTCGTAGAAGGGGCCATTTCCGATAGAGCGCAGCAACTCGCGTGCGTCTGCATCCTTCACCTTCCACTCGTCCATAATATTGAGGAAAATGCGGAAGCCGGCCGGCGTGTACTCTTCGCGGACCTTCTCGTCGCTGAAGTCCAGTATCTTTGGCGCCTCGTAGCGGGTTGCCGGGTAGCTAAGCAGGGTAGCCATAGAAACTCCTTTCAGGAGTATATTTCCATACTTTCAGGAGAATTACAAGCTGGGTGCGGATTGCGGCCTACTGGTGGCCCTTTTAATTCCGTAATCCCTGGCTTCTTTAATCCCATAATCGGTGGACACTTTCAACTGTAATCAGCATTGAGTTTTTCAAAGTATCTATTATCTCTTGGTATCAGCATCAAAATGCCTCATAGCACCAGTGAAACAGGCTGCCTTCGCGTGCGTGGAAGACCAACGGAAGGACCAGAGCAAGTTTACTAACCAGTTTCCCATAGTCACGAATTGTTGACAGGAATTTCTGGCTGGGCCATACTCATTGCAAAGGGTAGGCTATACAGCCTACGTCGTCCACGCTCTTTGACATCACCTCCGCGCTTTTTCAGATGCCAGGTGCCCTAACGGGCATAATCAGGCAGCGGCGCAAGCCGCTCCTGGCAGGGTAATCGAAACCTGCTCGACACCGGCCCCAAGCATGGTCAGCAATGTCATGTATGGTGCTGTGTGTCCATCGTCGCTTACGCGCACATTGAGATGCCCCCGTACCCCATTCGTTGCCTCACTCTGGCCTCTCGCCGAAGACGCGCACTGGCAGTTGCCAGAGAAAGGAGGTGATTCTATGGATAGACATCGAAGGGTGGACTCCTGCATTTCCATTTTGAAGGAGATGTGGGGAAACAAAACCAACGAGTTAGGGTCGGGACAGCAGGAATTGTATTCAGATTGCATTCGGCAACTGAAGAAACTTGCGAAGCAACCGCGGATCACGAACGAGGAACTCTATCGCGTGGTAAGCGAAGTTGCTGAGAAAGTCTTCAAGATTATCGGATAGGTCTGATGAAAAGGAATGCACCGTGGGGGCAAATCAAATTCTGAGGTTGCTTGGATGAATTTTGGAAAGGCAATTCGGATCGCAAGATCTATTGCCGACGTTTCACAAGGGGAGCTTGCGGCCAGGACTTCTCTCGACCGAAGCTACCTCTCACTGATTGAGAGCGAGAAGAGAAACCCATCTACAGAAACACTACAAGTCATTTCAACTGCTCTGGGAATGCCTTTTCATTTGATGGCGCTGCTGGCGACAGAGCAGAATGACACAAAAGGCGTGAGCGAAGCACAGGTGAATCTACTAGCCACGGAGCTTACTCGCCTGCTGATGGAAGGCATGAAGGATGATGGCGGCCACTCTCCAAGACAAACCGCTGGTGGGCAGTCTCAGCGATCTGGAGTTTCGTCTAAGGGTAAAAAGGGACGAGCTTCGGGCACTGCTTCAATCTTGGCCTGAACTATACCGTCCATTTGACATCCCGAAAAAAGACCATCCATACCCAGGGAAAAAGCGGCTTGAAAAACGAGCCGCCGGCCCCCAAAAAATCCGGCACATTGATAACCCTGTCCAACAACTGAAGACTATCCAGCGCAGGATACTCAAGCGAATCCTCTGTCATGCCGTGCTGCCCGAGTATATGTTTGGTGCCGTTGCCGGCAAAACGCTATTCCTATCGAGTCAAGTGACTATTACGGCATACATAATGATAGCGTGCGAGAAGACATTCTTTCGTGCGCGTCCGGCCAACACCATGGTTGACGGGTCTGGGCAGCCGAGGATAGGCTACTTTGCCATCTTGGCGGCGTAAGCGGTCGGGGTGAGCTCGGCCAGGGACTGGATGGAGCGGTCGGCCAAGCCGGGCAACACGTCG
>JAATFM010000012.1 GCA_015655195.1 Terriglobales bacterium
AGCCAGGGATCGGGCAAATTCTCCACGGGCGTTTCCTATCCGGCAGGCTCGCAGCCGGTGGCTGTCGCGGTTGCCGATGTGACCGGGGACGGCCGGCCCGATCTGGTCGTTGCCAATGGCTCCGGCAATACCATCAGCGTTCTCGCCGGCCGCGGCGATGGTTCCTTCGCCGCTCCGGTCTCCTACAGCGCCGGGCTGAATCCGTCCATGCTGGTTGCGGGCGATTTCTCCGGCAAGGGCACGCAGGAAGTAGCCGTGGCTTCGGCCTCCGGCGCGCAGGTTGCCGTTTTTGCCGCCGACGGCAATGGCGGCCTGAGCAGCCCGAAGCTCTACACGCTCTCGAAGACTCCCACCGCGATCACGCAGGGTAACTTCAACCATCAGGGCTACGCTGATCTGGCCCTCGCCAACGCCGATGGCACGGTAACTCTGCTTGCCAATGACGGCACGGGCCAGTTCCACCATCTCGCCGACGTTTCCGCGGGCACGGGCGCGCTTGGCGCCATCACGACCGCCGACCTGAACCACGACGGCGCCGCCGATCTGGTTGTGACCGGCTCGGACAGCCGGCAGGTTTCCGTGTTGATGGGCAAGGGCGACGGCAGCTTCAATCCCGCTGCTTCTTATGCGGTTGGCATTGCGCCCGTGGCGGCGCAGATTGCCGATGTGGACGGCGACGGAGTTCCCGACCTGGTTGTCGTCAACCAGTCCAGCAACACCTTCAGCGTTCTGGCTGGCGAGGGCGATGGCACCTTCAAGAGCGCGCAGCATTTCGTAATCGGCAATGCTCCCGCCGGCGCAGTGCTGGGAGGCTTCTACGGCAGCGGCCACGTGGATGTGGCCGCCATCAACCTGCTCTCGAAATCCATCTCCGTGCCGCAGGGCAACGGCGACGGCAGCTTCCAGGCGGCGCGCAGCTATGTGACCGGTGAGCAGCCGGTCGCGGTGGCCTCCGGCGATTTGACCGGTGCGGGCCATGCCGATCTCGCGGTTGCCAACTATTGCGGCTCGGACACGAACTGCAAGGAGCCGGGCAGCGTTGCGGTTCTGCTCGCCGACTCGACCGGCGCGTATCGCATCGCTTCGGTCTATCCTGCCGGTTCCGGGCCGGTGGCAGTCTCCCTGCTGGATGTAAACGGCGACGGCAAGCTCGATCTCGTGACCTTGAACCGGCTGGACAAGAGCATGACCCTGCGCCTCGGCGCAGGCGACGGTTCTTTTGGTCAGATTGTGACCGTGCCGCTCTCCGGCTCGCCGGTTGCGCTGTCTTCCGGCAGTTTCCACTCGACATCCGCTACCGATCTGGCCGTTCTCGAAGATTGCGGCGAAGCGACATGCACCACGCCCGGCAGCGTTGAGCTGCTTGCTGGCGACGGCAAGGGCAACTTCCACTCCACCGCGAGCGTTGCCGCGGGCTATTCGCCGGTGGGCATCGCCGTAGGTGCGCTTGCCTCCAAGAGCAATCCCAGCATCGTGGTTCTCAACCGCTGCGGCGGAAGCGGTTCCTGCCAGTCGGGCACGGCCTCCATTCTGCTCGGCGACGGCGCGGGCAACTTTACCGCCGGCAAGACGGTTTCCGTCGGCGCGAACCCCGGCTCGCTCGCCCTCGGCGCGCTGACCAGCGGCGGCTCGCTCGATCTTGTCGTCTCCCACACCGGCGCAAATATTCTCGCCGTGCTGCACGGCAACGGCGACGGCACTTTCCAGGCTCCCGTAAGCTACGCTGCGGGCTCGGCAACAGGCTCGGCTTCGGGCGCGCTGCTCATCGCCGACTTCAACGGCGACGGCGTGGCGGACGTGGCCGTTGCCAATATCTCCGACTCCACCGTCAGCATTCTCAACGGCAAGGGCGATGGCACGCTAGGCACGGCCGCGAGCGTCCCGGTGGCCGCGCATCCCTCCGCCATGACCGCGCTGAACTTCAAGGGCTCGAACCAGATTGGCATTGCCACGGCAAACGGTTCTGCTGCCGGCACCGGCTCTACTGCCGGCGCCGAAGTGACCGCGCTGCTCAAGCCGCAGCCATTTGCCGACCCGCCGGCATCGACGGTGACGCTTGCAGTGAGCTTTTCGCCGGCAACCGTTAACCTCAATACGGGCGCGGCCGTTATCGTAACGGTGACGGGAGATCCAACGACCGGCGTGCCTCCGGGAACGGTGACTGTAGGCGCAACGGAAGGGGTGGCGACGTACATCCTTTGCAGCGCCATCGCGTCCTCTTCCAACGACAGCTCGGACACGGCTACTTACAATTGCTCGGCCTCCAGCTCCGACAATTTGCAGGCCGGCACCTACACTATCTCTGCCACCTACGCCGATGGCGTCAAATATGCGAGCGTAACTACCGGCGTGGAAGCTCCCGGCACATTGACGGTGAACACGGCCTCGGCAACGCTCTCCTTTGTAAGTCCGCCCACGACAGTTGCGGCCAATACTTCCACCAGCTTCACGGTCAAATTGACGCCTTCGACCTCTTCGCCCATCGCGCCGGATACCACCGACGGAAAGGTGACGCTGACCGCGGGTGGAAGCCCTCTCTGCAGCGCGACGATCGCGTTGGTATCGGGCTCGTATGAGGCTACCTGCTCGGCTGCATCCTTGACGGGTCCCACGGCGACGGTTACGGCGGCATACAGCGGCGACACGAACTTTACCGCCAGCCCCATCAATACCCCGGTCACGGTCACGGCGGTTGCCGCCAAGCTCACCTTGAGCACGAGCGCCAATCCGACCGTCAATTCGTCGGTCACGCTGACGGCCACACTCGGCGCCAGCCCCTCCGGCACGCTGACGACAACGCCCACCGCGCCCAGCGGCTCCGTTACCTTCAAGCTTGGCTCGACCACACTCTGCACCGCGGCGATTCCGGTCGCCCTGTCCGGAGGGAATTATTCGGCCCAGTGC
>JAATFM010000154.1 GCA_015655195.1 Terriglobales bacterium
CACCCGCCCCGGTTCGTTTCTATGAAGCGGCGGAATTGCTGACCTCGAGGCGATTGGAAAATGGCTGCCGCGTGTTTTCGTCATCTGCCATGGAAACCGTCCGTCAAATTGGAGTGCTTCAGGAAGCTACTCCACCGCTGGGCCGGATCCTGGCAGATGGATGGTCCAGGAGATCAGGCAGATACCGGTTTCCCGCTCTGCCGTGAGCCTTCAACTCCAGCGTGGGATAGTCGTTGTAACCCGTGCCATTGTTGCTGTAGATCGTATCGGCATTCACGGAATTAGGATGACGGCAGCGTCGCTTTTGATGCACACATTCCCTGCCCATTTAGGGCTTGATCAGGCTGGCCGAAGGAGGTTCTCCATAAGGCGAACCCATCACGTGCACGTGCGCATATGGAGTTCCTGCCCACATGATGTACGCGCCCGTAACCCTGTGCGTGGTAGGAAGACCAGTCTCTTTCGGATCGAAGGGCCACATGATCATCCAGTGAGGCCCGATGGGGATCAAAGGGCTTGTCTTGTCGTATGGGTCCGAGTCGCTTCTCTGCGTCGCTCCAGCAAGCATGTAGGTGATACCTGGAACCAGGTTCGTCGGTTTCGGTTTATGCTCGCCGAAATCCATCATCCACTGCATCGAGGCCGGGTCGGCGCACATGGCAGGCAAAGTTGCACTCTGCTTCGGCATGCAGGTCCAGGAGTTGGTGCCGGCGCGAAGCTCAATGGTCTTCATGCCGGCGGCCATTTCTACCACTCGCGCGTCCTTAGTGATCTCTAGTGGCCCAGCCGATAGAGCCTCGGCAATCTTCTCAGTTGCAGGGCGCTTAGTCAGGACCGCCGGATCATCGGGCCCCGCGGCGCCCATCTGTGCCAAGGCCAGATTACTGCTCGCCAGAACTACAAGCACAATACCGATTGTGGAACGAACCAATACGTTCATAGCAACTCCCAATGGCGCACGATGCGGATAAATTCCACAATCCACACGGCTGGAATGCCGCGCTCGCCATATAATGTGCAATTACACTATCATAATTTTCATGGAAGCACCAATCCGACCCAGTCTCTGCTATTGTCAGGCCACTCGACGCAGTGCGCGCTATCTGACGCGTATGTATGATCGTCACCTTGTGCCCGCAGGCATTAGCATCTCGCAATATGCGATTCTTGCTGCGCTTCAGCGCGAACCGCATTTGCTCGTTGCGGAACTGGCGGGCAGGATGGTGATGGAACGAACTACTCTGGTCCGCGCATTGAATCCCCTTCGGGAAGCTGGCCTTGTTGAAAGCGGTGCGACCGGATCGGGCCGCAGGCTGGCGCTTTCCCTCTCTCAACGTGGGCTCAAGAAAGTGGCCGAGGCAAGGCCTCTCTGGGAAGCAGCGCAAAAGGAATTCGAAAAGGAATTCGGAGTGAAGCGCGCCATGAGGCTACGAAAAGAAACGCATGAGGTCTCTCTTCTGGCCTGACCGAGGAATAGAAGATTTCGTTGTGACCGCGAAGTACACTCGCTGAGGGTACAGTGGGATCTGTAGGCAGATGCGTGCAACCGCAGAGAAGTGTTGCTTCAGGTCGAATTCAGAGACGACGGCGTTGTAGGCAAGCGGCATCATAAGAAACAGTGGTCTCTGGGTATTCAAACTGTTCTCGGCCACAGGAATAATGTCGCCCAGAAGAGCATTTGAATCATGGAAGAATTTTGTGGCGTTGATTCCCTAAATTCGTAATACCACACTCCAGGATGTCACCATCGGCCAGGAACCGATTTTTCCCCATGCCTACGCCTGGCGGGGTTCCAGTTGCCAGTAGATCGCCGGGAACGAGCCGCATGTGGCGGGAAAAATAAGCCAGCATTTCATAAACAGGAAACAGCATGTCACTTGTGTTTCCCTGTTGTTCGTAATGACCGTTAACCTTCGTCCAGACATCGAGGTTCATTGGATCGATGCCTGTCACAAGATAGGGTCCAATCGGGCAGTAGGTTGGGCGCGACTTTGCCCGGACTAGGTGCTGCTGATGCTCCGCGTCTATCTGAGTCGCGCGGTCCGAGATATCGTTAAGGCAAACGTAACCGAAAATATAATCAGCAGCGTCATCAGCCTTGATGTCCTGTGCTTCACGCCCAACGACAATAGCGAGCTCTGTTTCCCAATCCAATTTGACGCCGGTGTTGGGACCTTTGCTTATCGGGTCGAAAGGTCCAGTGAGCGAGAGCGTCGATTTGAGAAAAACCTCCGGCTCGGTCGGTGTTGGGACCTTCATTTCCTCGATGTGTTTCTTATAGTTGAATCCCGTCGCGGGAATCTGACGTACACCATCAATCGGCGCAAGGTATCGCACATCTCCTGCGAGCGGGCTCAGAGTTGCTGACTTGATCTCGTTCAACACTCCGCTCGCAATGGTCTCTGGTGTGATGTCGGCGATGACAGAACGAAGATCGAGCAAACCGCCTTTGCTGACGAGCGCTGGAATGACAGTTTCTTCTTGGAATACGCGAACAAATTGTTGCATGGCAGGAACTCCCGGTTATGGAGGTACCCCAAAATGCGGTGCAGACGCGTCTATGATGCCATACTACCGCGCGGCTCGTAGTTGTTCGCGCGCGACTCGATCAAAAAATTGTGGAATTCAGATGGATGGTGGCCAGAGACGAGATCGAATCGAAGCGACTCGACCTGAAGAAGCCAATCCCAAAGATCATGAATCACACTCGTTGGAATGCGAGCGGCAATGTGGGCGCGGGAACAGCGCTGGTACTCGGCGTCAGGAAGCGTGAAAAGCCAATCAGCAATGTTCACTTTCTCGATCGGCGTGCGGATGATGGCTGTGACTGTGGAGTTCGAGAGACTGCGATCTTCAGACATGTGCTCCTCCTTTTGGATTCGAATGGATTGAGTTTTGGGTAACCCCAGGCTGGTTTCAGTCGACCGTGAGCACAATCTTGCCGATATAACCGGCCGCTTCCATCAATCGGTGGGCTTCGGCGGCCTTTGCCAAAGGGAATTCGTGCGCAACGATGGGGACCAACTGCCCCGTAGCGAAGGACGAATACTTCTCCGGCGATCTCCAGGCCCGGAAGCGGCAAATCTCCATAGTCGGGGTTCTCGCCGTAATAGCCCTGCCGTTGGAGGATGTCGGCCCGGTTGCCCCCACGGCATGAACGCGGACCAGAAGATCGCAAGGCCGAAGCCGAGGTTGAGATGCTTCCACAAACTGGATAACGCCGGTATCTCCTAGACCTTCAAATCGAATTGCCCGCATGTCCCTCCGAAGCGTCCTATATCTATAAGACACCCGTGGGACCGGCTCCCCCTGCTGTTCGATCTGATTGATGATCCAGTCGGCGTACTCTTCCTTGGTTGCCTGAAAACCCTATGAAAAGGGGCTGTCAAAACCAGGTAAGGCGAGCGCGATTACGTCGGTTCTGAAAGACTTGCTCGGAGGCGATTCCAAACTTCGTAGGTATCCGGGACATTGTGAACGAATATTGCGGGCATGATTATTCCTTTAGGGTTGGGTAGATGGAGGTTCCACAACGTATGTGGAAACCCGCATAGAGTGATATGCGAAAGCCGAGGTGGCTCGCCGCCTGCAATTCAAAGTATCTCGACCTTGAAAATTATCCCGGGCCCATCAGATTGTTTGAGGCTAGCTGCCCAACTCGATATCCGATTCACCCGAGTCGAAATAGTGACCATGGAGTCGCTGCGAGTGCTCTCTTTCAACGCTTAGCTTCATATCAACATCTAAATGAATCAATAAAATGTCCCGTGAATCCTAAGGATGTCGGTGGTTGCTAGCGTGCCACCAAACAAAACCTATGGGGTCACCCGTGCCTGGAGAACTCATGGGAGAGCTACGTAAACGGCCGCACCGGATTCAAGGCGACAGTCCTGCTACATCCTAACCATGCAGCTTCATTCCAATACTCCCATGCACTGAAAGGTGTCCAATATGGCAAACGGTAAATACATCCTGCTTGTAGAAGCCGAGGTCCTCCCACAGTTCCGCGCGGAGGTGGCGGAAGCGGCGCAAACGTGTCTGGCACATACTCGTGCGGAGGAAGGCGTGGAGGGGTTCTATCAAACCGCTCATGCTGACGACCGTAACATGTTTGTCTTCCTGGAGGTCTTTGCCTCACAAAAGGCGCATGAAGTCCACATGCAGCAGGAGTATACAAAGATGTTCTTTTCCGCTCTCGAGGGAAAGCTCGCCGCTAAACCCAAATTTACTCGCCTCGCCGAACTATGAGCGACAAGATCGGTGAACTTTTCCGGAGCGACAGATCAGTAATATGTGAAGAATGGAGCCGGTAATCTAGTTGGCCGGCTTCCTCTTCATTGTGCTTAGACCTGGCCCATCCCTCCATCTACAAACAGTTCGGCGCCTGCTACATAGCTGCTGTCCTCTGAGGCGAGGAGATAGCACAGCTTTTACTATTTCCTCGGGCTGCCCCATACATCCTAGAGACACTACCTGGCTGAATCCCGCTTTACGTGATTTGCCTTGCTCTGAATTACCAAGGAGATTGTTCGACCCTTCGGTGTCGATTAGGCCAGGACTTACCGCATTCACTCGAATTCCGCAGTGCTTGAGGTCTGTCGTCCAGGTGCGGGCAAGAGAACGGATTGCCGCCTTCGTGGCTGCATACACGCTATTTGCGGGAAAGCCATTGCTGCCTACGACCGAGAAAGTCAAAACTATTGCCACCGTCGACCAGAGTGATTTTGCCGTCCAGCTTTCCCATAAAGTCTCCTCGGTTACTGTCGAGCCGCGTCAGCAAGTTGAGTGGATTGCCTGTTAGATCCTCTCTTGACAGCTATTAGATGTTGAGTAACATCTAATATGTGCAGATCTGGTGGGGGGAATTGAGATGAGGAAATCAAGAGAAGAAACTGCGGCAACACGCCAGAGAATCATCGAGTCAGCATCTCACCGGTTTCGCGAGAACGGTATTGCGGAAACTGGCCTGAATGATCTCATGCAGGCGGCGGGGCTTGAGACGCAGGGCGGCTTTTATAAACATTTCCAATCGAAGCAACAGCTCCTTGAGGAATCTTTGGAGTATGGATTTACTGAAAGCCTGGAACGGCTGGGACATGCGGCGGAGGAGGCAAAGCCGAAGGATCGCTTTGAGGCGGTCGTATCGCAATATCTCTCTCCTAAGCACCGCAGTTGTGTGGCGGAATCCTGTCCGCTCTCGGCCATGGGAACCGAATTGAGGAGGCTGGATGGAAGCTCCGAACAAGCTGCCGCAGACGGCCTCAAGGAATTGATTACACTGGTCGCCAGGCAAATGAAGGGGAAGATGACGCCGGACCAGGCTCGGAAGCGTGCTACTGCGGCCGTTGCGGCAATGGTTGGGGGCGTGATGCTTTCTCGAATTGCAAATAGCAGTCAATGGTCCAACTCAATCCTTGCCGAGACGCGGAAATTAATTTTGCAACGCGCTTGATGGCCGGAATCTTCTGTATTGCGCATTGGCAAAAGTGGCTGGCGTCGTTTGTGCATCTCGGATGAACGTCTGAAACGATACGTGAATGCCCTCCCGATCTGTCGGGCGGGCATTCGATTCCTTTATATGCAGCGGATATCTTACCAGCCGTTCGCTTATGGTTTCAGCGATGTGGCCGCCTTCTCCACGAAAGCTGTGACCTCAGCAGTGTGGCTAAGCATCGATAGATGTCCCGACTGCAGGGTGATTGGTCGTGGCCTTCATCTTTGCCGCCATGGTGGCTTCGAGCGTGGGTGAGATTACCCTGTCGTTGCTTACGATGACCTCACGCTCCCGAGCGAGGCCGTCTGTTACCGCTGGGTCCCAGCTATCGAGGTTACCCAGCAAGTGCGGGTTGAAGACCAGGGGAAGGCCCTGCTTTTTGCCAAAGCGGCGATATGCGAATCGAATGCCATTGGCCTCGACGAACTGCGTGGGTGCGGTGTGATGCGTGTAATTGCTCATGTGATTTGTCCTCTACTTCTCGTATGAATACGTACATACGTATTCATTCTGAGCAGGCGGCAATGGTGCAGAATTTAGCGCCCATAGTTCAGATTTATTTTGAGTGAGACCCTACGCAGTCAGATCCGTTGAGAAAGCGAGTTCCTTTTGTGAACGCAACAGCGCCAGGCGTTCTACCAGCGCGTCCTCGATGTGTTGATAGGCATCGCTTCCCAGCACCAATCGACGCGGCGCCGGCTTTATGTCGCATGAAGCGAGGATTGCTTTCGCCATCTTGACCGGATCACCGATGAGAATCTTGTCGCCGTATCTCGCAATCGCGCGGCGGAAATCACCCACGGGCGTATCTTCATAAATCTCCATGGGAGTAGTGTCGTCGGAAGAGTTTGCAATGTTCGTTCTGGCAGTGCCCGGCTCGACCAGAGTAACTTCTATGCCGAACTTCGCTATCTCGGGGATGACTCCTTCAAAGAACCCTTCTATGCCCCACTTCGTTGTGGCGTAGATGCTCATACCTGGATAGGCCATCTGGCTCTGTTCACTCGAAATCTGCAGGATGCGGCCGCCACCTTGCTTGCGCATGTGAGGAATAACGGCCTTGGCGAAGACTATGCCGCCTAGCAGATTGGTATCTAATAAACGCTCAATTCTCGGTAGCTCCGCCTCTTCAGCCGCGCCAACCATAATGTATCCAGCGTTGCTGACGGCGAAGTCTATTGCGCCGAAGGCATCAAAGGCTTGATCGACAATGGATTGGATCTCCTTTGCGTCCATGAGGTCCAGGAGGACAACTCGAAGCTGGCTTCCGTACTTTTCTTTCAGATCGTCGAGCGCTGAGGGTTTTCGTACTGTGGCTACGACGTTGTCGCCGCGTTCCAGCGCAAGTTCTGTCAAAGTACGCCCGAAGCCGCTACTCGTTCCCGTGATTAGCCAATTTTTTGCCACTTGAAAACTCCTTGTGCAAGCAAATGATCTGGTGATGGAACTCGAGTGCTAGCGGAGCGTAAATTGGTTCGTGCAGATACATTCCGTCTTCTGAGGAGCGGACAGCCAAACATCAGTTCCAGACGTTTGGTGTCACTTAAACAAGCAATGCACGTCGGTTTGCTTGCAGGAACTCGGGCAAGCTAGTGGGACGCTTTCCACTGATCTTTTCGACGAGATCATTTGTGCCTGCAAAGACTCCGTTCTGGTGGTCCTTCGCGATCTCCTGGAAGTGCTGCCAGACAGTATCTGTATGGTGGGTACGCCACAGGTGGATGTCCGCAGGTTCCTCCGGGACCGGAACGCCCTTGGCCGCGAGCTTTTTCAGGTCCCAGGCATCGATCTGCTCGTAAACCAATGGATGGCTAGTGACTTTGCTGATCTCAGCGGCGATCTCGGCAAAGGTGTATTCCTTCTCACCGTAGAGCGGATATACCTTGCCCTTGTGTTCTTCGGGCGTAAGTAGAATGTTGGCTATGACGCGCGCCTGATCTTCCGCGGCAATGGGAGCGTGCTTGCCGGTTCCAAATGGAAGGCGCAGTGTCCCGGTCTTGATCTGATCGGTCCAATACAGCGCCCACTCGGCAAATAATGTAGGCCGTAGGTGCGTTATGGGAATACCAGACCAATTAAAAATCTGTTCCGCTATCCAGTGATCCTGAGCCGCATGGCTTGTGGCTTCACGACGCGCGGAGATCTGCGACATATTCACGACCGCGGAGACTCCTGCTTCCTTCGCCGCCTGCGCAAAGTACGCGGTGGCCTGAAGTATCCCAGGCTTGATCGGATAGACGAAGTAGGCTCCTGCCGTGCCTTCGAGCGCGCTTCGAACCGCTTCGAAGTCCAGCAGATCGCCGGTAACCAACTCGGCCCCCATAGCACTCAGTGCCGCCGAGCGCTCATCCTGGCGATGGACGTATGCTCGTACTTCCGCGCCTGCTGCGAGCAGGAACTTGACCGTCTTGCTGCCAGTTGATCCGGTAGGTCCGGTCACCAGGTATCTCTTGGTCATGGAACTCCCTCTGGACTGGCCTGTATTCAACTTCTCGCCAGTATCTGCAATTTAGAATGTACTCGACATCTAAGTGATTCATATTTGTTTTCAGAGAGTAGAGCTTGAGAAGAAAGAGCACGTTGACGCTACTGCTACGCGGGAGTGGATTGTTGCGAGGGCATCGGCTGGCGGATTGGGGACCGGGCGCGTCCCAGCGCTAGGCGGGTTTGCGGTCCAGTTCCTTCTTAACCTTTTGCAGAATCTCTTGTGAGAAGGCCTCGTCGGATACGGCACGCGCAATTGCAAGTGCCCCAACCATGGCTGACAGCTTCAAAAGCGCTCCTGCGCGATTGCCGCCCATCTCTTCGATGATCGTCTTCAGTTGAGCTGTAAACACTTCCTTTACTGCCGGCTCGTGGCGTATTTCGCCGCTGAGCGCCGCGATGGGACATCCTGTCGCAAGATTGTCCCGGTGCTCCTTACTCAGATAATGGCCACGGTAGGCCGCGCGTGCCTTTGCGGTTCCAGATGCCCTTTGCAAGCCTGCACGGGTGGTCTCCATTGCGTATCCCGTTGCGGCCGCCATTAGGGCGTTCTTCGAGTCGAAGTGGCTGTAGAAAGCGCCGTGCGTCAACTCCGCGGCCTTCATCACCTCGGCAACGGTTACGTCCTGAAAGCCACGCTCGCGGAACATCTGCGAAGCCTCTTGTAGGATTCGCTCATGCTTCTCTGCTGTCTCCTCGGCAGGATAGCGCATTGCGGAAACCTCCTGATAAAGAATCGATGATTCCTTATGGTCATCATACATGACAGACATCATGCTTCGCCCGAAGGAGAAAACACAAATGAAACTTACCGGCAAGAAAGCACTCATTACTGGAGGCAACAGCGGAATAGGGTTGGCGACAGCGCAATTGTTCGTCGAGGAAGGTGCTGAGGTAGCGATTACAGGCCGTGACCAGAAGACGCTGGATGATGCAGTCGCCTTGCTCGGGCCAAAGGCCCACGCTTATCGCGCGGATGTTACGGATGCGCCCGCCCGCAAACAACTTTTCGAGCGGTTGGCAAACGACTTCGGCAAGCTGGACATAGTCTTCGCCAACGCTGGAATCTCAGGTAAGACTCCAACCGGCACCGCCGACGAATCTGTCTTTGAAAACATCATTCGTATTAATTTAACAGGGGCATTTCTTACGGCGAACTCTGCCGCTCCTCTTCTGAATGATGGCGGCTCGATTATCTTCAACGCCTCCGTCCACAACTATCTTGGCCAGCCTGGCATGGCTGCCTATGCGGCAAGCAAGGGCGGCCTTCGGTCGATGGCACGATCCATCGCCGCCGATCTGGCGCCACGCGGCATACGCGTGAATGTTGTGTCGCCGGGCGCGACCAAAACGCCGATCTGGCACCGTGGCCAGCGAGCCAAGGCTTCGGCAGAAGAAAGTGGCAAGCTTGCTGCATTCGTCGCCTCAATGATTCCGTTAGAGCGGTGGGGAGAGGCGCAGGAGATTGCCAAAGCCGTACTATTTCTGGCTTCCGATGATTCCTCTTATGTGAATGCCATTGAGCTTCTCGTCGATGGCGGTTTGAACGGAGCGCCGATGGGTTCTCCCCGTACACGGGGATAATGTCCGATTCACGCTGGGCTGGACTCGTGCGCTTGGTTTAGAGAATGGAAAATTTCTTTGAATCAGCACGAGTCGAGCCGGAAGCAATACGGAGGCACGTATTTACCTGTTTGAGACAGGCCCACCAACGCGAAGCCGAAGCATCTGGTGCCGATCAACCGCTATGTCACCTGTTCTCTGCACAGCAAACATAGGAGGAGCTTTTGTCAGGCATCAGCCCAGCGATAGATTTCGCCGGGCTTGATGAGCATCTTCCATGCGACCCGAGCGATCTTGTTCGCCAGTGCAACGATAACCTCGTTGCCATTTGGACGTGGATAAGAGTTGAGCCCGCTACACAAGCAGAACAATGGCATATTTCAACTCATGCGTCCAGATATTTCAGTTTATGCGCCCGATTTCCGACTTATACACCCAGCGACAAGCCTTAAATGTCGAGGTTCTTCACGTCGAGGGCATTGTCTTCGATGAACTTGCGCCGTGCCTCCACGTCCTCTCCCATCAGCGTGGTGAAGATCGTCTCGGTCTCGGCAATGTCTTCGAGCTTGACCTGCAGGAGCGTGCGCCGCTCGGGGTCCATCGTCGTCTCCCAGAGCTGCGGCGCGGTCATCTCGCCCAGCCCCTTGTAACGCTGCACCTGATAGTCCTTCTTGCCCTGCTCTACAACGTAATCGAAGAGCTCGCGGGCAGTCTGCTTCTCGACCGGGTCGCGAAGAATACGCGAGCTGCGAGCGACCTTGGCTTCAGCCTTCGCCTCCGCGGTTTCTTCCTCTGCGCCCTCGTCCTCCGCAGAAGACTCCGCAGCCGCAGCGCCCTTGCCGATGAACTCGATCAGGAAGGGCGGCTCAAGATACTCCTTGATCTGCGAATACTTTGCCATCATCTGGCGATACTCGGGGCTTGAAGCCAGCGTCCAGTCAATCGAGCGCATCGCGCCCTGGCCGTCGGTAAACGCGATCGACCACGTGTGATGCTCCTCGTCCTCGACAGGACTGGCGAGCTTGATCGCGAGCTCCTCAGCGCGCCCGGCAAGCACTTTGTAGAGCTTCTCAAGCTTTTCGGGAGCGGCATTGCCGCCTTCGGCCGAGGCGAAGTCGGCGCGATGCGTCAACTCGGCGCGGGCCAGCAGTTCCACGAGCCTTTCATTGCGAATGCGCTTATCGACCTTCTCGACAAAGCCGAGATACTCGCCCAGCGTTCCCATGAAGCGTACTCGGTCGGCACCATCGATCTTCTGTGCGTTCTCACCGTGGCGGATCGTCGTGCCCTCGGAGGCGCGCTTCACCATCACCTTTACGAACTCGCGGTCGTCCTTAACGTACTGCTCGTAGCGGCCCTTCTTGATCTTGTAGAGCGGTGGCTGCGCGATAAAGACGTTGCCGCGCTTGATGAGTTCCGTCATGTGGCGGAAGAAGAAGGTCAGCAGCAGCGTGCGGATGTGCGAGCCATCCACGTCGGCATCGGTCATCAGGATGATCTTGCCGTAGCGCAGCTTGGAGACATCGAAGTCATCCTTACCGATGCCGGTTCCGAGCGCCGTAATCATGGCGCGGATTTCCTCGTGGCCCAGCATCTTGTCGTAGCGGGCCTTCTCGACGTTGAGAATCTTGCCCTTGAGCGGCAGGATGGCCTGGAACTTGCGGTCGCGGCCCTGCTTGGCCGTTCCGCCTGCGCTCTCGCCCTCGACGAGATACAGCTCGCAGCGGTCCGGATTGCGCTCGCTGCAATCTGCAAGCTTGCCGGGCAGGCCGCCGCCGTCAAGCGCGCCTTTGCGCCGCGTCAGGTCGCGGGCCTTGCGCGCCGCCTCGCGGGCGCGGGCCGCATCAATCGCCTTGTTGATGATGCGCTTGGCTATGGGCGGATTCTGTTCGAGAAACGCACCGAGCCGCTCGTTGACGAAGGCCTGCACGATGCCGGCGATGTCGGAGTTGAGCTTACCCTTGGTCTGCCCTTCGAACTGCGGCTGCGAGAGCTTGACGCTGACGACCGCCACGAGTCCTTCGCGCACGTCGTCGCCGCTCAGGCTCTCCTTCATGTCCTTGAAGAGGCCGAGTTGCTGGCCGGTGACGTTGACCGTCCGCGTGAGCGCCGTGCGAAAGCCAGACAAGTGCGAGCCGCCGTCCACGGTGTTGATATTGTTCGCGAAGCTGAAGACTGTCTCCGAGTAGCTGTCGTTGTACTGGAGCGCGATCTCGATCTCGACGTTATTGCGCGAGGCCTCCATGGTGATGGGCTTCTCGTGCAGCACCTGCTTGCCGCGGTTCAGGTGCTTGACGAACTCGGCGATGCCGCCGGCGTACTTGAACTCGGTGCGCTTGGCCTCGCCGGTCTTGGCGTCGGCGGTGCGCTCGTCGGTGAGCGTAATGGCCAGGCCCTTGTTCAGGAAGGCCAGCTCGCGCAGCCTCTGGGCCAGCGTGTCGTAGTTGTATTCGGTCGCCGTAAAGATTGACTTGTCAGGCAGGAAATGAACCTTGGTGCCGCGCCGCTTGCTCGTGCCAGCCTTGCGCAGTTCACTGACAGGAATGCCGCAGGAGTAGTCCTGCTCAAAGGTATTGCCGTCACGCCATATCTCGACATCGAATTCCTGTGAGAGCGCGTTGACGCAGCTCACGCCTACGCCGTGCAAACCGCCTGAAACCTTGTAGGTCGATGAGTCGAACTTGCCGCCCGCATGAAGCTTAGTCAGCACCACCTGCACAGCCGGCATCATCTCGCCGTTGCCCACAGGCATCATGTCCACGGGAATGCCGCGACCGTCATCGACGACGGTGATCGAGTTGTCCACGTGGATGATGACGTCGATTTTTGTCGCGTAACCGGCCAGCGCCTCATCGACGGAGTTGTCCACCACCTCGTAGACCAGGTGATGCAGGCCCATCTCACCCGTTGAGCCGATATACATGGCCGGACGGAGACGCACTGCCTCAAGCCCTTCCAGAATTTTGATGTTATCGCCGGTGTAGGTGCTTTTCTGGTTCGAGTCCTGATTCGGGCTCTGGTTCGAGTCAAGGGGAAGTGGGGTGCTCTCGGTCGCCATAGAATTCCATTCAGGTATCTGTTCCGCAGCCCCCGCTCCCAATGCCGGCGTCCAGGGAAATCCCAGCCGCTCCGCGCAGGTTTAACCGATTGAAAAAACGGGCACTTCCGGACAGTTCCGCCTGTGCTTATTTTATCACGCTCCAGCGGGATTTGGAGGGGATACAGCAGGCCGCATTCCGGTGCATTTCCAGGCGTCTTTTTGCCGCCAGGAGGATGAAGCGGACTGGTTCCAGATTGGGAAAATGCCCCGGAAAAGTACCGAAATGAATCGAAATTCCCGAGGAAAATCGTCGCATTTTACAGCACTTCGATTACCATTCGAAGTAATGGGGATGTTCCCCGAAATTTCTTCAATCCTAGATCAGGAGCTACTCCGACCATGAAACTCGCCATCCGCTTCTTCGCCCTTGCTGTTGTCCTTGCCGGCGCCGCCGCTGCCACTGTCTCTTCGTCCTCAGCACACTCGGCTTCGAGCAGCCAGACTGTTTCAGCGGCAATGCCCGGCCCATACTGCGGCCCCGGAGTGCCGACCTGCCCGGTCGAGCAGAAAACCAGCAAGTAACCATAAGCTGGTTACGGAAGCGGTAATAGCACGAAAGTGCTAAAAGAATCCAGCGGAAAAAGTTGGAGTATAGAACATTCCGCGCTATTCTGAGAGCAGTCTCAGAACGGCGGACGGTTTTCTATGCCTCTAAATCCTGCGATGTGGGCCATGACTGTGGCAGAGTTTGCGCTCTGGTCGGCGCTCGGAATTGTGTTCTGGAAAAAGAATCTGCAGCAGCGTTTTCCGGCGATGGGTTGGTATCTGCTCCTGCGCACCGTTTCCGCGCCAGTGTTTCTGACGCTGCTCTTTATTCAGTCGCAGCCTTGGGGCCGCATCTGGTTTGCCGCATACTTCTTTTCCTACTGGGCAGTCTACATCGCCAGTTCGATCCTGCTGTTCTTTGTCTCGCTTGATGTTTTTCGCTCGGCGCTTGCAGGCTTTTCCGGACTCATGCGCTTCGGCACGGTGATCTTCCGCTGGGCGGCAGTGGCCTCGGTCATTATCAGCCTTTCCACCATCAGTCTGGCCCGTGTCGACATCATGCTCCTGCCCGCATTCGCTTATAAATTGATGAGCGCGGTCAGCATCATCGAGCTTTGCCTGCTGGCTTTCCTGTGCCTCAGTATGAACGCGTTGCGCCTTTCTGTACGCGACATTGGCTTTGGTATCTCATTAGGCTTCGGCATTCTTTCTTCTTCGGATTTCATCCTCGCAGCAGTGCTCACGCGCAACAGCACACTCACCGATCCGGTGCAGTTTGTAAGCGAAGGAATCACGCTCTTCGCACTGGCGACTTGGCTTGCCTACGCGGCACTGCCGGAACCCGCGCGGAAGCCGATGGTCGTCCCTGCCAGCTCGACCATTTACCGCTGGAACGAGATTGCCTCTGCCCTGGGCCACAAGGGAACGAACGTTGCAGTGCCACAGCCCGCCAACAGCTTCTTCCTGACCGATGTGGAGAAGGTTGTCGAAAAGGTTCTGACCCGGACGCTGCAGGAGACCGAGTCGAACTCGTAAAGCAGGGTTCAGAAAACAAGGATCAGGAATCTACGAAAACGAAGAAGGCCGCGGCAATCGCCGCGGCCTTCTTCGTTGTGTGCTGGAAATGAAGTTGTGCGCTAACGAGGAACTTACTCGGCAACCACCGGATCAATCGAGGCAAAGCGCCCGCGGTTGCCGTGGTCGGAGAACTTCACCCGCCCGCTGATCTTGGCGAAGAGCGTGTCGTCGGAGCCAATGCCGACATTCAAGCCCGGCTTGATGCGCGTGCCGCGCTGGCGAATGATGATCGTGCCGCCGGTGACAAGTTGGCCGTCGCCGGTCTTCACGCCAAGCCGCTGTGCATTCGAGTCGCGTCCGTTTGTGGAGCTGCCTCCACCCTTCTTATGTGCCATTGCCGAATCTCCTTGAAACAGCTTTTAGCTTTTAGCTATCAGCTATTAGTTTTCGATTGCCGAGGCCGAAATCTCCCGCTCCACCACGGAAAGGCTAAGAGCTAAAAGCTAGCGGCTAAAAGCTGTTTTTACGCCGTGTAGGTAACGCCGTCGGCCTCGATGGCCTTGATGCGAACCTCGGTAAAGTTCTGCCGGTGTCCCTGCAGCTTCTTGTACTGCTTCTTCCGCTTGAGGTGGAAGACCAGGATCTTGGCGCCGCGGCCCTCGCCGACGACCTCGGCCGTTACCTTGGCCGCAGCCGGCTTGGCAATGCCGGCCTCGCCGGAGACTGCCAGCACGTCGCTGAACTCAATGGTGTTGTCTGTCGACGGCTTAACCGTTTCGATCTTCAAAACGTCGCCGGGAGCGACACGATACTGCTTTCCACCGGTACGAAGAACTGCGTACATAAACCCTCCAGAGCCACGACGCACAAGCGCCGGCTCATAACAAAATCCAAACCGCATGGGCGGAAACTTGCAAGCCGCTAGAACGCTTCAAGTTCCTGATCCATCCAGCCCCGAATCAACTCGGCTCTGAAAAACCCAGGAACGAGCGCCTGCTGAAGCGGCAACAGGCAGGAATCGCCAAACCTTATTAGTCTACCGGCTTTGGCGGCGCAGGTCAACGGTCTTCGGCTTCTTTTGCCGGATTTCCGGCGGCTTAGGCTTGCGCGGGACCGAACCCGAACAGGTTTAGTCCCGCGCAAGCCACCACCAAACGCCCGCCCGGCCCGTCAGTACACGATGATCGGTCGCGGCCGGGAGGAAGGCCTACCGGTTATAGACTCCCGCACATTGGCCGCTGCATAGGCCCTGGTGCGGTGCACGTCGAAGCCCGCTTCGGGGCTTTCGGAACCGGAATTAGACAGGAGCGCCCGCAGAACAAAGAGAGACTCCTTCGCGCCGCGTATCTCTGTGTACCGGTAGACCTGGCTGGTTCCCTCGCTGGTCTCGTGGCCCTCCACGGCGGAACTGAGAAACTTCAGCGCCTCTTCGCGGGATGCTGCCGGACCTTCCACCGCGCCCGCGTGCAGAGACTCAGCCGCGTAGGAACGCACCAGCTTGGTCCAGTAGGCAGCAAGCATCTCAGGGGTGGCAAACATGTCGGCCCAGACGATGTGGCCGCGAATCGCCGCCACAACGCCGACGACGCGCTGCTTGAGGAGCCGCTGCACTATCTCGTGGTTCGCCTCGCCGTTCGCACCAACGGCGGGCGCGGCCGCCTTATCCACCTGGACAGCGGCGGCAGAAGAAGCCATCGTAGCCGCATAGGATGTCGTAGCGGGCAGAGCCATGAGCTGCCCGTGCAAACCCGGATCAACGCCACCGTGAACCGGAGCAGCCTCCGCCTGCACGCGCGCACTCGTCGCGGCAATCGCCCCATTCACGGCGCTCCACACCTGCCGCTGGTCCTCGGCAATCATCGCCTTCGAGCGCACCGAAGGCTCCACCATGAAGCTCTGCGGCTTGCCCGCGCCCACCCCGTGAAAGATCGGCGACTTCTCCTCCCAGCGGCCCGGCTCAATGCAGAAGACGGAGAGATCGAGCGGCGCGCTGTCAGGCGGCACAATCCGGTCCTTGGCAATGATGCGGTCCTGCTTGCCGCCGGTCACAATCTCGCCGGCGAGCAGCACCAGCGGCAAGCTCGAATTGTTCACCAGCACCAGCGTATTGACCTGATCGCCGCCCTGAGGCGCCATATAGATGGCGCCCGAGCCATTTCCGGTTCCGCTTCCAGGCCGCTGCCGCACCAACCCGCGCGCCTTGCCCGCCTCCTCGATCACTACATCTCCGTTGCGCAGCCCCTCATCCAGCGTGAGATAGCGCCAGTGCGCCGCCTCCGCGCTCTCCGTAGCCTGAACGGCCGGGTAGAGCGTCAGGTCACCGGATTGTATCGGGTCCAGGAGACGATACTGGACCCGATACTCCTCGGCCGCCGGGCCTGAAAGCAAGCCTGCGCCAGCTCCGCTGCCAGCAGCTACAGGAAGCCGCCATCCGCACAAAATCATTATCGCGGTGGCCGCAATCGCCGCCGCGCCACTACTCACCCATTTGCGCATCCATTTCGCTTGCATCGCTTTCCTCCGTTTGGGCGATCGCGCTCTCAGCATTTCGCCCGCACTTTGGGAACGCGGCGCACACCCCGTGTTGCAAAGTTTTTTTCGTGCCGATACTCTCGTTGCGTAACCGCGTAAAGCGAGGCAGACGGCATGGAACCGGCGGAAACTTCCGAGGTGCACGCAAACGCGGAGTTCCCTGCCGAGTTGGAGCACCCGCTGGCCGAGCTATGGCAATCGAGTTCCGCTACGGCCTTCGGCATCGCCAAGGAGGAGTTCGCGCGGCTGCTTTTTGCCGTGGGCGAGCGTTACGGATTCGGCCAGCCTTCCGCGAAGCCAAACACGAAACCTGACGCGCAGGAACAGATTGCTTTTCTGTGCCAGCTTCATATCGAAGATCTCGTTCTGGCCCACGCCTGCGCGCTTGGCGTCGAGGCGGCGTGGGAGCAGTTCCTCGTCCGCTACCGTGAGCCGCTCTACCACGCCGCCTATTCGATTGCCGGTTCGGACACCGCAGGCCGCGAGCTTGCCGACTCGCTCTATGCCGAGCTTTTCGGCCTACGCGAGCGGGACGGGCAGCGCCAGTCGCCGCTCGCAAGCTACCATGGCCGCGGCTCGCTGGCCGGATGGCTGCGCGCCACGCTAGCCCAGCGCCACGTGGACCGCTATCGCCGCCAGCGGCGCGAGACGCCGCTCGAAGAGGAGCCTGAGCCGGTCGCGGCCTCGAATCCGGAAGCGGAGTTTGCCGGGGCTGCCTCCGCTCAGCCGGCAGCGCTTGAAAAAGCCGTGCGGCTGGCTCTGGCCGAGCTTGCAGCGGAAGACCGGTTGCTGATAGCGGCATATTACTTCGACGGCCGGACCGTCCGCGAGCTTGGGATGCTGCTCGGCGTGCACGCTTCGACGATAAGCCGGCGGCTCGAACGCCTCTACGCGCTGGTTCGCAAGCGAATTCTGCGTGAGCTGCGGGCCGAAGGTCTGAGCCGGCGGCAGGCCGAAGAGATGATGCAGTCCGACGTGCGCGACGTGGCAGAAAATCTGGGCCTGCCGCTCAAAAAAATCCTGCAATTTCCGCCCTCTGGGGCGTTCCAATCAGGAGAGGCAATTTCCGCGGGAGGAGGCAGAGGCGATGCGCGATGAATCCGTGACAACAAACCGGGCGGCGAACCATCCGAAAGCGGATCTTCTGTCCGCTTTTGCCGAGAAGGCGCTTGCCGGCGCGGAGCGGGCGCAAATCGTGGACCATCTGGCCGGCTGCGCCCGCTGCCGGGAGATTGTTTTTCTGACGCAGCAGGCCGCGCCAGCCGCAGAGCCGGATGCTGCCTCTCTGCCTCTGCCTGCGCCGGCACGCGGGCTCCGGAAGTTTCCGTGGCTGCCGGTCGCGGCCTCCGGCTTGGCAGTCTGCCTGCTTGTGGGAAGTTTTGTCTGGTTCCGGTCGCTCGGCCACTTCAACAACTCCGGTGCAAGCAGAACAGAGACGGCGGCGGTCCAGCCTGTGCCGCAATCTGCGCCGGAACCCGCGCCGCAGCCAACTTCCAATTCGCAGGCGGAAACTGCTCCGCACGAAGCCTCGCGTCCCGCTCCGTCCGAAGCTCCGCGTTCCGGCGCGCGCAAAGCGCCGCCCTCCGCGCCGAAAGCGCATCCTGCCGCGGCCTTGCATGGCAGCATTGCACAAGGCCAAGCGCTGCCAGCAATGGAGGTCGGTGCAACGAATTCGACCGATCAACTGCAAGCGGAGCTGACGTACAGGCGGCGGGCCGAGGACAAAGGTGCAATACCAACCGCGGGTGCAATCTCACCTGTCAACGGACTTTTCGAGCAATCCTCGGCCTCTGCTCCTGTCGCCGCCGCTCCGGCTTCCCCTTCGCATACATTCGTCTCCGTCAGCGCGCAAGCAACCGTCACGGGGAACGTGACGCAGGCTGCCGGTGCTGCTCCATCTCGCGGCACAGTCTCCGCATCGCTCCACGGCGCGTGGCCAGTCATTCTCCTGCTGCCCGGCGGGCACACTGCTGTATCGAGCACTCGCATTCCGGGCCGCATCCTTGCGCTCGACGCGGAGGGCGCGCTCTTTGCCTCCGACGACATGGGCCGCAACTGGCGCGCAATTTCTCTTCCGTGGACCGGCAAAGCCGTCGCGTTCACGCGTCTGGCGCCGGAAGAGAGCGCCAACGCAGCGACCGCCGAGTTGGCGTTCAGGAAAAGCAAGGCGCAGCACCTCTCGGACAGCATTGAGATTCGGCTGGCATCAGGCGAGCACTGGATCAGCCATGACCGCGGCGAGAGCTGGACGGCGATTCCAAATCCGATTCCGCCACCGAATTAAGCTCTCATCTCAGCAAGCCGCGGCGCAGCCTCAAACATCTGCGCCGCATGATTGTGTGATTCCGCTGTTCGAAGTGTCGTTGAGAAACAGATTCCCCTCATTCGAGTATTGGGGAACGAAGCTGGAGAGTAGGTGGTTGAGGAAGTTGAAGGCCGGGTGCCTCAGATCCCCGTGTTCGGACCTGGGATGCCACCGCACTCAGCCGGGTACTCACCCTCGCGCGCGTCTTTAGTTTTTGCCGCCGGGGTGGGATCACACAAATGCCCCGTCCCCCATCCTTGCGGCTTTTTTCTGTCGCAAGGGTGGGACAGCACTTCCGCTGACCCGCTGATAAACCGCCATGATGGCGGCAAAAGCACAAACGCCTCTGCCCGGCTTGCATGCCGGGCAGAGGCGTGGATGGAAGTACTACTCTTAGTACCGGCGCCCACCGTAAAACATCTGCACGCCGCGGTTGTAACCGGCGCGAAAGGCGTTCTGATAGGCTCCGCGCATGCGCGGCGGAACCGGGAAGGCCGTAGTGCGGCGATACTCGTCGCGGTTGTTCACATTCGGAGCGCGGCCATTCTCGCGGTCCTTGCGGGCACCGCGAATGCCTTCCTGGTAGGCACGGCGCTCGATATCGCTCCTGTAGCTGCCGGGAGCGTTGTCCCATCCCGGACGAAGCGGAGGCGGCGGGCCATATTGGCCACCGGGCTGTGGAGGTGGTCCCTGAAGCGCATGAACGGCGGAAGCACCGGACAGGGCCAGGGAAAGTGTGAGCAGGGAGACAGCAAAGCCTTTCATCTTCATAGCTGGTAAGAACTCCTGTTCTGAACGAAAGTTGCGAGACACAAACCCAACAGATGTGCCAAACCAGTTTGGCGTTGCCTGCAAAACGGTAGCACGCACCCGATTGTCACGTCATCAACAACCTGCGTAGCATGGTTTCCTCGTCCACAATCATCTAGGATGGGCTTATGGCCGCGCTGCTTTCCGTTCAGAACCTGAAAATTCGCTTCGGTACATCGGAAGCGGTGCGCGGCATCGATTTCGAAATCCGCGAGGGCGAGGTTCTGGGCCTAGTCGGCGAATCCGGCTCGGGCAAGAGTGCGACTTCGCTGGCCCTGATGGGGCTGCTGCCCGCCACTGCGCAGGTCTCCGGCGAGATTCTTTGGAACGGAACTCGGAGCCAAACCGGCAGCGGGTCCGATGGCGTGACAAGCCATGCAGTAAATCTGCTGCGCGAGCCGGCCACTGCGCTCCGAAAGCTGCGCGGACACGAGATTGCCATGATCTTTCAGGAGCCGATGACGGCTCTGAACCCGGTGATGAGCGTAGGGGCTCAAGTTGCGGAGGCGGCTTCCGCACATTCCACTTCATGGACTGGCCGCGAGGCAAAACACCGCGCCATTGCCGCCCTCGAAGCTGTATCGATCCCCGATGCGGAGCGGCGTTACGGCGACTATCCGCACCAGTTTTCCGGCGGCCAGCGGCAACGCATCCTGATCGCGATGGCGCTTATCAACAAGCCGCGCCTGCTGATTGCCGATGAGCCGACAACAGCGCTCGACGTAACCGTGCAAGCGCAGATTCTGGCACTGCTCAAAGAGCTTCAGCAGCAGCACAGCTTGGCAATGCTATTCATCTCGCACGATCTGGCCGTAGTGGGCCAGGTAGCAAGCCGCGTAGCCGTCATGCGCCGCGGCGAGATTGTCGAAACCGGCCCTGTCGTGCAGGTTCTCACCGCACCAAAACACGAGTACACCCGCAGCCTGCTCGCCTCCGTACCGACGATGCGGACGGATCGCAATCGGCCGCTGGCGATGGTGCGCTAGAAAGTTTGCGGGATACCTGCGAGGTGCTTGTCGCACTCGTTGATACCGGCTTCCAGACGAAGCGAGGCGTAAAAACTCTTCGCCTCCTGCCAGAACTCTCTGGCTGCGATTGGATTGCCTATTGTCTCGTTGAGTAGAGCATAGGGCCGGACTGTATTTGCAAGATCGAGAAGTTTTGTATCGAAGCTGCCGCGGTAAATCTCCAAAGCCTCTTCGTAAAGAGGCTTTGCCTCCGCGGGCTTTGATTCCTGGCAGTACATATCCGCGATGTGGCGAATAGTGTGGGCGTAGGCGAGGAAGTTGCTTTCGGCACGATAGATTCCGGCAGCCTCGGCATAGTATGTACGCGCCGCTCCGAAGCGGCCCTCCGCACGCGCCCTGCGGCCTTCTACAATGGATTCAGCGGCGCTTGCCATAGGAGCAGGATACACCGGCTTTCATTGCCGGCGAACTCCCACAAATATCCCGAACGCGGGAAACACACGCGCCCCTCGATACGCTGTTAGGCGAACCGAGGGGCGCATGGTGAAGCTATGAACGAAGCTACTCGGCTGCGGTCTCTTCCGCTGCCGCGACCGGCGCTTCCGCCGGGGCCTCGCCTTCGGCGACGGCGTCGCCGAGAACCTTGACTTTGACCGGAGCGCTGACTTCCCTGTGGAGCTTGATGGCAACCTCGAAGTTGCCGAGGGCCTTGATGGGCTCGTTGAGGGTAATCTTGCGGCGGTCGATCTCGAAGCCCTGCGCCGCGAGCTCCGTGGCGATGTCCGACGAGGTGACCGAGCCGAAGAGCTGGCCATTCTCGCCCGACTTGCGGGTAAAGACCAGCACGACCGGCGCGAGCTTGACGGCGATTTCCTCCGCGACAACCTTCTCCGTGGCGGAGCGGCGGGCGGCGGCGGCCTGCATCTCTTCGATCTGTTTCTTGTTGGCCAGGGTAGCCTGCAGCGCCAGCTTGCGGGGCAGCAGGAAGTTGCGTCCGTAGCCGTCTGCGACCTTGACCACGTCTCCGCGGTGGCCGAGGTTGGCTACGTCTTCTTTCAGAATGACTTCCATGACAAAAATCTCCAATTTGAGGGCGGCATCTTGCTTGCCAGCATTCCCTCGGGGGCTAAAGCCCCGGCAATTTTGGCTCGCTCAGGCGGCACGACTGAAGTCGTGCCCTGATACGGAACCCGGACAAGACACAAAGCGGCGGCCTACACCGCAGCTTAGTGCTTGGTGGCGAACGGCAGCAACGCGATGTTGCGGGCCTGCTTGATGGCGCGGGTCAGGCGGCGCTGGTGCGTGGTACAGACACCGGTAAGCCTGCGGGGCACGATCTTGCCGCGCTCGGCAACAAAGCCCTGCAGCAGGCGCACGTCGCGGTAAGGAATCGCATCGATCTTCTCGGTGCAGAACTTGCAGACCTTCTTGCGGCGGAAGAACTTGCCGCGTCCGCCGGGA
>JAATFM010000190.1 GCA_015655195.1 Terriglobales bacterium
CCGGTGCACATGATCGAGACGATCAACAAGCTCATCCGCACCAGCCGCCAGCTTGTGCAGGAGCTTGGCCGCGAGCCTTCTTCGGAAGAGATTGCGCGCCGCATGGATATTCCCGTGGCGAAGGTCCGCAAGGTGCTGAAGATTGCGCAGGAGCCGATCTCGCTGGAAACGCCGATTGGCGAAGAGGAAGATTCGCACCTCGGTGACTTCATCGAAGACCGCCAGGCGGTATCGCCTTCCGAGGCCGTCATCAGCGTGAACCTCAAGGAGTACACCTCGCAGGTTCTGCGCACGCTCACGCCGCGCGAGGAGCGCGTTATCAAGATGCGGTTCGGTCTTGAAGACGGCTCCGAGCACACGCTCGAAGAAGTGGGCCAGAGCTTCCAGGTGACGCGTGAGCGCATCCGGCAGATCGAAGCCAAGGCGCTCCGCAAGCTGCGCCATCCGAGCCGCAGCCGCAAGCTGAAGGCGTTTGTGGAAGGCGTGAAGGAACTGTAAGCGCTCGTTATCCCACAAAGAGTAAAAGCAAATGGCGCATCCAACCGGATGCGCCATTTGCTTTTGGAACTGTTGCAGATTTCGGGTGCCCCATCCTCGCGGCGTCTTTGTTTTTGCCGCTAGGGTGGGACAGCACGAACCCTCGTCTTATTTCGTATCTGCCAACGCCTGGTCGATGAGCTGGTAGAGCTTGTTGCGGTCCACGACTTCGACGAACGGAGCACCCTTCGAATGCGCGGAGACGACCCAGATTGTCGGCGTGTGTTCGATGCCGATGCGCTGGCCGAGGGCATAATCGGCCTTGACGGCTGCGGCCAGCTTGCCTTGCGGGTCCACGGCAAAGGGAAAGGCAAGCCCGTGATCCTTGGCGAATTGCTGCGTAAACGCCGCCACGCGGCTGGGGTCTTCGCCGAAGCTCGGCTGGTTGGCAAAGATCGCATCGCGGTAAGCGTCGCCGAGCTTCTTGCCGCCCTTCGCGTCGAACCAGCGCGCATTCACCGCCGCGTTAAAGCTCCACGGGTGAAAGGGCAGCGGAAAATCGTAACGCACCCAGGGAATGTGGTATTTCTCCGCTGCGTCCTTCAGCATCGGATTGGCGCGGGCGCAGTCGGGGCATTCCATGTCTCCGAACTCGATGATGGCGACGCGGGCGCCAGCCGGCGGCTTGAGCGCGGCGGGGTCGTGGACCTGCGTGGTGGGCGGCGGCGCAAACTGGGCCTGGGCCGAAGGCGCAAGGACAAACGGCACTGCGGCAAGAGCCGCGGCTAAGGCAACAAGCATCTGGCTGCGAGAAATTGAACGGACCATGAGATTATGGACGGCTCCCTGCCAATGATTGTAACGAAACCGGCCAGAAGATTTTCGCGCTCAGCCGCGAAGCTGCCGGTCGCGATCCTGTTCCCGGTCCAGGCGGCGAGCCGCCATCCACTGCCGCCACTTCCAATCCGCAACGATGCTGGCGGCGATGACAACCACAGCGGCAATGGCGAGAATCAGTTTCATAGCAGGTTACAGGGTACAGTCGACAGTCTGCGACCGTCTTGCTGTTCCCTGTCCACTGTAACCTGCCCCGCCCGATACGTTACTCTCGTATCTGGAACCCCACTCGGAACCCGACACGTGCGCATCGTCCTCTCGAACATTGGCACTTACGGAGACATTCACCCGCTTGTTGCCGTTGCGCTTGAGCTGAAGCGCCGCGGCCACACGCCCGTCATGGCGCTGCCCGAGGTTTACCGGGCCAAGATTGCGCCGCTCGGCATCGAGTTCCGTCCCATCCGGCCGGACATCGACCCCACGGACACGCGGCTCGTCGCGATGGTTTACGACATCAAGAAGGGAACCGAGACCGGCCTGCGCGAGTTCCTGTTTCCCGCGCTACGCGAGACTTACGCGGACCTGCTCGACGCGGCGACGAAGCCGCAACGCGCCGACCTGCTGCTGCTCGGCGAGCTCAACTACGCCGGGCCGATTGTGGCGGAAGTGACCGGCATTCCCTGGGCCAGTTATGAGCTGGCGCCGCTCTCCTTCTTCTCGGCCTTTGACCCACCGGTGCTGCCCATGTATCCGCGCTTGGCGCGGGCGGACAAGACCGTTCCCGGCATGGGCCGCGCCATCAAGCGTCTGGCCCGCTTCGTGAGCCGCAAGTGGCCGCAGCCCATCTACGATCTCAGGCGAGACCTGGGCCTGCCGCGCGGCCATAATCCGCTCTTTCACGCCAAGCACTCGCCCTATCTGGTGCTGGCGCTATTTTCGCGCCTGCTGGGGCAGGAGCAGAAGGACTGGCCGCCGAACACGCTCATCACCGGCTTCTGTTTTTTTGACGCCGATGGTAAAAACGAAAAGCTCCCACCGCATTTGCAGCGCTTCCTTGACTCCGGTCCCGCGCCGCTTGTCTTTACGCTGGGCTCGGCTGCGGTACTCGCCGCCGGGCGCTTCTACGAGCACTCAGCCCGCGCCGCAATGAAGCTCGGAATGCGCGCCGTACTTCTGATCGGCAACGACCCGCGCAACAAGCCGCGCCAGCCGCTGCCAGACTCAATCTGCCTGGCCGAGTACGCGCCCTATTCGGCGCTCTTTCCCCATGCGGCGTTAGTGGTGCACCAGGGCGGAGTGGGAACGACGGCGCAATGTCTGCACGCCGGCAAGCCGATGCTGATAATGCCCTACTCGCACGACCAGCCGGATAACGCACGCCGGATGCGCCGGCTAAAGGTGGCACGCGTCATCCAGAAAAAGGACTACACGCCGCTGCGCGTGGCGAGAAAGATTCGCGCCATGCTCGAAAAGCCGCTCTACGCGC
>JAATFM010000150.1 GCA_015655195.1 Terriglobales bacterium
GCCGCTTTCGGTGTTCAGCAGGGTGGCATCGGCGGTTACGGTGACGGTTACCACAGACTTACCGGGCTGGAGTTGCAGCGGCACGTTGACGTGCGCGGCGGCATCCAGCGTGATGTTCTGGTGTACCAGGCCCTCAAATCCCGGCGCGGATACCTGAATCCGGTAGGTGCCCGGATTCAGATTGTTGACCTCAAAGTAGCCGGTGGAGTTGGTGATGGAATCATGGGAGACGTTGGTTTCGACGTTGGTTACGCTTACGCTCGCTCCGACGATGACTGCTCCAGTCGGATCGGTAGCTGTTCCGGTGATCGTGCCTTGCCCGGTCACCTGAGCCCTTGCAGAGATTCCGAAGCACCCGAACAATATCATCAGCATAAGGGTGAGCTGGAATCGGAGTTCTGAAAGGCTCCTGTTCGCTCTTTGTGTTTGCATTGCTGTCCTCCGTTTCACACCCCTGAAGTTTCCTGTGCGGTATGACATCGCCGTACTTACGCCGCAGGTTGTGTATTTCTGAAAATCCGTTCCTGACCCTACGCTTCGCAAAAGCTGTTTTGGCAAGTTAAATGCAGTTCTTAACAGCGCTGTATGTTGTTGTAAAAACGTGGAAATGCTCTTCCACTGTGTCTAACCGTAGGTATACGGCCCCTGATGCACCGGATTCCCGCTTCTGAATGGCATAAGTCTGCACAAGTAGGGCGCAAGAAGCCGTGGGCCGTTATGGCGCTAAAATACAAGGCCGGAGACTTTCTCTTCCGGGGCTTTCGCAGATACATAGTGGATTGGCTAGGGGAGGAATAACGTAGTCTTCGGGGAATCTGTCCTGAATTAACTATGTATGGCTGGACAGAATGTGGCAGGCCACCATATTAGTGGCACTGGGCTCGCCGGCCAGTGTTCGGAGTTCCAGCAGCAGCTCGAAATCCTGCACCGGCCCGTTGGCGGAAAGCCCGCAGTACTGTAAAAGCCGAACGAGATGATCCCGATCGGTCACCATATGTCCGGCGGTTTCCGTACCTTCGCCACTGGCGCCGGCCAGTAGCAGCACATGGCCGGAGCGGTTCTGGTTGTGAACCAGCGCAACCAGAGCAAACGACTCCCCGGTAGCAAATCCGCGGGCTGTTGGCAGGTAACTGGCTTGCTCGTGCCCGCGCGGATTCACATTCTCCACGATCTCCTGCCCCAGCTCCGGATGATAGACGAGCCGGAAATCCAGCTGGTCCTGGAACAGCTCGACCCACGGATTGGAACGCGGGCTTCCGATCAAGATCACGTTGTCATCGTTCTGGAGATCGGTGATGTGCAGGCTGCGTGCCGAGTGAATCTCGATCGGAAAATCGCTCGAAGCCAACCGCGCGATGCTGACCGCCAAGGGGGTATCGATGGCGGCTGCATTATCCGCGTGCTGATAGAAACGGTAAAACTGCTGTTGGTCGATTGTGAGCGCCATGTCATCGGGAATAAACCGATGATTGGCATAATCGGAGATTGAGATATTGCGCCTAGTCAGTTCCTGCAGCTCTTCTACGTTCGGATCGCTGGTGATGATTCGCACCGCATGCCCTGGACGCAGGATTGCCGTCCAGGGCGGCAAGGATACTGCGGGTTTCGCCATGACCGATCGGCGCAGTGCCGTCCCCGCCAGTACAAGCACAAGACACGCGGCAGCGCTGACGGCTATCCCGATCCAGCGGTGATGGTGGCTCCGCAACGGTACGATCTCCGTGGCGGAATGTACCTCGGCAGGCGTGGGTGTTTCGACCATTTCGACAGGATGCGTCTTGGTCTCCGGCTGCGAGGCCGATCCGTTCAGTATCGTAATCTCCGGCACATAAGAGCCGCGGGGAAGCTGGATGTGGAACTCGGAGGCGTCTCCATAGCGTCCATAATGTTCCTGTAGCCTCCGCCGTACATCGCTGGCGGTGACTCGCACGATTGCATCCTGCCCGGTGTCATAGGCTGGGGATCTCTGGAACAGCTCCACTCCGATGGTGCGCTCCTTCAGGCTGTGAAACTCGCCCTCCAGAGTCCTTTCCACGATGTAGCGAAGGAATTGCTGACTGCGGGGACTTCCTTTGAATGTGGCGCTGTGGGTTAATTCGTCCAGATGATGCCGAGCCGCATCGATTGTCTCCGCGCTCCAGGCAATGCTGAAGCTGTCAGAAGCTATTGTTTCCTCATGTGCAGCCATTGGCGTTCGCCTTTTTGGACCGGGCAAATTGTAGCACCCAGATAGATCACTTGGGAACGTTCCTCTTTGGCGGAGCCTCCATTGCATCCCATGCGCAAAGCCGCGCACGGAACTGGAACGGCCAAGGGCCAGCCCTGGGCCATACTCTCGCGGTGCCGTTTGCGGGTTCTCTGCGCCGCTCGCATCCCTGTCAGGCTGCACAGGTTCGAAGTCATTGGAGACAAACAGAACCGCGTACTTGCGTCCTTTATGGAAGGACACTGGTCACGCTCGATCCACTGTAGTGGATGGAACGGTTCACTTCCCGCGTTACCTGCGGGCCTGCGCCATGATTGGGGCTAACCAGGACGATATTAAACCTGAGATCTCGCGGCATGGATGGATAGCTTCCCTGGCGAGTTCCAATCGTGAGCGTTGCCGAGGCGTTGTCCCAGTACAGAGGAATGACCGCGTGCGGGCCTTTCTCGTAATCATAGGTATCGCCGGCGTCTTCATAGATATTGAAGTCCGCATTTGCGCCGGGATAGATGCGCAGTTCGGTAGGCTCATCCGTCGGCTGCTCCGCGTATTGCACCTCCGGACCAAGCGGGAGGATCGAGCCCGCTTTGACAAAGAGGGGGATGCGATCCAGCGGAGCATTCGCCACAATGCGTTGCCCGCCGTTTAGCTTCTCGCCCGTCCGGAAGTCGTACCACCCCGCAGCCTGGGGCAGATAGACCGAACGGCTCGTTGCGCCTTCTTCGGTGACTGGATTCACCAGAGTAGAAGAGCCGAAGAGGAACTGGTCGCCAATCTCACGGACTCGCGTATCTTCGCGCCAATCCATCACCAGTGGGTGCATCGGCGTGTAATCCTCGTTGGTGACCTGCCTGAAAATCCTGATGATCTTGTTTATGCCGGGCAACAGCAAAATTTTTGTGTATCTGTAAAATCGCGTGCTTGAAATTGCTTTCTTTGTTGCGCACCTGCCGCTTTTCGCCGAAGGCCGCACTGAGCCTGCCCGCGTGCAGTAGGCCGGTCTTGCGCTCCCCGCGTTGCGTCACTGGCCCTGCGGATGGTCCAGCAGGTGACAGGCTACTACATCCACATTACTTGGCGCTCCGGCCATCGCATTCAGTTGCAGAAGCAACTGCCAATGCTGAACTGAACCGAAACCGGAGACGCCGCAGCTTTTCAGCGTCGCGTTCAGGCGGGTCTCGTCAGCGAGCAATCGCCCGGCAGCATCCGTGCCTTCGCCGGTTTCCCCGGCAATGAGCAGCACATCGCCGATCTGGTCGCGGTTCTTCACCAGCGCAACCGTAGCAAAGGACCGGCCAGTGGCCCAGCCGGGAGCCGTTGGAAGATAAGTGGAGGCTTCGTTCGGGCGCGGATGCACATTGCGGAAAAATTCGGTTTTGGTCTTTTGGTCAAGATCGAAGCGGAAGTCTAACTGGTCGCTGAAAAGCAAGGACCAGGGATTCGTGCGCGGGCTTCCCAGGAAGACGAAATTATTGTCACTCGCGAGATCTTCGACGCGAATGCTGCGCGCGGCGTGCACATTCAAGACTCTGGAGGCCGCGAGCGCCATTTGTCCGATATAGACGGCAATGGGCGCATCCACGGCCGCCACCTTATCCCCGCGCAGAATTACGCGGCAGAAATACTCTACCTCGGGCGTCAGCTTGACGGAGTCGGGTATGTAATTGTGGTTCGCGTAATCGGAAGCCGAAAGCTGATAGCCGGTGAATCCCTCGATTTCCGCGAGATTCGGATCGCTCATAATGACCTGCGTGGGATGCGGGGAGCGAAAGAACGCCGACCACAGCAGGGAAGTGCGCGGCGTTTCCTGCACCAGCGAGTAGCGGTTCCAGGCGATCATGCCGGATACCGCGAAAATGAGAAGCAGGATGACTGTGGCGGGGATAAGATAGCGCAAATCCTTGCTTCGGGCCGGCTGGCTCTCGGAAATACTGTTCGGAATGGCGGAATCGAGCGGATGGACCGTTTCCAGAGGTACGATTTCTGTTCCCGGTTCGAGCGCGGTCTCCGTTTGATCGACAGAATGATCGCCGTTGCCGTTATGATTGCTGCCGTTTGTGGATGCCGGCAGGGGCTCGCGGTGGGTAATCACCGGAATGTACGAGCCGGGCGGCAAGCCGATATGAAATTCCGAGGCGGCGCCGTACTTGTCATAGTGCTGGTGGAGGCGTTTCCGCACGTCGCTGGCGGTTACGCGGACAATTGCGTCTTCGCCGGTGTCGTAGGTCGAGGAGCGGCCGAAGAGTTCCATCCCGATGACGCGCTCTTTGAGGGACTCAAGATGGCCCGCGAGCGTCTGCTCTACGATGTACTTGAGAAACTGCCCGCTTCTCTGGCTGGCCCGGAAGGATGCACTTTCAAGCACTTCCTGAAGGTGCTCTGGCAGGCGCGCAATTTCCTCTTCCGACATCGAGAGCTTTCCACGTTCAGATGCCTGAGCTTCGCCTATAGCCACTGTGTGCATTCGGAAATCCTTTCGGGCGGTAGTATAGCGCTCGAAGAAAAGAGATGTCTCTCTAAGGGGAATGCCCACCGGGGTACCTTTCGGTATGTGCCGCAAAACGGGGCATATTTTTTCCCAGAGAACGCCGGGCGGGAAACGGCTGTGCGGATGCGGGTTTGCGACCCTGTTAGCTGGATTCCTAACGGGTCTATCGTCCACAAGGAACCGTTCCGTTCGCTTGAAAGTGCCGCCGCGCCAATAGAATGCTGGATGGAAAACAGAAGCATCTGCCCGGCGAACGATTCCACTCGCCGGAGAGCACTGCGTTCGGCATATCGAAAATCAGGAGAGCGCCAGAGACTATGCGCGACGAGATCTCTTTTCTGACGCGGCGAACGTTTGTCCGCCTTTGTGGCGGTGGTCTTGCGGCAACAGCATCGGCGAGCGCGGGGCTACGCGCCGCAGAGGATGCCGACCAGCGCATTTCGCCGGCGGACAGGTTATCGGAGCGTGGCGCGGCCAGTTCCCGCTGGACCGAGAACTGGGAAGAGGGCATGGTGAGCGGCAATGGCCGCATGGGCGCGGTGGTCTACGGACGGCCTGAGTCCCCCGTCTTTCTCGTGAACCACAACCGCCTCTACGCACGGCGGCTCAGCCCGGAGCATGAGGCTCCGGCGAATACGGCGCGGTTTCTGCCGGAGATTCGCAGGCTCATCCGTGAGCAGGGATATGGTTCGGCCCTCGATTTCGCTTATGAAAAAGCCAAAGAGAATGGGCTGGCTCCAGACGATTCCGTTGATTTCCACCCGGGCTTTTTTCTGCAGGGCGCACTGACGGGTGCGGAAAATGCTACGGCGTATCGCCGCTGGGAAAATTTCCGAACCGGGGAAGTGGTTACTTCCTGGCGCGGAGCCGCTGGGGAATTTCAGACGAAGCTCTTCGTCTCGCGCGCGGACAATGTTATCGTGCTGTCGGTCGCCGGGCCGGGTCCGCGGCGGCTTTCCGGCTCGTTGCGGATTGCTCCCATCGACAACCCGCTTATCCAGTCTTCGCAGGCGCATGGCAGGGACTGGTTCGGGGTACAGAATCTCTATGCCTCCGGAGATGGAGGCTACAACGGTGTCGTTCGCGTCGTTTCCACGGGCGGCGATGTGCAGGTGGCAGACGACGGGGTCAGTTTTCGGGAGGCGGCGGAGATCCTGCTGCTGATGCGCGTGGAGAGACATCGCCCGCTCCTCATGGAGAAGGCAGAGGCCCTGGCCGAATCGCTGCCCAGGCTCAAACCAGAGTACGATGCGCTGCTCGCGCCCCATGTTCGCATACATGGCGAAATCTTCGACCGCGTGACGCTCGATCTGGGCGGAGGCAGCGACCGAAGGCTGACTACGGATGAGCTTTTGGAACGAGCCGCTGCGGAAAAAAAGCTGTCCGCAGCGCTGGCGGAAAAGATTTACGATGCCTGCCGTTATGTGGTTCTGTCTTCGAGCGGCGACCTGCCGCCTAATCTACAAGGCGTCTGGACCGGCTCATGGACGCCGCCGTGGCATGGCGATTACAGCGCCGACGCCAACCTGCAACTGGCCGTTGATTCCATTTGCAGCGCCAATATGCCCGAGCTGATGAGCGGTTTTTTCGATCTGGTCGAGGCGGGCGTACCCTCGTGGCGCGAGGGAGCAAAAAAGCTGGCCGGTTGCCGCGGCATTTTGTACCCGGCGCGGATGCAGGACCAGGGAACGTATTTTCAGCAGTCGCGCGACTGGCCGTGGTTCAACCAGATTCCGATTGCCGGCTGGCTTGGCCACTATTTTTTTGATTACTTTCTTTACACCGGCGACCGAGCCTTTCTCGAACATCGCGCGATTCCGTATCTGAAGGAATGTGCCCTCTTTTATGAAGACTGGTATGTGGCGGAGCCTGACGGACGGCTGCGGGCAACGCCTTCGTTTTCTTACGAATGCGCCTACTCCGATAATGCGGCCATCGATTTCGCCGTGGCGCGGGAGGTGCTGAGCAACCTGATTATGGGCTGCGAGCTGCTCGGAATCGAAGCCGAGGGCGTGGCCCGCTGGAAAGCGCTGCTCGGCAGGATTCCGCCATACATGGTCAATACCGCGGAGACGACCGGGGGGCCGACACCCGCGTACAAAGGGATGGATGGAAACGGCACGCTTGCCGCTCCGGACGGCAGCCTGAAGGAGTTTATCGAGAAAAACATGGTTGAATATCCCAGCCACCGGCATCTCTCGCCGCTTTATCCGCTTTTCGTGAGCTACGAATTCGACCCGGAGGCGACGCCGGAGCTGTGGAAGGCCGCAGCCGTTGCTTACGAAAAGAAGATCGCTTCCGTACGCGAGACGGAGTCTCACTACCGGATGCAGGCCGGGCTGTGCGCTGCGCGGCTGGGGCGCGGAAACGATGTATGGGGCTTTCTGACGGCGATGGCGGCCAACGGGGTCTTTCATTCGAGCCTGGTTCCGTCTCATTACGACCATCATCGGGTTTTTAATGTGGATGCCAGTGGTGGCATTCCCTCGGTCATCCAGAACAGCCTTGTCTTTTCGCTTCCAGGCCGGCTCGACCTGCTGCCGGCCCTTCCCGATGCCATGCCGGCAGGGAGCATCCGCGGGATTCTTGCCCGCAGCGGTCTCACCCTCCACCGGCTGGAGTGGGCAGCGCCGGAAGGCAGGATCACGGTCGAGCTCACTTCTCCGCGCGAGCAGAAGGTGCGGGTCGGACTGCCTGCCGGCTTCCGAGCGGATCATTTGCAGTTGAACGGACGGCGGCAGGAGTTGCAGCTTTCGCCTGGCGGGCAGCACTTCAGCATGGTGAGCCTGCGCGGGGGCCGGTCGCTGCTCGAAATCCGGCGCGCGTCCGCCTGAAGGCTAAAGGTAGGCACGGACTCTTTCCGTTAGCCTTGGGATTTCTTTTCAAGCATATTATTTTCAATGAGATGCAGGAGAGTTATAAACCCCTTCTAACGTTGACGAAACCGGGAGCAGGCTAATTAGAGTTGTTCTTGAATTGTTATCCCGGCAAGAAATACAGGGTCTTCTCATGCAGATCGCGAATCCTGGCAAGCATTATGCGCGGCTCATCGACCTTGCCCATGATGTTCGCTGGGATGCGCCGAGGAGACCTTCGACGAGTCGCCCTGGCTCACCAGCCGGATGGGTTGCGTGGATCGAGGGCTTTCAGGGCGAAGGCGAGATTGCGACGCCGAAGCACTCTATGCCGTCCACGGCAACCCGCCCGGCGGCCGCGGCACGCGCGATACCGGTAGGGCAGAAATAACGGCGGAAGAGACATGGATTGCCGCGAGGGATTTATGAGATTTGCGAAGTGGTTTCCGGTGGTTGCCTTGCTGGCGTGTTTCGGGCTCGCTCGCGCCGTCGCGCAGGAAAGCTCGTATGTTGCTGCGGATGACGTGACCTGGACTGCACTGGGGCAGAACGAAAACGACTCCATGCCGATTGGCAACGGCGACCTGGCCGCGAATGTCTGGACAGAGCAGAACGGCGATCTGGTTTTGCTGGTAGCAAAGTCCGACGCGTGGACCGGGATGGGCAAGTTGGTGAAACTGGGCCGCGTTCGCATTCAACTCACGCCGAATCCGTGGGTGGGCGCGAAGCATTTTGCGCAGGTTCTGCGGCTCGAAGATGGCGAGATCGAGATTCGCAATGGCAAGGATGTGGTGCGCGTGTGGATCGACGCC
>JAATFM010000055.1 GCA_015655195.1 Terriglobales bacterium
GTCACAACGTCGCGGATTCCGAGCAACGAACCGTGCAGGATTCTGTCCTCCGCACTGTACTCCACGGAACCGTCGTAGTCCTCGTAATGCAGTGTCTGGCTCATGGCAATCTGCCTTCCTGACCGAGAAATTGAACCACAGCTCGAACTTGATAGGCTTTCAGGATGCTGGATGGGTGCGGTTCGTGCATAAACAGAGCCGTGCCTGTTGATGGATTGAGGAATTTGCGTCCCGATCCTCCTGTTGTTCGCAATTCGTAACCCATCGCCTTCATCAGTGTCTGCAACTCACGCCATGTGAAATCTACCGGCTTGCCGAGAAGCCGCACCATCAGCTTTTCAAGTTTTGGCATGCCTGCTCTTCTTGTTCGGGTTTTCTTTCCGATCGAGAGCAACTAATTTTAGTTGCAGACTACCACAAAACCTCGTTGAGGGCCAGCTATTTTGGGGAACTACATATCTGACTGCCCCGTGCGAATTTTCATCTCAGGACGGCGAATCGCAGCGAATCCGGAGTCGGATTCGGAGTAATATCGGCTCATTCTCTGGGACCACATTCGCAAAGACCACATTACTTTGAGATCAGGAGGAGCGCATGAGTCATCCCGTGGTGCATTTCGAGATCGGGTGCAAGAACAAGGCGGCGACGAGCGCATTTTATGCGGCGGCATTTGGGTGGAAGATCGAGGACGGGCCGGCGGGCATGATCGACACCGGCTCAAGCGAGGGGGTACAGGGGCATGTGGCGGCGCTGGGGCACGAGCCGCACCAGTTCACACACTTCTACGTGCAGACCGACGACGTGGCGGAGAGCCTGAAACAGATTGAGGCGCTTGGCGGCAAGACGCTCGTGCCACCGGTACCGATTCCCTCCGGAACCTTTGCGTGGTTCGCAGACCCGGAGGGAAATACGGTGGGGCTGTGGAAGCCGAACGGAATCCAGGCTTAGCGGGTCAGGTTCAGGAGTAACGCTTCTGGTGCCAGACCCATGCAGTGCGGAGAATCGCGTCAAGCTCAGCGTACTTCGGCTTCCAGCCAAGCTCGCGGATGGCTTTCTCCGAGCCGGCGACAAGGATGGCAGGGTCTCCGGGACGGCGGGGATGCTGCTCGGCGGGGATGGCGTGGCCGGTCACGCGGCGGGCTGATTCAATGACTTCGAGCACGCTGAAGCCCTGGCCGTTGCCAAGGTTATAGATGAGGCGGCCGTCCGATTCCGTGCGGTCGAGAGCTTCAAACGCCAGCAGGTGCGCATCGGCCAGGTCGGCGACGTGGACGTAATCGCGGATGCAGGTGCCGTCGGCGGTGGGATAGTCGTTGCCGTAGATGCGGATAGAGGCGCGGCGGCCGAGCGCCACATCGAGAATGAGCGGGATGAGGTGCGACTCCGGCTCATGGGCCTCGCCGCGCACAATGCCTGCCGGAGTCTCCGGCGCGCCGGCCACGTTGAAATAGCGCAGCGAGGCGTAGCGGAGGCCGTGAACCCGGTGGAACCAGGTGAGAATGCGCTCGACAAGAAGCTTCGATTCGCCGTAAGCGTTTACAGGTTCGAGACGCGCATCTTCGAGGATGGGAACGATTTCGGGATTGCCATAGAGGGCGGCTGTCGAGGAGAAGACCAATTTGTTGACGCCCTGGGCCAGCATGGCTTCGAACAGCGAGAGCGTAGAAGCAGTGTTGTTACGGAAGTAAATCTCCGGCTTCTGCATCGATTCACCGGCCTCGATGAGAGCGGCGAAGTGCATTACGCCGTCAAAAGGCTCGTTCTTCGCTTTGGCCTCGGCAAAAATCTTTTCGATCAGGGCACGGTCGGCAAGACCGCCTTCAATAAACGGAATGCCGGCGGGAAGGTTCTCGCGGCGCGCATGGATGAAGTTATCGAGGATGATGGGTTTATGGCCGCGTTCGCTGAGAAGTGTTGCGACGGTGCCGCCGATGTATCCGGCGCCTCCGGTTACCAGTATCTTCACGATTTCTTTTCCCCTTCGAAGACGATTTTCAGTTAAGCTGAGTCTATTACAGGGTACGCGCTTGCCCGCCCCGGCCTGGATGGCGAGATGCGGGCAGCAAAATACGCGGAGGCTTTGTGCTGTTTTGTTCAGCATCGTTCCGCTTCGTTCCCTTGCTGAACCCAGAACTGTTGAACCCCAGACTGCTGGCGGGTCGCCGATTGGGCGGCTCAGTCAGGCGTACAATGAAAGCATCGCAGCAGCGGAATCCGGACGCGGCGCGGGATATAGAAATTAAGTACCTCCTAACAAATAACAACTACCGGAGCGGCGAGCCGTCATTTAAAGTGTGTGCATCGGTTGCACTTGGCTCAAAACAGCAGACAGAGCTGCGAGATGGCTCCGGATGAAGTGCGAGGAAAACAGAATGAGGTTTTTCTCCGGAACAGGCCACATCTCCGCAGCGACAGAAACTGAAACAGAGACCGGGCGCTGGGAACAGGGCGCGCAGTTTCGAATTTCCCGCTAGCCTTTTTGCCGATTACGGCGATGTAGGCGACTGAAAGCACAAAACGGAAACGAAGGGCCCGGCTGAGGCCGCCCCGGCGTCCCGGAAACGCAACCCAAGACGAGGAACCAGCCGTCATGTCATCGAATCCGCCCCCGATCCGAGCCAGCTTCGGCCTGCTGCCCGAGACAAAGAAGAGCCCGGCATCCTTCGTGACCAGCGCAGTGATCAACGTGCTGATCCTTGCTCTTGTGATTTGGGTCGGGCTGACCGCAAAGAAGGCCATTGAAGTCCATAAGTACGAGCAGACGGAGCTGATCTTCCCCACCGAGCCGCCTCCGCCGCCGAAGATCAAGATTCCTCCGCTGCCGAAGATGCCACCTCCCAAGGTTGAGCCGCCCAAGCTGGCGCCGCCGAAGATCACTTTGCCCAAGCCTGTGCCGGTGGTAACGCCGCACTTCGAGCAGAAGCCCGAGACGCCGGTGCTGAAGGCAGCCAAGCCATCGGTGGTGCTGGCTCCGCAGCCCAAAGCCGCTCTGCGGGCCGCCGCGCCCGCGCAGGAGCCGCAGCAGCATCCCTCCACGCAACAGGTGCACCTGGGCGAAACCTTTGGCGTGAAGCCGCAGCCGAACGCGAATCGTCCGGCTACGGTAGCGGCCATTGGCAACCCCTATGGCGGGATGACCGGCAAGGCCGAAGCGCCGCGAGGCGTGGTGGGCTCGACCGGGCTCGGGAATGGAACCCGCTCCGGCTCCAATGCCGGAACGGTGGGCCGGGTGGCCGCTGCCGGTCTGCCGGGCGGAACCGGAACAGCACCGGGCAACAGCACCTATGGAAATGGGAAGGTGGCTACGGCGGGAATTCCGGCAGTGCAGCGGGCCTCTGTAGCGACGCCAGCGGCGAATGAGACGCCGAAGTCGACCAACCTTGAGGTGCTGTCGAAGCCACCCGTGCGTTACACCGCGGAAGCGCGAGCGCTCAAGATCGAGGGCGATGTGGTTCTGCGCGTGACATTTACGGCATCCGGACAGGTGCTGGTGCAGTCTGTGGTGCATGGGTTGGGCCACGGATTGGACGAAGAGGCTCGCCGGGTGGCGCAGCAGATTCGCTTTCATCCGGCCACGCGAAACGGCCAGGCGGTGGATTTGACAACAAACATCACGATTACGTTCCAGTTGGCTTAAGATCAAAAAGTGGCAGGTCTGGCAATCCGATTGCTTTCTTTGATTTCTGTTGCGAAGAACCGAATTGCCGAAGGTTCAATCCGCGGAGAACGATTTTTCAGGAGCTCACATGTATTTTCGTAAGATTTCCGTGGCACTTCTCGGGCTGGCGCTCGGTGCAGCGCCGGCACTGGCAAAGAAGGAGCCGAAGTTCGAGCAGGCGCACCAGTTGACGCCGGAGCAGGCGGCGCTGGTGCAACGGGCCATTGCGCGCGAGAAGGTTTTGATCAAAAACATTCAGCAGCGCACTCCGCTGGTGGAAACCTATATTCAGGACACGCGGCCGGATCTGAAGCTTTACCAGGTTCCGGTCTCCGACACCTACATGCTGAGCAGGGTGGACTTCGGCAAGGGCTTCTTCGACAAGGGCTACGCGGCGCGGACCGACGCGAACAAGGAGAAGAAGGGCTTCTTCAAGGCATCGCTGGAGTCGATGTCGGGCCTGGGAAAGGCGCTCGGCCTGGGCAAAAGCGGTGTGGCCTACAACTCGGTGGGCTTTACGGACATGATGTTCGTTGACCCGACGACCTTCGATGAGAACCACTACGTTTTCAGCTACGTGCGGCGCGAGTTTCTGGGCGCGGTGCGGACCTGGGTCTTCGACGTACATCCCAAGGTCGCCGGGCCGGGCCGCTTCTACGGGCGCGTCTGGATCGAGGATCAGGACGGCAATATCGTCCGCTTCAACGGAACCTTTACGAACTCGACGAATGAAGATTCGAAGTCTCTCTTCTTCCACTTCGATAGCTGGCGCGCCAATGTGCAGCCGGATCTGTGGCTGCCGGCAGCGGTTTATGTCGAGGAATCGCAGCGCTCGGAGAGCGACAAGACTCTGGGCCTGAAGGCGCAGACACACTTCTGGGGCTACTCGCTGAAGCTGCCCACGCGCGAGAGCGAGAACGTGAACATTTCGGTGGAAGACGCCGAGGATAAGAGCACAGACTCACAGGACGTGAGCCCGCAGCAGGCGGCGCACGAGTGGGTGCGGCAGGCCGAGGACAACGTCATCGACCGCTTGGTGCAGGCGGGCCTGGTGGCTCCGATCACTCCGGACGGCTTTGAGCAGAAAACGCTGGACCAGATTGTGATCAACCTGGCGGTGCCGAACAATCTCGCCTTCACCTCGCCGGTTCACTGCCGGATTCTGCTGACGGACACGATTGAAGCGACCACGGTTGGCAACACGATCCTGCTCAGCAAGGGGCTGATCGATACGATGCCGCTGCACGAGGCGACGCTGGCCTCGGTCATCTCGGTACAGTTGGCGCACATCGCCCTGGGGCACCACATCGACACCCGCTATGCCTTTAACGACCGGCTGCTCTTCCCCGACGAATCGACCTTCCGCAAGATCAACATGTACCACACGGATCACGACGACGAGGAAGCGGTGAAGGCCGCTCAGGGGTACCTTGAGGCCTCGATGTACAAGGATGAACTGCCCAAGGCCGGACTCTACTGGGTACAGCTTGCCGACCGCGGCAAGGTGCTGAAGGCGCTGAACTCGCCCCGGCTGGGCGACTCGCTGCTGCGGCCGGACGGAACGCCGTGGATGAAGCAACTGGCTGCCTCCGCGCCCAAGCTGAACTGGGACGACCTGACGCAGGTTCCGGCGCAGCCACTGGGAAGCTGGCTGAAAACGGATCCCTGGGACGACCGAGTGCACCAGTTGAATGCCAAGGTCTTTGCGCCGATGAATCCGCGCGACAAGATGCCGCTCGAAGTGACGCCGATCTACTTCCGGCTGCAACGCTATACGGCGGATGCGACCGCACCGCAGACCGCTCCGGCGGCACAACCCGCGGCCGATCCGGCTCAGACGCCAGCCCAGACACCGGCTCCTCAACAGCAGCCACAGGCTCCAACCGCGCCAGCTCCGACCGGCACGGCTCAGGCCCCGCAGGCTCCGTAGTAAGTTAGTATTTACTCCCATTCGAGATGGGCCGGGACCGGAATACGAGTCCCGGCCATCTTTTGTGCCAATTTTTTCCCCGGCTGCGAGTGACTTTTTTGCCCGCCTGAGCCGATGATGCAAGGAGAGGACGACGATGCGCAAATGCCTTGGCGCTTTTCTGCTCGGCCCGGTTACGATTCCGGTTGCGGCACTGACGATGGCTCTGGTTGCGGCTTTAGGCTCGGCTTCGGCCGGGGCGCAGGCCGCTGAATCGGCGCGGCAGCGCCAGTTGACGGTCACGGCCGGCGCGATTGCCACCGGCTTTGAAACGCGTTACGACACCAACTACCCGCTCTTTGGCGCTGGCGCGTATGTGGACGTGCACTTTACCCACTGGATTCAGCTTGAAGCGGAGGGCCGCTGGCTGCGCTTCAATGACTACTATGGCGAAACGCAGAGCAACTACCTGATCGGGCCGCGCGTCCCGATCAAGCAGTTCGGCAAA
>JAATFM010000110.1 GCA_015655195.1 Terriglobales bacterium
CGGCCAAGTTTTTCAAGGGCTTGCGCGATGGCTTCGTCGTGCTGGGTCCAGTCGGCGCGGAGCAGAACGACGTTCGTGTCGGCAAATGCCTGGCGGACTTCCGGGCGGCTGAGGGCGACGCGCTCGTTCACCTGGCAGCTCAGGCACCAGCTTGCGGTGAAGTCGACAAAGACGGGCCGGCCGGCAGCGAGGTTCTTCTGGACGGCAGCTTCGGACCACGGCTGCCATGTGCCGGATTGAGCCGACTGCATGGCAGGCGCGGGCGTAGCAGCAAAGGAATTTGCGGCATAGAGGCTCAGGCCGACGACAGCCAGTGCAAGGGCGGCGGCGAGTGCCGTGGACCAGCGTTTTGCCGGCCAGCGGCCCAGGAACCAGCCGGCAATGGCGAGCAGCAGAAACCCTGCCAGCAACGCCGCGAGGAGCGTGGCTCCGTAGCTCTGCGCGACGACCCAGGCAAGCCAGATTACAGTCGCAAAGATAGGCACCGAAATTGCCTGACGCAGAACCTCCATCCACGCGCCGGGCCTGGGCAGCAGGCGCGTCCACGCGGGTTGCAGTGTGAGGGCGACGTAAGGCACGGCGAGCCCCAGTGCAAGCGCCGTAAAGATGGCGAAGGTGACGAGCGCCGGCGCGGCAATCGCGTAACCGATGGCAGCGCCCATGAATGGCGCGGTGCAGGGCGTGGCAACGATCACGGCCAGTACGCCGGTAAAGAAACTTCCCGCGAATCCGTGCTTCTGCGCGAGCGAACCGCCGGCGCTGGTAAGAGTGAGGCCGATCTCAAACTGCCCGGCAAGCGAAAGGCCGAGGAAGAAAAGCAGCGCGGCCATGAGCAGCAAAAAGATGGGCGATTGGAACTGGAAGCCCCAGCCGAGGCGCGAGCCGGCAGCGCGTAAGACGAGTAGAGCGGCAACAAGCGCCCAGAAAGAGACGAGGATTCCGGCGGTGTAAACGAGGCCGTGGACGCGGAGGCGGCCGCGCTCTTCGCTGCTCGACTGCACGAGGCCGAGGCCCTTCAGAAACAGCACCGGAAAGACGCACGGCATCAGGTTCAGGATGAGGCCGCCGAGGAAGGCTAGCCCTGTGCTCTTCCAGAGTCCAAGCGGCTGCGGTGCGGGACTTGTGATCTGCTGCTGCGGAGTGCCGGGTGAAGAGGTTGTTGGCGCGGGAGCGGAAGTAGCCGCGCTTTGGACGGATGCAGGCTGAGCCGGCGTGGATTGTGTTGCCGTTGCAGCAGCGTTTGCCCCAGGCGTCACCGCCGCCCCGGACGACGCCGCAATCTCATAGGCGCGGCCTCCGGAAAGCTCCAGAACGCCGCGAAGCTGCGCCGGATTCGCGGTCAGGTTCGTGTCTTTCTTCAGATCAAGAGTGAAGCCCTTCGCCGTAGGTGTAACTTTTTGCGGCGAAGGATTGTCGATAACATCCTGATCCGCAGGAAAGAAGAATGCTTCGCTCTCGCGGCGACCAGTTTCCATGCTGAGGCGGAAGCCGGTCGGCGTGGGCTGGAAGCTCGCCTTTGCGCTTGGCGGGAGCGGCTTGGGGAGTTTGTTGGCGAGGCGCGCATAGAGGCTCGCGTCTGGTTCGACAGGCGTGGAGGCAGCGCCGGGGACGACGGGACGCGTTGTTTCCAGCTCGGCCTTGCCGGGGATGCAGACCTCGCGGCAGACGAGCCAGTCAACCTTGGCGTGTAGAACTGCGCTTCCCTGCTGCGCGTTCGGGGCGACTTTCAACTCAAAGGGAAAGAGAACTTCGTTTTCATAGCCGAAGTCCATGAGCGGCCCCAGCGGGAGACGCTGCGGCGCGGGAAACTGGAGCGGCGTGGCGGTGATGCCGTCGGGCAGCGTCCACTTCGTGTGCGGCGGCTCGCCGGAGTCGCCGGCGTTCTTCCAGTAGACGTGCCAGCCGGGTTCGAGCTTGAAGTAGAGGCCGGCTTTGGCAGCCACGCCAGTCCGCAGGCCGGCAGCGGGAATTACGAGCTGCACGTGCAAGTGGTCGGTATCGGCAAAGCTGGAGGCGGCAAGCGCGGGCAGCGCCGCGGCAAGCAGCAGGAGAGATCCGAAGATGGGTCGAAGGATTCGCATTTGACCTGACAACTATTGATTGGACGCTTCGGCAGCCGGGAACGGCGCACGGAAACTGTCCGTTACAACAATTTTACGGGGAATTGCGTGCCAAGGCGCTTTGTGGGCGGAATTGGGGCTGGAAACGGTTTGCAGGAAGCAGGTTGTTTTTTCTGCTTTTTAGCGAGTCAGCGCGCTCCGCGCATAGCAAGTTAGCCTCCGGTCGTGGGCAATGGCCTCAATCCTCGGCCATTGCCGCGTGGCGGCGGAAGATACAGTCATTCTGCACACACTTGACGCCGGCGGCCTCGGCGCGGGCCACGGCTTCGTCGTGGATTACATCGTCCTGAAGCCAAAGGTACGGGATCCCGAGGCGGATGACGTCATCGACGATGGCGGGAACAAACTCCGAAGCGCGGAAGACATCGACGAGATCGATTCCCTTGCCGGTCTGCTCGATTGCGGCAGCCTGCGCTGCGTCGAGGTCGGGATAGGACTTGAGTCCGAGGACGGATTCGATGGCTGGATTGACGGGCAGGACGCGGTAGCCCTGCTCGTGGAGGTAGCGGCCGATGTTGTAGCTGGCGCGCCAGGTTTTGTCGCTCATGCCGGGCACGGCAATCGTGCGCGACTTGTGCAGCATTTCTTCGATGACTTCAGGCTCGTTCATGTTGAATTGGATTCCTGTGCCCGACGGCGCGATTCCGTCCACGATTTTATTCCCTATAAGTCGAGATCGTCTTCCGCGCCGCCCTCGCTGGCTGTGCCGCGCCGCTTGGCCAGCAAATAGCCGCGTAGAAACGGTTCTAAATAGCCGTCGAGAACCTTGTCCACATCGCCGACTTCGACCTTGGTACGGTGATCCTTTGCCATGCGATAAGGCTGCAAAACATAGGAACGAATCTGCGAGCCGAAGTTGATTTCAAGCTTCGAGTCTTCGAGCTTCCGGGCCGTGGCGCGCTTCTTTTCCAGCTCGTATTCGTAGAGCCGCGAGCGCAGCATTTTCATCGCTTTCTCGCGATTCTTGTGCTGCGAGCGCTCGTTCTGGCATTGCACCACGATATTCGTGGGCAGGTGCGTCATGCGGACGGCGGAGTCCGTGGTGTTGACGTGCTGGCCGCCCTTGCCGCCGGAGCGATAGGTGTCGATGCGGAGGTCTTCGAGCTTGATGTCAACGTGGATAGAATCGTCGATTTCAGGCGAAACGAACACCGACGCGAAAGAGGTGTGGCGGCGCTTGGCGGAATCGAACGGCGAGATGCGGACGAGCCTGTGCACGCCGCTCTCTCCTGCCAGCAAACCAAAGGCGTATTCGCCGGTGATGGTGAAGGTGGCGGATTTGATGCCGGCCTCTTCGCCGTCCTGATAGTCGTTCATCTCCGTCTTGAAGCCCTGCTGCTCGGCCCAGCGCAGATACATGCGGAGCAGCATCTCGGCCCAGTCCTGGCTTTCCGTACCGCCCGCGCCGGGATGCACGGTGACGATGGCGTTGAGCGGATCGGCCTCGCCGGAAAGCATGATCTTGGCTTCCAGCTCTTCGGCAAATGTGGAGAGCGCCTTGATGTCGCGTTCGAGGTCGGCGAGAACGTCTTCGCCCTCGCGTGCCAGCTCAAAGTAGGCGTCAATGTCGCCGCTGCGGCGGACCAACTCGTCGTCGTCAGCCACAAGGGCTTCCAGGCGCTTGCGGTCGCGCATCAGCGGCTGGCTGGCCTGGGAATTGCTCCACAGAGATGGGTCGGCCAGCTTGGCTTCAATATCGGCTAGTTCCCTGCGGATGCGGGCAGGGTCAAAGATACTCCCGCAGGTCGCGTACCTGGTCGCGAATGGGAGCATATGCGAATTCGAGATCGTTCAATGTCATTTTGTGCTCGATTGCTGCTCTTGGGACCTGACTTTAATGTGAACTTTGAGAGCGCCGCGTGCGTTCAGACTCCATGCGACAATCCCGACACTCAGTATGGCACAGAGCCATGCGAAAACGTCGCCGTGCCGCGTGTAGAAAGTAGTCCCGGAGTTGAAGCCGTATTGCGCCACGAGCGCGCCGATGCTGTGGCGCGGAATGGACTGGCGGACGCGGCCGTTGGGATCGATGACGGCGGTGACGCCGTTGTTGGTGTCGCGCAGAATCCAGCGGCGGTTCTCGACGGCCCGCATCCGCGCCATGTTGAGGTGTTGCCAGGGGGCGCTGGTGTCGCCGTACCAGCCATCGTCGCTGATGTTGACGAAGACCTCGGCGCCGTTTTTGGCGAAGAGGCGAACCTCGTCGGCAAAGACGCTCTCGTAGCAGATGAAAATGCCGTAATGGTGAGAGACGCCGTGCCGGTCGGAGAGAAGAAATGTCCCGCGGTTGGTGCCACGGGTCAGATCGTCCACCTTGCGCGTGAGCTTTTTAGCGAAGAAGAAGAGGTTGCGGTAGGGGATGAATTCGCCGAAAGGGACGAGGTGAATCTTGTCGTAACGGCCGAGCAGCGAGCCCTGCCCGTCAAAAACCATGCCGGAGTTGTAGTAGTTGAAGCCGTCCGTTCCCTGCTCCATGCCAACGCCGCCGATGACGAGCGGCGAATGTGCGTCTTGCGCCACTTGCTTCATGGCATTGCGGAAGCGGTCTTCATACTGAAAATATGGCGCGGGGGATTCCGGCCAGGCGACCAGCGAGGGCTGGCCGCAGGATTGGGATGAGGCCACTGCGGCGGGAGTTTCGGGGATTCCGGGGTGTGACGTCTCGCAGGGCTGCGTAGCATAGCGTGTGAACTGGGCAATGTGCTGGTCCCATTGCGGACCGGGCCACATGCCGCCGGAATCGACATCGAGATTGGGCTGAAAGAGAACAGCCGAGGCAGTTGGCGCGGGCGTGGAGGACTCTTTGCCGAGCCAGATCACGCTGAATCCAACGATCACAATGCTTGCGCTGACGCTGAACTGGCGCAGGGTGCAACTGGCTGACGGCAGAATCGCACCAACGATAAGCGCGTTGACGGCAACGAGCAGGAAGGTGATTCCGTAGACGCCGGTAATGGGAGCAAGATGTGTCAGGAGCGCATTATCGATTTGCGAGTAGCCGAGTTGGTCCCATGGCACTGAAGTGATGCGCGCGGCAGCGAGTTCGAGAGCCGTCCAGAAAAGCGGCGCGGCGATGAGGGCTATACGCAGACCGAGCCGGTCAGCAAAGAAGCGCACTCCGAGCGCAAAGAGACCGAAGTAAAGCCCGAGCACAAGGCTGAAGGCGAGCAGCATGGCCAAGGAGCCAACGGGCGGAATGCCGCCGTGAATCTGCATTGTGTCGTAAATCCAGTAGCAATTGCCCGCGTACCAGAGAACGCCGCAGAGATAGCCGAGCAGAAAGCTGCGACGGAACGGCCGCGGCGTTTCCGACGGGCTCAGAATGGCCCAGAGCAGCGGAACCAGACCAAAGAACGCAAAAAGACTCCGCCACGGCGGCATGGGACCGGCAAGCGGAAACGGCAGTTCCAGCAACGCCGCGGAGAAAACAGCGGCTGCCCAGGGAGCAAATGTGCGGAGGCGCATACACAGAAAAGTCTATTGCATGAAGGACAAGGGGGGCCGAGAGATCACGGGGCAAGCCGCCGCTCAAAAGATCATCCCGCCCTCTTGGATGATGTGGGCAATATCGCGGGAGCCGTGCAGCACGCGGACAATCACGATTTCCTTTTCGTCGGGCAAATAGTAGATTGCATATTTTTCATGGAAGATAACCCGCAGGCCCGCCGTAAACTGGAACCGTGGCGCGCCGGAGGCGGGAAAGCGCGCTGCTTGCTGAAATCGAGTTTCGAGGCGCGCCAGGAAGTTGTCTGCAATCGACTCGGAGCCTTCTTCAGCAAGATAGCTCCAGAGCTCCGCAAGATCTATTTCCGCGGTTTCGGCAATGCGGACTTTGAGCGATCTGCGAATAGCTCCCTCCCGCGGGCGGCAATGCGCATTCTATCGAAATCGGCGACCCTGCCCTCGGCAATGTCCTTGAGGCCGCGGTCAATCTCGGCTTTCAGTTCCGCCACTTGATGCAGGCGCAACTCTCGTCTCAGCTTCCAGTCGCGCAGGGCTTCGCGGATTACCTCGCTGGCAGTCGCATAATCTCCTTCGTCAACGGCTCCCTTTACCATGCCGGCCATATCGGCTGGAAGGGTGATCGTCAACCGTTCAATCGCGGCCATAGGCATCTCCTTATTCCCGGATTGCTGCATACAATATCATACTTTGTAAGCAAATCGTAAAGCAGTAAGCAAATCGTAAAGCACAAAAAATCGAACCAGCGCGTTGCGGCAACGGCCGGCAATCCGTGAGATTTCCGTTTTCCGCGTACAATATGCGCATGGGCATTGCACTGATCGCCATGCGTGTGTTGGAGACGCTTTTCCTTGCCGGGCTGGCCGGCTCGGCGGTTGTCATCCTGATCAGCTTCGTCGAGGACGGCAAGGAGCTTTTTGGGAAAGAGTAACTTCTATGGAACCAGTGGCTTGTAGAAGCCTTGATTCCGCCCATTGACACCCACGCAGAACAGACTTAGACTCTCCAAGGGCGTACGCAGTTAAAGCGTCCTTTGAGACTGTATCCGCCGGCGGGTTGCCGGCACCTTTGTGATGGCCTCTTCCCGAACGACCGTAGCTCCTCCGCCCAACAGGGTGCGACTGATCGTAGCATCCTCGGTGATGCTGACGTTCATCTCCTTTTGGCGCGCTGCAGCCATTGTTCTCAACGACCTTGGCTCCTCTGCCTTTTACGCCGGCGGCATTGCAGAGCACGCTGTGGGAGCGGCTGCACCCTGGTTCATTCTCGGCATCATGCTTTTCAGCTTCGCCGTGCGAGCGGTCTATGTGGAGAGCTGCTCGATGTTTACCCGCGGCGGCGTCTACCGCGTGGTGAAAGAGGCGCTGGGCGGCGGGTTCGCCAAGCTGAGCGTCTCGGCGCTGATGTTCGACTACATTCTTACCGGACCGATCTCGGGCGTCTCCGCGGGGCAGTACATCGTGGGCCTGATGAACGAGATGATGAACGTGAGCCTCAACCACCACTGGCTCCCGCTCGCGCTGATCGAGGCTAACGGCACGGCCTACCAGTTCAACGTGGACCACACTTCCGCGGTCTTTGCGGGACTGGTCACGATTTATTACTGGTGGCAGAACATCAAGGGTATCGAGGAATCGAGCGATAAGGCGCTGCGCGTGATGCAGATTACCACCGTGATGGTGGTGATTCTCTTCGCGTGGGGCATTTACTCGATCGTCCACAACTACTCGGTGAACCCGGCCAGCGTTCAGCTTCCTCCGCTGCCGACGCCCGCCAACCTGCACTTCAGCGACGACGCGCTGGGCTTCCTGAAAGGCTCCAGCGTGCTGCCCTACCTGGGACTTTTCGGCATCCTGATGGCCTTCGGGCATTCCATTCTCGCCATGAGCGGCGAGGAGAGCCTGGCACAGGTCAATCGTGAGATCGAGCACCCCAAGCTCAAGAACCTGAAGCGCGCCGCAATCGTTATTGCCATTTACAGCCTCATCTTTACCGGTGGCGCCACGCTGCTCTCATCGATCCTGATTCCCACCTGGGAGCGCACGCACATCTATCAGGACAACCTGATCTCCGGCCTGGCGATGTTCATGGTCGGACCGGACATTCTCAAGATTGCATTTCGCATCTTCGTCGTGGTTGTCGGCTTCCTGATTCTTTCCGGCGCTATCAACACCTCGATGATCGGCTCGACCGGCGTGCTGATGCGCGTGGCCGAGGACGGCGTGCTGACGGACTGGTTCCGCAGCCCGCACAAGAAGTTCGGTACCAGCCACCGCATCGTGAACCTGGTTTTTGCGTTGCAAATGTTCACGATTATCGCCACGCGCGGAAACGTAATCACGCTGGGCGAGGCCTATGCCTTCGGCGTGATCTGGTCCTTCGCATTCAACGCGCTCGCTATGCTCGTTCTGCGCTGGAAGTACCACGGCGAGCGCGGGTGGAAGGTTCCGCCTAACATCCGCATCGGCAAGACCGAAATCCCTCTCGGCCTCATCTCCGTCTTTTTCGTGCTGCTCACCACGGCCATCGTGAACCTGTTCACCAAGTCCGTGGCCACAGTCAGCGGCATAGTCTTTGCAGCAACGTTCTTTGTGATTTTTACCATCTCCGAACGCGTGAACCGCAGAAAACTTGCGCTGGCCGACCGGCAGATGAAAGACCACTTCCAACTGGAGCATCAAGACAAGGTCAGCCGCGACTCCGTCGGCATCCGCTCCGGCGGCGTGATGGTGACAATGCGCGACGCGACAAATCCGTTTGCCCTGAAGTGGGCGCTGGCGCGCAACCCCGGCGACGAGCAGGACGTGGTGGTGCTGAATGCGCGCATCATGGCGGTTGGCGGTCCCGAGTACCTCTCGCCCGAGGAGCAGAGCTTCACCGAGCACGAGCAGATGCTGTTTACCAAGGCCATCTCCGTGGCGGAGAGCTTCGGCAAGAAGGTTTCGCTGCTCGTGGTGCCTGCCGGAGATATATTCGCGGCGCTGGCGCAGAGCGCCAATTCGCTCGACATCGACACACTCGTCTCCGGCGTTTCGACGAAGATGACAGCCGAGGAGCAGGCGTACCATCTTGGCCAGGCATGGGAGGTGCTGCCCCAGCCCAAGCGGCAGTTCAACTTCTACATTGTGGAGCCGAATGGGCAGTCGAAGGTCTTCTACATCGGGCCGCACGCGCCCGCTCTGAGCCCGGACGATGTGCAGCTTGTGCACAGGCTGTGGCTCAACATGCGGCGCGACCCGGCCTACAGTGCCCTGCACCACTCGGACATTGTGACCTATGCGCTGACGCGGCTGGCTGGCCAGTATGCGCGGGACAGAACCGAGATCATGCGCGATCTGCGCATTTGCCAGTCGGTTCCCCTGACACCTGTGGGCGCGCCGCAACCTGGCGGCAAGGAATACGCGGGAGTGCAACCGGAGAATGATCCACACGACCTGGAGAAATTCCTCACGCGCTGACGATGGCCGTGGTATTTTCCAGGCGAGCGAACCGCGGGCCTGTATCTTTCGTACTCCTCATTCAATCTTTGTGGCGGACGGATGGCTTCTTCTTCTCTTGCACAGGAGTCGGATACAATAGCACAGCAAAGCCGCGGCGGAACCGTTGCGGTGCTCGTCATCGCAGCAGCCTTTGCGCTGGCGCATACGCTTACCAATGGCCGCTACGGCTTTCATCGGGATGAGTTGCAGTTCCTGACCGATGCGCGGCATCTGGACTGGGGCTTTGTGGCCTATCCGCCGCTGACGCCATTCGTGGAACACATCGGCCTGAGCCTCTTCGGGCTTTCGCTCGTCTGGCTGCGAATCTTTTCCGTCCTCGCGCAGGCAATCGTGATTGCGGTAAGCGGGCTGATGGCACGCGACCTGGGCGGAGGGCGGCTGGCGCAAATCTTTACTGCGCTTGCGGTGGGGCTCTCGCCGCTGCCGATATTTGAGGCGACAGAGTTTCAATACTCCTCCTTCGATCTGCTCTGGTGGGTACTGATCGCGTGGTTCGTCATCCGGCTGCTCAAAAGCGACAACCCACGCTGGTGGATTGCGATTGGCGCGACCGTCGGACTCGGTCTCGAAACCAAATATTCGATTGTCTTCTACATCGCGGAAATATTAGCCGGCGTTCTGCTCACCGGCACAAGGAAGCATCTGGCGAACGGATGGTTCTGGGCGAAGAATCCGAATTTCGGTTGAGCGATCAGTAGAGCAGGACGGCGAGGCGGTAAACGGTGAATCCGCCGGAAGTCGCGGCCTGGCAGCTTCCCACGGCAAACTGCTTGTACTTGCCGGAGTGGAGCCGCGGCACGAGCGCCGGCGGCAGATGGTCGAGGTCAGTGTTCTGCCAGCGCATGACAAATTCCGGATTGTCGCCGTTGGGCTGGCTGGGAAGTCCGTTGTCGGTGGCGCAGGCTTTGCGCGCAAGTGCGTTATTGGCGCGGGCAATGAGGCCGGCGGGCTGGATGAGCGCCGCAATCTTCGACTCAATCTGATCCGCTGTCAGCGCTTCGGAGCCGCGGCCAAAGTCGACGACGGAATAGTAGTAGCCGTTTCGCTCGATGACGGCAATACCGATGCGGTTGACATCGCGATTGGCAATGTTGGCGCGGTGCGCCGGCGAGTCAAGCCAGCGTTTGAAGATAGCCTGAAAATCCGGCTCTTCGATGATGTTTTCCTCAATGAGGCTGAAGTGCGCGCCTGCCGCCGAGGCGCGGGCCGCGAGATCTGGTTCGCCCGGATACTGGTGCGAAAGTGAGTCTTTGCCCAGCATGAGGTAGCAGTGCTTCATCGCGGCGTCGGCAAGCGTGGAGTCCCATTCCAGGGCCGGTAGGTTGTTATCGGCGCGGAACTGGTTGTGACTGGCGAAGAGCTTTTGTGCCAGCTCCGGCATTTCCCGCGGCTGCTGTTGCGCCTGCGACGCGTGGAAGCAGACGAGCAGTGCGACGAATGGAAAGAACCATGAAAACCAACGGCTGCGATAGGGCATTTTCTGCGTCAACTCCCAATGCCATCTTCGGCGCTGTATTCTCATCTTGTCTATGACGTTTTTGACACCACTCCGGCACCTCATCCGCCGTCAGCCGCTGGCCGCGGTGGGCGCGGTGCTGCTGGCGCTCTTTGTATTCGGCGGGTTGTTCGCTCCGTGGCTCGCGCATTACAGTCCGGCTGCGATTGACCTGTCGCACCGGCTGCAGCCGCCCTCCTGGGCGCACTGGGCGGGTACGGACGAGTTGGGTCGCGACACGCTGGCACGGCTGTTGTGGGGCGCGCGGCTTTCGCTGGCGGTCTCTGTGTCGGTTGTGGCTGCATCGCTAGCGCTGGGGATTGCGGTTGGTGGATTGGCCGGATACCTGGGCGGCTGGATCGACACCGCGCTGACAACCTTTGCCATGAACACTTTTCTCGCGCTGCCGGGAATTCTGCTCGCCATTGCCTTTGCCGCCTTTCTCGGGCCGGGATTTCTGAATCTCGTGCTCGCGCTGGCCGTGGGCGGATGGGCCGGCTACGCGCGGCTGGTGCGGGCGCAGGTAATGTCTGTGCGCGACCGCGAATACGTGGACGCGGCGCGGGCGCTGGGCGCAGGCGGCCTGAGAATCTTCTTCCGGCACATTCTGCCGAATATCGTGCAGCCGATTCTGGTGCAGGCGGCGATTGGAATGGCAGGCGTGATTCTGGCCGAGGCAACGCTCTCGTTTCTCGGCCTCGGCATTCCCGCCCCCACGCCGAGCTGGGGCGCAATGCTGAACGATGCGCGCTCGCACCTCTTCGACTCGCCGCATCTCGCGCTTTTCCCTGCGGCGGCCGTGGCGGGCGCGGTGCTTGGGTTCAACTTTCTGGGCGATGCGCTGCGCGATCAGCTCGACCCGCGCACACGACTGGAGATGGGGCTGTAAGGCGGCGCGCGACAGGGGCGCATTTTTCGATGAAATCAACCCCGATGAAGCCAATAAAGATCGGTGTGGTGAGCGATACGCACGGGCTGCTGCGGCCTGAAGTATTCGTGTCGCTGGCCGGCGTGGAACGCATTCTTCATCTCGGCGATGTGGGGGATGCTGCAATTCTCGACGCGCTGGGCCGGATTGCGCCTGTAACGGCGGTGCGGGGCAATATCGATAACTCCGGCGAGTGCGCCCTGCTGCCGGAGGTTGAGGTCGTCGAGCTTCAAGGAGTTTCTCTCTATCTGCTGCACAGCATTGACCGGCTTGACCTTGATCCCGCAGCGGCCGGATTTGCGGCAGTGCTGTATGGGCACTCGCACAAGGCGGAGATTACGCGGCGCAAAGGCGTGCTGTACTTCAATCCCGGATCCTGCGGCCCGCGCCGCTTCAAACTGCCAGTCACAATAGGATTTCTCCACATAGCGGCGGACGGCGCGCTCGAAGCCGAAATCGCCGGGCTCTCGTAAACACATCCGCTGACTCGCTAACCTGCTATCGCGCAAAGCGCGGCTAACTCGCTAAAAAATAGAACGATGAATCTTCCATGAGCCAATTACAAACTTACGCCCGCATCCGCGGATTGACCCATCGATAGACGACATCCGTAAGCAGATTGACGAGAACGTAAGTGAGGCCGATCGACAGCAAACAGCCCTGCACCAGCGCGTAATCACGATTGGAAATGGCATCGACCACAAGACGCCCCAGTCCCGGCCAACTGAAGATTTTTTCCGTCACAATGGCGCCGGCGAGCAGCGCGCCAAACTGCAATCCGACGACGGTAATGATGGGAACCAGCGCATTCGGCAGTGCATGACGCCAGACGACAGCGCTCTCGCTCAGGCCCTTGGCGCGGGCGGTGCGAACATAATCCTGGCCCAGCTCTTCCAGCATCGCCGTGCGAACCATGCGCGTGAGAATCGCCGCCATCGATGCGCCCATTGCGATGGACGGAAGGACGAGATAGTGCCAGTCGATAGAAGCCGTACCGCCGCTGTTGGCACCCGAAACCGGAAGCCATCCGAGCACGATGGAAAAGACGACGATCAGCACCGGCCCCAACGCAAGGCCGGGTACGGAGAGACCGAAAAGGCTTACGACGGCGAGCGCCTGATCCGCTGTGCGACCGCGGCGAACAGCAGCGGTAATCCCTGCGGGCAGCGCCAGCACAAGCGCAAGTACAAGCGCGCAAGCGGCAAGTACAAGCGTGTAGGGGTAACGCTGCACGATGAGATGCGCCACGGAATCGTGCAGGCGAATCGATTCGCCGAGATCGCCGTGCAGCACGCCGTTCCAGTAGTAGAGATACTGCGTGTGGAGCGGAAGATCGAGGTGGTACTGGTGGCGCAACGCGCTCATGTCCGCCGCGGTCGCGCCATCGCCGAGCATGGCTTGAACCGGGTCGCCGGGCACGAGATGAATCAGCAGAAAGACGAGCGAAACGACGAGCCAGAGAACCGGAATAGTTAGAAAAAGCCGGATGAGAATCTGCTTCATGCCTGTTTTTCAAGATACATCAGCGGATGAGGATTCGCTGTCGTCCGGCTGCTTTTCCACCAGCGGAACCCAGAAGCGAAATTTGCTTCCCTGCCCCGCCGCTGTCTCGACCTCGATGCCCCCGCCGTGAGCCTCTAGAATGGCGCGGGCAATCGCAAGTCCCATGCCGGTTCCCTTGCCTGTGATGTTGCCCTGACGGCCGCGGTAAAACTTCTCGAAGATGAGCGGCAGATCGGCGGAGTCGATACCTGAGCCGTGGTCCTCGACACAGAATTCGAGACGAGAGCCCGTGCGCCGGCTGCACAGCGCAATCGGGCTGCCGGCTGGCGAGTAGCGCGCCGCA
>JAATFM010000176.1 GCA_015655195.1 Terriglobales bacterium
GTTGCACTGGTGTTATAGGCATAGACCGGCTGGTAATTGGGAAATCCGATTACCTCCGCAAAGCCCAGGGCGCTTGTGGAAACATCGAGCCTGTGAATGACCGGTCCCTGATTGTCGACGACATAAAGGTTGTTATTAGAATCGACCATTACGCCATAGAGCTGGTAGATGATCGCATCATAGGATGGGCATCCGTCATTGGTATAAACCGAGGTTGCAGTTGCGCAGTTGGGAGTCGACGTGCTTCCGCTGCCCATGATCTCTGTCATCGCGCCGGATACATCGATCCTGTTGACAAAAGGTCCGCCGTTTATAGGATTTGCAATATAGACATTGCCGCCGGCATCCACGGTGACGCCGACCGGCTGTATCGAAAGAGACGTTGCGGGCACAGCGGTCTGCCCACCGAGATTAGAGGTTGTACCTGTTCCGGCGACGGTATAGATGTTGCCGGCGGTGGGATTGGAAATGCCCGGCAGAGAACCGCCGAGATACACAGCGCGCAAACGGTAATCGTACTGATCCGCAATATACAGGTTGCCCGCGCCATCGAGGGCAATCCCCTGCGGGGTGTTCAACTGGGCCTGGCTGGCAATCTGTCCATCGCCACAGGGAGAAGAGCCGGTGGAGTCAGTGTCACTGCATTTCGTGCCCAGCACGCCGGTTATCGTATACAGGTTGCCGGCTTGCGCGCCTTCAGGCAGTCCTGGGACATTTCCCTTCCCGGCATACAGTACGCGAACAGCTTGATTGCTCGTGTCCGCAATATAGACGTTTCCAGAACCATCCACCGCAACGGAGGCGGGTCCATTCAACTGCGCGCTCAGCGCTGCTCCCCCATCGCCGTCACTGCCAGCCGTGCCGTCTCCGGCAATCGCGTATATTCTTCCCACCTCGGGATTGCTTGGCAGGCCAACGATGCTGCCCGCAGCATAAATCACACGGACCTCGTTATCGGGCGCATCTGCCAGATAGATGTTTCCCTGCGCATCCATCGTCATTCCGACATCTCCGCTTTGCGGCAAAGCTGCCTGCGCCGCATAGCAGCCATCGCCCAACGGCGTCGTTCCGGTGCAGCCGGACGAGGGCGAAGAGGTCCCGTTACCCGCAACAAGATAGATATTGCCGGCTTGCGGATTCGCCAGATAGTTCGGCTCCTTTGAGTTCGAGAGCACTGGCACCGCACCCTTGCCGGAGGGAATTACATGTACTGCGCCATCGAAGAAATAGAGGTTTCCCTGCGTATCGACAACGGTACCGGAGAGGTTGCTGGTGCCCGGCTCATAGCCGCTCATCGGACCCGCATAGTTATATGGCGAAGGGTCCCCATAAGAACCATCGCCCATAGCACTAAGGCTGGTGCCCGGAGTGATGGCCAGTTGCTGGGCAACAGCCGACATTACAGGGAGTGTGAGCAGGCAAAGCAAAGTCAATATGCGGGCGGAGAGACGCTTCATAAATCCTCTTTGTTCGGCTTGTGCAATATCGTTCGTGGAAAGCAAGGAAATATCCATGCGCAGCTTCATTTCTGAAACAGCAGGAACTGAATCACGGAGTGCTCTCCGAAAATCTGGTTGTCGCCTAGATCCTCGACATTGAGGAACAGATCGAACTTGCCTCCGGCGCTGCCTGCGATGGCAACGCCAGGGAAAATGCACACCGGCTTGCCCGCGGCATTCGTGCCGCCATAGGGCTGGTTTACGCAGCGGTTCTGATTGTCCGGCAATGTCACAGTTACTGCGGGATAGAACCCGTTGTTCTTCGGGTCCTGTGTTCCCAGGTCAATGGATAGGTCGGAGCCAGGCGTCTGCGTCACGTCGCTCGATGGATACAATCCACCCTGCATCGGCATTCCGCCAGCAAAGTGCACCGGGTTGGTGATCTCTATCAGTTTCTGCGGGCTCGCTCCAAACCAGTCGTACTCGATGCCGATGTACTCGGCATTCTCCAGCGCGCTTGTATCGAGAGCACTGGCAGGCACAGCCATTCCCGCAAGCGGTAGCTGCCCGCCGTGCCAGTCACGGTCCATCACAAACATGCCCGCGCTACTTACTGCTGCCGTGTAAGTCACGTTTGTACCGCTGACGGTCTCCGGCATCGTCGCCACAAAACCCTCGGCTGTCTGCGCGCAAACAGCGTTGGCCAGCGCCGCGGGTTTCTGATCGGTCCCGTCCATGCCGAGAATGTCGTAGTTGGAAAAAGTCCATGTTGACGGCGTAGCATTCACCGTTACACGGCCGTATCCCTGATAGCCCGGATCGCGGCTTCCGGTTCCAGCTAGTTCGATGAACTGGTAGGTCTGATTGTTGATGGTGGGGCAGGCGCTGTTCGCAGGCAGAATGGCTGGCGCAACCCCGCCATTGGTATCCAGCAGCACGCCGTCTCCTAGGTGCTCGATGGCATAAGGTTGCGTGGGATCGGCGGAGCCGCCGCTAAGCGGCACCGACGATGATGTCACATCCAGGCTGAGAAAGCCGTTTACGTTCTCAAAGTTTCCGACAAACGATTGCGAGCCATAGTAATAGTCCACATCCGTCATGCTGAAGTAGTTCGTCTTGTGATCGAGCTGCGCGCTCCACACGCCA
>JAATFM010000074.1 GCA_015655195.1 Terriglobales bacterium
CGTCGTCGGCCAGGACGCGGCGCTCACTATCGTTGCGAATGCCATCCGCCGCTCTCGCGCCGGCCTCAGCGATCCCAAGAAGCCCATCGGCTCGTTCATCTTCCTCGGCCCCACGGGCGTGGGCAAAACCGAAACCGCCAAAGCCCTCGCCGAGTTCCTCTTTGACGACGAGCAGGCAATGGTCCGCATCGACATGAGCGAGTACATGGAGAAGCACGCGGTCGCGCGCTTGATTGGCGCGCCTCCGGGCTACGTGGGCTACGACGAAGGCGGCCAGTTGACCGAAGCCATCCGCCGCCGTCCCTATGCCGTAGTGCTGCTCGACGAGATCGAGAAGGCGCATCCCGATGTCTTCAACGTGCTCCTGCAAGTGATGGACGACGGCCGCCTGACCGACTCGAAAGGCCGCACCGTGGACTTCAAGAACACGGTTCTCATTATGACCTCGAACCTGGGTTCCGCAATGCTAACGGGCGAGGGACTCAAGACGGAAAATGATTTCGATCAGGCCCGCGAGAGCGTAATGCGTGTGCTGCGCGAGCACTTCCGCCCCGAGTTCCTGAACCGCGTCGATGACATCGTCATCTACCGTCCGCTCGGCCACGCGCAGGTAAGCCAGATTCTCGACCTGCGTCTCGCCGATTTGCAGAAGCTGCTCGAAGACCGCCAGATCAGCTTCGAGCTGACGGAACCCGCACGCCAGCTAATCCTCGCCTCCGGCTCTGACGCAGCCTACGGCGCACGCCCCTTGAAGCGCGCGTTGCAACGCATGGTTCAGGACCCGCTAGCCATGAAAATTCTCGACGGCGAAGTCCTCCACGGCTCCCACGTCAAGATCGACGTAGACCGCAACTCCAACCAACTGCACTTCGAGCCCATGAGCCGCGAAGCAATGGCGTAAGGTGCACGAATTCTTGCAGGCCCCGATAGAATCTAATCTATCGGGGTTTCCTGTTCAGGAGATGCGCGTGGCGGAAAGCATTACATGGAAAAAACTAAACAAGCTTTGGGGCGTTGGTGCAGAGCATGGTGGATACATCCATGATGGTCATTGGTTTCACAAGCTCAATAAGTTCCCTGGAGCTTTCTTTGATAAGCATGGGTACGTACTTTTCAAGACGGAAGAGGAATATGTCAACTGCGCGTATTTGAATATTGCCAAAGCATCCAATCAAGTTAATATCCGTAGACCGCTGCAAAAATTATCCGAAATCCCGGGGTACATTCGCGTTGCGGATTTTTGGGGAGCGGACATTGACATTCCTGACGCAACCGGGATTGAAGGGAAGACCCGTTTACGGATTCATCTTTCAAAAGAGCGGGATAGGAGCATCATTAAGGAAAAGAAACAGAGAGCGCTCAGTATGGATTGTGAAATCTGTGGCTTTTCATTTGCGGGAATGTATGGAAACGAGGTAGGTGAGTACTGTGAAGTGCATCATTTGTTCCCAATTGGTGATCTCACTGAGGCGACAGAGACGAAGCTGAGCGATCTTGCAATACTCTGTGCGAATTGCCACAGAGTCGTTCATCGAAGATACCCGGTATATAGCTTGGATGAAGTTAGAAATATGTTGAAGAATTATGCGCAAACCCCGTCTCAATAGCCGGGTGCCCAGGTCCGTGTTTTCGGACCAGGGATGATGCAAAAATCAACGTGTCATCCTGACCGTAGGCGTTTTTCAGCCGGAGGGAAGGATCTGCTTTTGCCTTTTGAGGCCGGCCGTTTACGAAGCGGTCCCATCAACTCCAGACTCTGGCTTCCGTATCCTTTCTATAAGGATCGACTGAATATATTCCTGCCAGGAAATTCCACGTGCTGCCGACTGCTTGCGCGCCAGCGGCATATCTTTTGCGCTCAGGTGAACTTTAGTTACAGTCGAGTCTCCTGCGATGAAGATGTCAGTTCCACGTTTCCGCTTCTTTGGCATTGATAGTCTCCAAATACCTTATCGGCAACTACTGTCTCAACTCCACAATCGTCGCTCCCTGTCCGCCTTCTATCTGTTCCGCCTCGGCAATCGTCGCCACATGTGGATGCCCTTTCAGAAACTCCCGCACGCCGCGCCGCAGAATTCCGGCCCCATGCCCGTGAATGATGCGCACACGTGGCAATCCCGCAAGAAACGCCCGGTCGAGGTACTTCTCCAACTCCTCAGTCGCCTCATCCACCGTACGCCCGATGAGGTTGATCTCCATCCGCATGTCGTCGGTATTGGCGCTGGCCACGGTGACGTGGACGTTGTTGTGCCTGCGGGCGGCGGTTAACGGCGTCTCCGTCTGGCGCGCAGGCTGCGCTTCGGCAAGATCGTCTCGCTTCACCCGCATCTTGATCGGCCCTAGCGCGACTTCAAAAACATCTTTCTCCACCTCGCGCTGCACCACGGCAACCTTGTTCATCGATTTGAGCCGAACCTGATCGCCGGGAGCAATATGCCGCAGCAGATGCGGCTGCGCGTTCGTATCGCCCGCGTCTGCCCCGGTGTGGTGCGCCACAACAGTTTGGTTGAAGCTCTCCTGAAACTCGCGCCGCAGCCGAGTGATGCGCCGCTCGGCCTCCTTCGAGAGCTTCTGCTGCGCCGCGCGGTCTTCCACGGCGCGAACATTCTCGCGCATCTGAAACTCGAACTCCTTGAGCAGTGATGCGAGCTTCTGTTCCAACTCGCGCGTCCGCTTGCGGACTTCATTGTCGCCCTCGCGGTCCAGCCTCTTGCGCTCCACGTTCAGCGCGTACTGCTCCTCGCGCGCAGCCTTACGGTCGATTTCAAGCTGCGCCAACTCGCTATGCAGCTTGTCGAGGAAGCGCGCGAGATCCACCTGCTGCGTCCCAAGCCGCTGACGAGCAGCGGAGACAATGCGCGCATCCAGCCCCAGCCGCTCGGCAGTCGCGATGCCCGCCGAAGCCCCCGGCACTCCAAGCCGAAGCTGATACGTCGGCACAAGCGTGCGCTCATCCACTCCCGCTGCCGCGTTCAACACGCCGGCGGTGTTGGCGCCGTAAACCTTAAGCGAGGTGTGGTGCGTGGAGATAAGCGTCCACGCTTTTGCGTCGAGGAAGAACTGTGCGACAGCGACAGCCAGCGCCGAGCCTTCTTCGGGATCGGTAGCCGAGCCCAGCTCGTCCAGCAGCACCAGCGAGCGCGAATCAGCGAGTCGAGCCAGCCGGTCGAGATTCGTGATGTGTGCAGAGAAAGTCGAAAGCGCAGCCTCGATCGATTGCGCATCGCCGATGTCCGCGAGAAACGCCGTAAAAACAGGAAAGCCAGCCTTCGCGGCCGGAACGGGAATACCGGCCTGCGCCATCATGGCGAGCAGGGCAGTGGTTTTCAGCGTGACAGTTTTGCCGCCGGTGTTGGGGCCGCTGATAACGAGCTGACGCGCTTCGGATGTTAATTCGAGCGTGAGCGGAACGATTGCGCCGCTGCCTGCACGCAGCCGCTTTTCCAATAGCGGATGACGCGCTGCTTCAAGGTGCAGTTGTCCGGGGTTGAAGGTCGGCGCAATGCACTCGAAATCGCGCGCAAATCGAGCGCGTGCTTGCAGGCTGTCCACACGCGCCAGCACACGTGCGCCTTCTGTGAGAGCAAACGCGTACCCACCCACCTCGCGTGTAAGCGCCACAAAGATGCGGTGAATCTCGCCCTGCTCTTCTTCCAGCAGGCGCACCAGTTCGTTGTTCTGCTCGATGGTTTCAAGCGGCTCCACGTACACGGTCTGCCCCGAAGAACTCGCCCCATGCACCACGCCGCTCACGCGCCGCTTCAGCTCGCTGCGCACCGGAATCACAAACCGCTCCCCGCGAATCGTGATGAGATCGTCCTGCGTGGCGCCGTCGCTCGACAGCTTACGCAGTGTAGCGCGCAGGGATTCTTCAATGGCGCGCTGCTGGCGCTCCTGCTCGCGGCGAATGCGGTTCAGTTCCGGCGAGGCGTCGTCGGCCAGCGTGCCATCGGGCATAAATTTGCGCTCGATGGTTTCCGCGAGCGGTTTCAGCGACTGTCCTAGCCCCGCCGAAAGCTCGCTGAGGCCGGCAAGTCGTCCCACAACCCGCGCCGGCGGCGACTGGAGCAGGCTCTGCCACGCGGCAATATCATGCGCCAGCCGGGCAATCGCCTGAAACTCCACAGCTTCCAGCGCCGCATCGGGAATCTGCGCCTTAGCCGCAAGCTGCGTAGGGTCAAACAGCCCTCCAAGCGGAATCGAAACCTGCTCGTCGAGCAGAAGACGCACCTCGCCAGTCAGCGTATGCTCGCGCGCAATCCATTCCTCATCAGTGGAAGGCACAAGCGCAAGAACTCCCGCGCGCCCCACCGACGAAGAAGCATAACCGGCAACGAGAGCCAGCAGCGGCTCCCACTCAAGAGCAACGTAGTCTGCATGAACAACAGGAGACGGGATGGAATCGACCAAAGGCACCAAGACTATTCTAGGGCTTTGGGGCGTGAACGCCCGCCATCGGGCTTGCGCCATCCCATCTCCCGGAAGAGGGAGATGGGACACAGGAGCGTTCCGGCCGATCTCGCTTTGCCGGAAACCATGTCACCGGCCGCCATGCCAGGGACCGGGCTTATCAAGACGTTTCATATTTCGGCTGTTGCGCTGTAGCTTTCAGGGCAGCCGAGCGGCCAAACCTTGTCGTGGGCCGTTCGATAAATCGGAAGCTGAGCCAGGCGATTGCTATCACAATTGCCAGTTTCACAGGCAGAAGCGCCACTCGATGGAGAACACTCACGGTCGGTTGATATGCCTGCAGGATGAGTTCCTGCCAGAGATAAATGCTATAGGACAGCTTGCCGATCCAGCGCAACGGTTGAAGCTCAAGAATCCTGCTGGCGAGCATGGATGGGGCAACTGCTGTGCCGGAAACAATCGCGGCAAGCATTACGGCCTGGACGCTGCGGAGATCGATAGCCCGGTTCTTCAATTCGATAAGGGAGGCGCCTAGGAACAATGCGACGCAAAGCCACCATCCTCCACGCAGGAGGAACGAGCGGTAGCGTTCCCTGGTGCGCGGATTTTTCAAAAGGATGGCTGCCAGGGCGCCGAACATGAGGTAGTCCGCTCTCGCTTCCGTGTGTTGAAGAAATTGTCCCGCGCCGCCGAATGCGTCCGCGTAGAGGTTGTAATCCACTACGAGCACGCGAAGCACGCCAACAAAAACTATCACTGCAACGGCAAATTTGATGGCCGTGGCTCTCCGTGTCTTGGCAACAATCGACGGCCAGAACAGGTAAAAGTGTTCCTCGATGGAGAGAGACCAGAAATGTGCTGTAAACCACCCGCGAAATACGTAATTTGCAAAAAAGAAGAGTGCCGGGATGACGCTGGCCGGCGTCACGTTAATCACGGAGAACATCCCGAGAATCACCAGGACGGCAAGATAAGTAAGCGCGGGAGGAAGAATGCGGAATGCGCGGCGAATGTAGAACCCGCGCAGCGAAATTCTGCCATTGCCCGCTTCTTCGTTCAGGAGAAGGTCGGTAATGAGAAATCCGCTGATGGCAAAGAAAATCAAGACGCCATTGACACCGATTCTGCCCAGCAGAAACGTAATCCTGGTAGTGTCGTTGTCCGTGTGCATCCCATGAAAAAGCAGCACGCTGCAGATCGCAACACACCGCCAGCCATCGAGAGTAGGAATGTAGCTACCAGTACGGGGGGAGTTATCCTGTGTCAATTCGCGCTCCGGTGTCGTGGGAGTTAACTGATTGAGGAGTCTTGCTTTAGGAAAGGGAAGTGTCTTGGACGAACGAAATACAGGGCCACTATAACACAGTTGATTGCAGATTTTGTGCCATGCGGTTATGTCCGCTGGATGACAAACCGAGGTGCCACTCCAGGGCGCATAGCTGGCATGAGCGACGCGAATGGGATGGGATGGGAATTGAGCCGAGGCGCCAGAACGATTCGAGGGCTTGGGGAGTGGACGCTCGCCATCAGGTTTGCGTTATCCCATATCGTAAAACGGGACATGGGGCACCCATGTGAATAAGTGGAACTCGCTCCCCAAAAACCTGGACCACCCGCCGGTACTGAATCATGCGGCGCGGGGAAACTTCTCTATCCTGAGCCTTTTGCGACGGCTGGCGTGCCACAGATCATACTGCTGCTGCAGGTCGAGCCACAGTCCGGGTTCGGTTCCGAAGGCGTCGGAGAGGCGCAGGGCCATAGCGGCGGTAAAGGATGCGCGTCCGTTCAGCAAACGGGAGAGGGTGGAACGCGCGACGCGGAGGCGCTTTGCGGCTTCGCCTACCGGCAGGGAGCCGATGTATTCGCGCAGAATCTCGCCGGGGTGGGCTGGGTTGTACATCATTCTCTCCATGGGCTTCCTCCTCTTTCCTCAGTGATAGTCGCGGTAATCCACGAGGATCGCGTCCTCATTCTCGAATGTAAATGTCATGCGCCAATTGGCATTCACCTTGACCGACCAATGACCGGCAAGGTCGCCTTTTAATGGATGCAAATCCCATCCCGGCACATTCATTCTGCCGGCATCTTTGGCCGTATTCAGAACCGTCAACTGGCGGCGGATCTTAACGGCGTGCGCAGGCTGGATGCCTGCCTTGCTTCCCGCATAGAAGAATTTTTCCAGGCCAGCGTGCCGGAATGACCGGATCATGGAATGAATGTAG
>JAATFM010000006.1 GCA_015655195.1 Terriglobales bacterium
AAGAACACAAACGCACAGCACAGCACAGCAAAGCACAGCACAGAACAGCACAGCACAGCACAGCACAGCACAACACAGCACAGCACAGCACAGCACAGCACAGCACAGCACAGCTAATTATACACGGAAAAAGTAGTAATGTCAAGTTAATTTTAGCACTATTAAGCTTACTATTATCTGGCAGTTTCTTGATGGCACAGCAAGTACAGGAGTTTACCGGGCGCGTGGCCGACCAGACCGGAGCTGTTGTGGCCGGGGCCACAATTATCGCCCATAACGTGGATACCGGCGTGGATACGTCCACGACAACAACGTCAAGTGGCGACTACACAATCCCATACCTGATCCCAGGCCGCTATTCCATATCTGCCAAAGCCTCCGGCTTTGAAGCTGGGATTCGCATTGGACTGGTTTTACAGGTGGACCAGATCGCAACTGTAAATTTCACTCTGAAGGTTGGCGCCGCGAGTGAAACGGTAACAGTCAATGCCGACGCAATTCTGGATATAGCCAAAGCCGACAACGGTGAAGTCGTAGAAAACACGCGCGTCACAGAACTTCCGCTGAATGGACGCGATCCGGGTATGCTCGCCATCCTGGCCCCCGGCGCTATCTGGACGGGAACACCTCAATACCAGCGGCCGTTCGACGATACACAGGCAAACATCTCTGTGAACGGAGGCGGAACGGGAAACGTTGCGTTGATGGTGAATGGCGTTTCCAACAATGCCTCCCCGCTCAACAATAACGGCCAGGCGCTCATCTCCTATGTTCCGCCGGTAGACTCTGTGCAGGAATTCAAAATCGTCACCAATCCCTATGATGCGCAGTACGGGCTGATGGCCGGCGGCGTTGAGGACGTAACCCTGAAAACAGGCACCAACAGGCTCCACGGATCTGTTTACGAGTATGCACGCAGAACCTGGCTCGACGCTAATACCTGGCAAAACGACTACATCGTTGCGAACGCCATCGCATCCGGCACACCTCACAATAGCCCAAATTTGACGACGTACGAGACGCCGGTGATGAAGTGGGACCAGTACGGAGTCGAACTCAATGGTCCGGTGTCAATCCCTAAGCTCTACCATGGCAAAAGCAAGTCCTTCTTCGCGGTAGGATACGAAAACTGGCACGAGCTAGAGCCCAACACCATTGTCGAGTCGGTCCCAAGCCCGCAATGGATAAACGGCGACTTTAGCAATCTGACGTATTGGAATGGCAGTGGCTATTCTCCCATCGTTCTTTATGATCCCCAAGCCATTCAGCAGAATGCACAGGGAACATGGGTCCGGCAGCCGTTTGGACCAAACGATCCTGTCACTCCGAGTTCCGCTCAGAACATCATTCCAGCGTCACGTATCAATTCCGTGGCGCAGGCGGTTATGAAGCTTTATCCGGCGCCCAATACAACTCCTCCCGCTGGCAGCAATCCCTTTGCAAACAACTACACTGTACAGGCGCCCGACTTAGACCGCTATCGCAACGCACTTGGCAAATGGGACCAGAATTGGTCAGCCAAAGATCGTTTCAGTCTTTCTTATGGTTACTGGGAACGTATTGAAAATCGCAGCACCAATGGTCTTACTGGTCCCGCAGAGGAAGGGCAGATACCCCATGGGGAGCGCAGCCATACCTTCACCCTTGAGGAGACGCACACCTTCACGCCAAGCCTGCTCCTGGACTTTCGCGCCAACCTAGGTGTAAGGGCCGATTACAGCAATAACGGGCCACCGTTCGATCCCACCACCCTTTTCGGCTGGACCAGTGCGCAGGCACAGGCTATGGGGAACGCCGCCGCAGACGAATTTCCTTATCTCAATATCAGCGAATTTACAACGATGGGCACCAACAGCAATGGCCAGAACGTGAAAAACTCTCTTGCTCTGTTCCCGACTATTACCTGGATCAAGAATAAACACACCATTCACGCCGGCATTGACGTGCGCTTCTGGCAAATCGGGTACGACATCATAGGCGGCGGCAATAACTTCTGGATCGATCGGACCTGGACGCAGAAGAACTGCGGCAGTTGCGGTTCGTGGGAGCAGCAGGATGGCAATTCCATCGCATCTTTCCTGCTAGGCAATCCAACTTCCGGCAGCGACGCCATCAATGTGAAAACCTACTGGACCTCCCACTACTATGCGCCGTTCGTTCAGGACGACTGGAAGGTCAGCAGCAAGCTGACGCTAAATCTGGGCGTCCGATGGGATTTCCTACCCGGCGAAGTTGAGCGCCACAACCAGGGCGACTACGCATTCAGCACTACCGCTGTGAACCCGATCAGTTCCCAGGTCAGCGTTCCGGGTTTTAGCCAACTGCTTGGTGGGCCCACCTTTCTGGGAGTCAAAGGCAATCCGCGCGCGGTCTATCCGACAGGCAAGACCGCCATCCAGCCACGCGTTGGTATTGCCTATGCGCTCAACGATAAGATGGTGCTTCGGGCCGGCTTCGGCGAGTCAATGAGAACTCCCGAGAACGCTCCCAATAGCGCCGGATATAGCCAGAGCACGACCTATCTGGCCAATGATCCCACCTACCCAGGCAGCGTATTCCCCAACCTCGCAAATCCAATCAACAATCCCTATTCGTCGGTTCTTCAGCCTACAGGTAACTCGCTGGGGTTGATGACACAGTTGGGGCAGGGACCGTGGTACCTGAATCCGCACTACATCATACCCGGTTTCTGGAACTACTCCGTGGGCCTGGAGCAGCAATTCCTGAACCACGACATGATTAATATCTCTTATGTTGGAAGCCGTCTCTATAACGGCGACAGCAGCGACAACATCAACCACGAAGACGCCAGCAAAATCGAAGCGCGGAATTGCAACCCTGACAAAGGCGGCATTTGGGAAAACTGCAACAACTACAATGTCCCCAATCCATTTCAAAACGTCAGTGCATTCAATGGTTCGGGCTACTATTCTCCAGGCACCATTAACGGGCTCAATTACTCTCGTCCGATGCCTGAGTGGGGGGATGTTATTCAATACCAGGAGAATGACGGGCGCACCTGGTACAACTCCCTCCAGGTGGTCGGCACTCACAGGTTGAGCAACGGCCTTGTCCTCCATGGCACTTGGACTTGGTCGAAGCTGATGGATGCGGGCGGATGGGAAGATGAAACCTACCGGGTCGCAAGCCGTGGAATCGACGGAAACGATCACACGCATATCATTTCAGTTTCCGGCGTCTACACTTTACCGATTGGCCGCGGGCATCTTTTATTGCCCAACGCGAACCGGATAGTGGACAACGTCATTCGTGGATGGGAAGTCGGTAGTTTGTGGAAGATGCAGACTGGCGCTCCAATAACGATTGGCATGTATCCGCTTCACAATGCCTACGTAAAGCCACATATTCAGAAAAACAACGGATACATCCGTTTGCTGGCTTCCTGCGTAGAGCAATGGGAAGAGAATACGAACGATCAAGGGCAAACGAGTTATAGCATGACGCCATTGCACTATGACACCGATTCGACGTGCTCGAACGGGGCGGATTTCGAAAACATCGAGCAATGGATGCCAAGCGTGAATAGCACCTATACAGCACGCACGCTTCGGTGGCAGCAATTTGACGCCAACCTCTCAAAGAACTTCGCGCTACCGAAAGGTTTTAACCTCCAGGTGCGTATGGAAGCCTTCAACGCTCTGAACCACCCAGTGTGGAACCAGGGCCCCGACACCAATATTCAAAACTCAACCTTCGGCGTGGTCGCACGAGGAGCATGGGGACAAAATAACCTGCCCCGTCAAATGCAGCTTTCAGCCAAAATTGTCTGGTAGAAAGCGATCTGTTGAGTCACTTGATCCCCGAGGGACGTGTCATGCAGGAAGCATGGCACGTGCCTGGAGGATGTTTTCTGTCCCAAAACATCTGAGAAACAGTTCAAAACCCTATTTGGGTGAAAGGAAAATTGGTTATGTCGAAAGTGACTCGCCGCAATGTTCTTCAATCTGGCGCATTTCTTGCTGCTGGCTCGGTTCTGTTCAAACCGGCTTCCGCCAGCGCGGCTCTATTTTCCGCGTCCGCCGCGAAAGCCGAGGCATCCGAACTCATTCCTCCAGTTCCGGAGATCGATCTGAGTCCGCGAGAGCATCTTCTTTTCGATTTTGACTGGCGCTTTTTTCAAGGCAATGCCGTCGATCCTGAGAAAGACCTGAACTTCGGAGCCGATCAGGGAGATTTTGCCAAGACTGGCGACTTCCACTTTGCGACGCCCAAATTCGATGACGCCCAATGGCGCTCGCTGAGCCTGCCCCACGATTGGGCAGTTGAACTACCCTTTGTCTACGACCGCACCCTGACGTCGCACGGGTTCAAGCCATTGGGACGCAAGTATCCCGAAACAAGCGTGGGCTGGTATCGAAGAACCTTCCTTGTGCCCAAGGAGGATGAAGGCAGGCGCATCCACGTTACGTTTGACGGCGTCTTCCGCAGTTCTCTGGTGTTCTGCAATGGAACGTTCATCGGCCGCAACGACAGCGGCTACGCGCCGTTCACTTTCGACCTTACGGACTTTTTGAACTTCGGAGAGCCGAACGTGATCGTCGTGCGCGTAGACGCTTCCTACGGCGACGGATGGTTTTATGAAGGTGCCGGAATCTATCGGCACGTGTGGCTTACCAAGGTCGATCCGCTACACATCGGGCAATGGACCACCGTGGTTCGCACGGATGTGCAGGCCGGAGCCGCAACGTTAAGCCTGAGCACGACGGTTGAGAATACCGGGAGCACACAGGAAAGCTGCCGCGTCCATTGGGAGATATTTGATGCCGAAGGAAAGTCCGTAGCATCCGCCGAATCGCCGGCTACTGAAGTGGCAGTGGATAGCGAACAAAGCTTCAGCGCAAAGGCAAAGATCGCTCATCCCGCAATCTGGTCTCTTGAGCACCCGAATCTCTACTATGCAGTAGCGACGATTGAAACCAACGGCAAGACGCGTGATCGCGATCGGGTAACTTTTGGTGTGCGCACGCTGGCTTGGGATTTGGAAAAAGGATTTTTGCTGAATGGTGCAAAGACGCCAATCCAGGGAACCTGCAACCATCAGGATCATGCGGGAGTGGGTGCGGCAGTGCCGGACCGCCTGCAGGCGTTTCGAATGGAAGTGCTAAAGGGAATGGGGTGCAATGCCATCCGCACTTCCCACAATCTTCCCACCCCGGAGTTGATCGAAGCATGTGACCGGCTGGGCATTCTTGTGCTTTGTGAAACGCGGATCATGTCTTCAAGTAACGAGGGGTTGGCTCAACTATCAACGATGATTCGCAGGTTCCGGAATCATCCATCTATCTTCCTTTGGTCCATGGGCAATGAAGAGTGGGCTCTGCAGCAAGACGCAGCGGGACCACACGTCATCCACGCCATGCAGCAGCGCAGCCATGAACTTGACCCGACGCGACTGTGCACAGCGGCAGTAAACGGAAGCTACGATAAGCCGCTTGCTCCGTGTCTCGATGTGATGGGCTTCAACTATAACCTTTCGCAAATCGATAAGTATCGCAAGGAACATCCGCAGCAGTTTCTGGTCGGCACCGAAACGGCCAGTGCGGTGTTTACCCGTGGTATTTACACAACGGACAAACTGCGTAATTGGGTGAGTTCCTACAACGTAGTTTATCCAGATACTTCAATGGATTTCGGGCAGGCATGGTGGAACTTCTACAGCCAACGGCCATGGTTGTCGGGGGGATTTGCGTGGACAGGTTTCGACTATCGCGGAGAACCTTCACCATATGGATGGCCAAGCGTCAGCTCACAATTTGGAATTGTGGATACCTGCGGCTTTCCAAAGGATGCATATTTCCATTACAAGGCGTGGTGGGACAACAAGCCGCTGCTTCATCTATTTCCGCACTGGAATTGGCCCGGCAGAGAAGGCGAAGAAATTCTCGTCCAGGTGGAGTCCAACCTCGATAGCGTGGAACTCTTTCTAAACGGGAAGAGCCTCGGATCACAAAAGGTGGTACCACAGTACCACCTGGAATGGAAGGTCAACTACATACCGGGCACGCTTGAAGCACGCGGGACGAAGGACGGCAAAGTTGTACTGACCGAAACCCGGCGTACCACCGGCGCACCGGCGCGCATTGTCCTCACTGCAGATCGCAATGAGATCTCAGCCGACGGCGAGGATATTGCAATTATCCGCATAGAAGCCGTAGACAAGGACGGCCTTTCCGTTCCAACGGCAGATGCTTTCATTCGTTTCAAGGTTTCCGGCGAGGGCGCGCTGATAGGCGTCGGCAACGGGGATCCGAACTGTCAGGAATCGGACAAGAAGCCTGAACGCAGTCTCTTCAACGGTCTCGCGCAGGTCATCGTGCAAGCTTCAAAGAAACCGGGAGCACTGGTGATTGAAGCCACATCGCGCCGTCTCGAACCTGCGACGCTCACAATCACGACCAGGGAGGTCAAACTTCGCCCTAGGGTACTTAGTCTATCCCGCAGCTAAGCCAAAACGTATCGCGCGTGGCGAGTGGAGTGCCCGCCTCGAAATGCACCAAATGCGGAGCGGGGAAAATTTTGTTGAAGGAGCATTTGGATGGCGAGGAAGCGATCCACGCGTGCCGCAGATAGCGCGTGTTCTGCGGCAGGTGTGGGTCGCCCGGTGACCTTTGAGCCAGTGGAGAAGAGACACTGGAACAAGGTGAAGGCCCGGTTAGAACTGGACCATTTTAAGAGTTAGTATCGCGGCAAAAGCCAACTTGAAGAAGGCTCGCGAATTTTGTCGATGAAGAAGAAGTTTTCTTCGGAGATCAACACAACAGATTCGCTCAGATTTTTCATATCCCTCCGTTCACATACGAAATGCTTGGGATCAATGGCTTTGATCTGTTCCCGGAGTTGTGCGGTAAAGAAAAGGGCATCTGGACAATCGCACCTGCGCCCACGGTGGTGAATTTGCAGCATGCGAGGTACCAGTCTTTTGAACGTCAAGAAGCATCAGCCGGTTCTGTGCACGGTGTGGCATATTCCGGCTGGACCGAGGAGGACGCGACTCCTCATTTTTAACTACAGGGTCAAGCGCGCCGCAGTCGAGGCAATAGAGAATAGCAGCCGACTGCTTCCGTAAGGGAATCCGGACAGGGTCCCATAAATTCCCCCACAGTGAAGATCAACTGCGATCGCTATCACGCATCTTGGGCTCTATCGTGGATAAGAAACCTGCGCCAGAGGCTCATTTTGGCACCGCAGATTCGCGCGCTTCGCTAACAATCTCGATCAACAGTCGCGTCGCGGAATAGCAGCGCTTTTGGAAGTAGAAGCCGACACCTTTAGTCTTGAGGCGCACGATGCGAATGTTTTCCTTCCTTCCAGCCACATACTTCAAGATCCGGTCGTCCTTCCGAATCAACATGATTTCGGGGCTGTCCACCGCGCTTTGGAACTCAATCGTGGGACCGTAGATTTGGAAGGCGTAGGATTTGTGGCCGGGGTGCTGGCAATGCTCTCGGACAACGCGTTTCAGTCTCTCCCAGGCAATGCCTGCCTGCCGCGGCTGAAGCGCTCGTTGCTCGGCGAGTGTCTTCTGCACTCGCGCTGGTTTCCTCGCTTGCACTGGGACATCCGGCAGTTCCAGATGTGTCCCGTTCTCGGCCTCTCCTCTCTCAAAACTCTGGCGCTTCTTTGGCATGGGTCCAACGGCTCCGTAACACTCAACTTAGGAGTGCAAATCTCTGATGCCCTCTGCTTCAAAAACGGCGTCGCACGGTGAGCCACTTATGTACGACGCCCAGAGAGAACGTCCGCCAAAAAATTGGGCACCGGGGGAAACAAGGTTTTGCCCGGTGCCCAAGCGGAGGCAGCCATGTACGCACGTATCGTCTGTGCGTTTTCCCCCTGCTACTGAGGGAAGCTCCATGCGGATACCTAGTCTTTCGGCGCGCCGATTCCAGAAATCTGAACGTCCATCGCGGATACCGAACGATATAGTCTGGAAGATCACGTCCTTTGAAGAGCCGTGGCGTCCGCTCTTCTGCGCATTCACCGCAACGATCAAAGGCGCAACGGCAGCGACCTGGTAGATGTTGCCCGGAACTGGATTGTTAAACTCGGGAATTGTGCCGCCCGCATACCTGCCTATTGGACAACCAGTGTGAGATTCACTGTGGCGGACTGGCTGCCAGCAGTGGCGGTTAAAGTGACGTTGCTCGTGCCGGTAGGTGTTTCATCAGGACTAACCTTCGCACCGCCGCTACAGGCAGTCAGAGTGATACCAGCTCCGAGCAAGAGCAGAAGAAAAATCTTCTGACGCCATTGCCTTCCGGTTGAGAACAGCCCGGTGATTGCCAGCAAGCCAGGCAACGCCAGTGCATACATTGCATGCAAGCCGCCACGCCTTGCTGGCATGTCCGTGTTCGAATTGGCCGCAGCGGCTCCCGTTGTGGCGATCTGCAGGACCGACGTGGTTGCGCCGGAGCTGCTGCTTACCGTGCCAGGATTACAAGTAGCGCCCTTCGGCAATCCGGTGCATGTGATGCTGATTGCGCTGCTCGAGAAATTGCTGAAGGTCAGCATCGTCGATCCAGTCCCTCCAGGCGCAGAGATAGTCACCGTCGTTGGGTTCGCGGTTATAGCAGGCGTATTAGCAGTAGCCGCGGTAACGGTCAACGCAACAGACGAGGAGTTAACAGGTGTGTAGTTCGTGTCTCCGGAATAATCAGCGGTAATTGTGTAGGAACCAGCAATCGAGAATACCTGGTTTGACAGCGTTGCAGTACCGCCGGACAACGTCACCGGCGAACCGAGGTTCGTACCATTTGCTTGGAACTGTACTGCTCCAGTTGGCGCGGGTAAACCAGAAACCCCAGCCACCTTCGCAGAAAGGGTCGTGGCCTGGCCTGCTGCGATGGAAGAGGGATTTACATTGGCTGCGACAGTTGGCGTATTGAGCGCAGGAGCCGGACTGATAAGGATGCTCAAGGCCGCCGCGCCGGTGACGGGCGTGCTCGAAGAATCCTTGATTTGCACGGTGAAGTTGGAGGTCTCCGCAAAGGTTGGAGTGCCGGAGATGACTCCAGTGCTGGAAGTGATGGACAGACCTGCGGGCAGTGCTCCCGCAGTGATGCTCCACGTATAAGGAGCAGTGCCACCGCTCTCTGCCAGTGTCTGCGAATAAGCTGTTCCGACCATGCCGCCGGGCAGACTGGTAGTGGTAATCGTTGGCGGAGCCGCATTGATAACGAGGCTGAGATTAGCGATGGCTGTTGTGCCAGCAGAATCCTTGACCTGAATCGCCAGACTCGCTGTGCCAGCCTGGGTCGGAGTGCCGGAAAGAATGCCGCTACCGGCCGCAAGCGAAAGACCGGCAGGCAGTGTGCCACTTGCAACGCTCCAGGTGTAAGGTGCGACTCCTCCCGTTGCGGCAAGCGTTTGCACATAGGCTGCTCCAACCGTGCCATTGGACAGGCTGGTGGTCGCTACCGCAAGAGGAGCCGACGTCACCGTGAGACTGAGGTCGGCCGTGGAAGTAACTGCCGGGCTTTCGGAATCCGTGACCTGGACTACGAAGTTCGCCGTCCCGGCCTGTGTCGGGATGCCGGCGATGATGCCAGTACTGGCCGCCATTGAGAGACCAGCAGGCAGTGCACCGGAGGTAATGCTCCAGTTATACGGTGGCGTGCCTCCACCGGCTGCCAGTTGCATGGGAGAATATGCTGTATCGATTTTTCCGTTGGGTAGGCTCGTAGTCGTTACCGACAGTGGGGTAAAACCGTTGACAGTGATCGTCGCCGTTTCCTTGCCGCCGCAGGTGACGGCATAGAAGATGGCGCCGGTGCCCGTCGGCGTGACTGTGGCGCTGCCGCTGATGGGCACAGTACCCGTCCAGGAATTGTCAGAGCTGCGGGCGATGCAGACCTGTGCGTCCTTCGAATAGGCGTTGGTTACTGCCCAGCTCAGCGTTAAGGCTTCGCCGGGGGGAACGTAATTGGGAGTGGAAGTAAGGGAGATCACCGGCGGAAGGCTGGTAAGCAGCCGATAAACATTGCCGTAGCCGTTCGGACCATCGGACGTCGTCGTGCCGTACAGGTTGCCGTCTATCGATTCAAGTGGTGGACCGAGAGGATAAGCACCGTCGGTTCCGTTGTCGTTGCCAACTGTGCCGAAGTCATACACATCAGCCTTATGGCCGAGAGTATCCAACTGCATCACCTGGCCGATGCCGTATGTACCGCCAAAACGACCGACGATGTAAAACTTGCCGTCGCCGCCGATCATGGCATCGGAAACCTGGTAGCCGTCAGAGGTGCCGTCAATTACCTGAAACTGATAGATGATGTTGAAGGTAGAGTTGGCGCCATTAGGCACGATCTGGAAGAAGACGCCCCCCCCATTTGGACCGCCCGAGAGGGTTGATCCATACAAGTTGCCGTCCGGATACTGGATCAGGCTGCCGGGGTCCGCGCCATCGCTGGCGGCGGTGAAGGAATGAATGACAGTGAAATTGGAGCCGTCCGTGTTCAGAGCGAAGACGGCGCCATTGCCGTTGGCTCCGCCTTTTTGAGCGGTGCCGTAGAGCTTGCCGTCGCTGGCCAGAACCAGATTACTACCCGGATTCAGTCCATCGGCGCTACCGGTGAAGCTGTAGAGAGTGGTGAAGGTGTTGGTGAGGTAATTGAATGACCAGACGCTGCCCATGCCGTTGACGCCGTCAAGTGAGGCGGCGCCATAGAGTATGCCTTTACCATCGTCGATCACGCCGGAAGGACCACCGCCGGTGAATGCTTGCGTGTTTTTCGTGAAGGTATAGAGCGTAGTGAATGCGCCGGTCTGGAAATTGTATTTGTAAATGCTGCCGCCGTAGTTGACTTCACCCCATTGGCCGCCAAACTGTATCCCACTCTGAGTCGTAGTGCCATAAAGATTGCCGTCGCTGGCCTCGATCGGGGTTGCTCCGGGACCGGCGCCGTCCACGGAAACGTTAAAAGTGTGAAGTATCGTCTCCTGGCCTGAGGGCGTGAGCATGTAGAGCGTGCCGTCATTATTGAGACCGTCAGTAAATGCGGCCCCATAAAAATTGCCATCGCTGGCCTGCATGGGGCTGGAGTGAGGCCCGGTGCCAGGTCCATTGTTATCCGGATCACCGTCCGCGAGAATGAAGGCATAGAAGTTTTGTTCCGTAGCGGGCAGCGGAGCGCTGACTGCGGCCGCGACAATATCGATGCTCAGATTGGCGGATGCGACTGCTGGCGTGCTTGCTGAGTCCATGACCTGGACAGTAAAGCTGGCCGGTCCCGCAGTTGCAGGAGTTCCTGCTATTGCTCCGGTGTTAGCCGCAATAGTTAAACCCGCCGGCAGCGCGCCTGCGGAGATGCTCCAGCTATAAGGCGGCGTTCCACCGGATGCGGTCAGCGCTTGTGCATAGGCCAGTCCCACTGTGCCATTCGGCAGACTGGCCGTAGCCACACCAAATGCGCCGACGGTGATGCTAAGGTTGGCGGTCGCGGTGACCGGTGTACCTTCCGAATCGGTAACTGCAATGACGAAGTTCTCTGTACCGGCTTGCGCAGGTGTTCCGGAGATGGCCCGGTAGCGGACACGAGGGTCAGTCCCTGGGGCAGCGTGCCGCTCTGGAGACTCCATTTGTAGGGCGGAGTTCCTCCGGTTGCCGCGAGCGCCTGGTAATACGCAGAACCTGCCACACCATTCGGCAGGCTGGCAGTAGTAATCGCCAACGGCACGCTGCTGCCAACAACAACCGAGACCGTTGCCGTCTCCACGCCGGCGCAGGTGACGGCATAGTTCACGGTATTGGGACCGGCCGGAGTGACGGTCGCACTTCCGCTCGGAGCAACCACACCCGACCACGTGCCGTCGGAGCTATAGGCAACGCACACCTGGTCGTTCTTGGAATAAACACTGTTAGCAGCCCATGAGAGGGTTACCGACTTGCCCGCATCCACGCCGTCTGCGCTAGAGGCAAGCGTAATCACCGGCGGCAGGGCTGTCGCAAGCCGGTAAGCGGTACCCACTCCCGCAAAAATGCTTTGTGTATAGATACCGCCGCGCTTGGTGATTCCATAAAGGTTGCCATCGGTAGATTCCAGGA
>JAATFM010000265.1 GCA_015655195.1 Terriglobales bacterium
CAGATTGAGTTTCCCGAGGACGCGGTCCGCTGGGTGGTTCGTCATTACACGCGGGAAGCCGGGGTGCGCAAGCTCGAACAGGTGCTGGGAACAGTCTGCAGAAAACAGGCGCGGCGCGTGGTCGAGGGTAACAAGGAGAAGCTGGTTGTGACCCGCGAGGTGCTGAAGGAATTCCTGGGTGGCATCCAGGTGCGCGTGGAAACCGAAGTCTCCGAGCGCGTGAAACGGCCCGGCGTGGCTGTGGGTCTGGCCTGGACGCCGGCCGGCGGCGACATTCTCTTCATCGAGGCCAACAAGATGAAGGGCAAGGGCGGCTTCACGATCACGGGCCAGATCGGCGAGGTGATGCAGGAGTCGATGCAGGCGGCGCTGACGTGGGTTCGTTCGAACGCAGCGCGGCTCGGTCTCGATGAGGACTTCACCAAGGACGTGGACCTGCACATTCACGTGCCGGCGGGCGCGATTCCCAAGGACGGTCCTTCGGCGGGCGTTACGATGGCGACGGTGCTGGCTTCGCTCCTGACCGGAACGATGGTTCAGCCGCTCACCGCGATGACGGGCGAGATTACGCTCAGCGGAAACGTGCTGCCCGTGGGAGGAATCAAGGAGAAGTTCCTTGCCGCGCGGAGGGCCGGGGTGAAAACCGTCATCCTGCCCGCCGACAACCGCCAGGACGTGGAAGAAGACCTGACGCCGGAGCAGATTGACGGCGTAGCGATTCACTACGCCCGCCACATTGAAGACGTGCTGGCAGTAGCGCTCCCGCAGTTCAAGCCGCAGCCGGTAGCTGTGCTTCAGTCGGAAAAATCCGCAGCAGCGTAAAAACAGTTGTCAGAGATCAGAAAGGCCGGTGAACCAACCGGCCTTTTCTGTTTTATGCGCGTCATAATGGCGCTGATACATAATGGCCGGGTGCCCCACCCTCGCGGCGTCTTTGTTCTTGCCGCTAGGGTGGGATACCACGGACCTTCCCCACGCTCTGTCAGCCTGAACTGACCCCTGACCCCATTCCTCCGTCCAACACTCATAGCGGTATTCTGAAAGCGATGAAAGTCAAGATACTTGCATTTGGCATATTGAAGGAGCGGCTTGGCGCGGCGGCATTCGAGGCCGAGCTTCCAGAGGGCGCAACGGTTGCGGATTTGCTGGCCGGACTGAAGGCCGGAGAGCCGTTTCGCGGAATTGTGGTGAGCGTGAATCAGGAGTACGCGAGAGCCACCGACGAGCTGCACGAGGGCGACGAGATAGGATTGCTGCCCCCGGTTTCAGGCGGCACAGACTCGGTACCGGACGCGCAACTTGATTCCCAGCCGGAGACGGCAGACGAAGCGTCAGCCGAGTCACTCGCCTACAACCCATTCGAGGACCCAATGTTCCTGAGCCTCACCGCCGGGCGCGTGCCGCTGATCGTGGTGGAGTTGACCCGCAAGCGCATCGACGTTGCCTCGGTAGTCAATCAGGGCAAGGATGAGGAAGACGGCGCGGTAGTGGTTTTCGAGGGAATAGTGCGCGGCAACTCGCAGGGCCGGCGCACGCTTCATCTCGATTACGAGGCTTACGAGCAGATGGCCGTGGCAAAGTTCAATGCGTTGGCAAAAGAAGCGCGGGAGCGGCTCGGCGCGCGCTATGTGGCAATCGTGCATCGGCTCGGCAGGGTGGAGATTGGCGAGACGAGCGTGCTGATTGTAGTCACATCGGCGCACCGGGCAGCAGCCTATGCGGCCTCGCAGTGGCTGATCGACACACTGAAGGCGACAGCGCCGGTATGGAAGAAGGAGACCTTCGAGGATGGCGCGGTCTGGGCCGACGGCGAGCCGTTTCCGGCTGAAGTTGCGGTTGCCGATTCCGGCCCTGGTGTTGGCGATGGCGCATAAGTTTCTGCGAATCGCCGCCGCGCTGGCATTGGCACTTGGGGCAGCGTTGTGTGCAGCGTGCCAGGCGCAAGCCGGCGCAGGCAAGAGCGCCAGCCCGGTAATAGGTCCAGGCGCGACTCAGGACCAGATGAAGCCCGATCTGCGCCTCGACAGCAAGCTCGTAACGGTCTACACCAATGTGACCGACCGGACGGGCGCGATCGTGGGCGGACTCACCAAGGACGACTTCAAAGTCTACGAAGATGGCCGTCCGCAGGAGATAGCGGTCTTCGATCGCCAGAGCGAGCAGCCGCTGGCCCTGACGCTGGCCATTGACACCAGCGGCAGCACGTTCAAGGATCGCGGTCTCGAACAGGATGCGTCGAAGCGGTTCATCCACGCGCTGCTGCGGCAGCAGGACCAGATGAGCCTGCTCGAATTTGCCACCGAAGTACGGTTGGCAGCGCCGTTTACGAACAAGGCGCAGCAACTGGACCATGCGCTGGGAAGCCTGCGCGGCGGCGACGCCACGGCGCTCTACGACGCGATTTACCTGGGCGCGCAGGGGCTGGCGCACAAGGATGGGCGCAAGGTTCTCGTGCTGGTGAGCGACGGCAGCGACACGGCAAAGAGCACCACCTATGCCGAAGCATTGGAACAGGCGCTGCGCTCCGAAGTAATGATTTACTCCATCATCGACGTGCCGATTGAAGCCAGCGCCGGGCGCGACACCGGCGGCGAGCACGCGCTGATTACGCTGGCCGAGCAGACCGGCGGCAAGAGCTATTATGCCGATGGTGGCGGACCCGGCGGCTCGTGGCCGGATAAGTCGGGTCTGGACAAGGCATTTTCGCAGGTAAGCGAAGACATCCGGACGCAGTACGTTATCGGCTACTATCCGCACAATCAGGAGCCGGGCCGGAACTTCCACCGGATTACTGTCTCAGTGCCGCGGGCCGCTGCTGCCGACTTCAATATCCGATACCGAACCGGCTATTACGCCGATACACCGGCAAAATCCCGGCGTGCAACGAGCGGCGTGGGCCCGGAGTGAGGCACAGCCGCCGGGTGGGATAGCACGAGCCTCTCCTTACCCGTCGTACAGCGCAGATGCCGGGTGCCCCAAGTCCCTGTTGTTGGGACCTGGGATACCACAAATGCCCGTGCCCCACCCTCCGGCGTCCCATTTGGCGCAATTTTCTAGTCCCTCTCCCTTCGTTCCTCGTCCCTATCCTGCATCTAACCGGAATATGACTCCTGCACAGGGAACCCGCAGACGTTCAAAGACCTCTCCGCCCGGCGAAACCGGGCAGGAGATGCTATATCTGCGCTCGCTGAGCGAGCGCAAAGTGCCGGTTGCGGTAAAGCTCCGCGATGGTGATGTCGTGAAGGGCTGGATAGAGTATTTCGATGACGGAATGCTGCGCCTGACGCGCGACGGCAAGCCGAATCTCTTTATTTATAAGAACCAGATACGCTCCATCAGCGAGGCTGGCCGCCACAGGGCGCACGCCGAAGGCATATTTCAACCCAACCCGCTGTAAACGGTACTGGCCGATAGAATGAGTGCATACCGAACCTGAAGGGTGCATTCTTCCATGCCTGATTCCGAACCGAATTTTGTCTTCGCCGCACGGGTTGGAGAGATTGCCCGCGAGGCAGGCGCACGTCTGCGCGAGTTCTACGCCCAGGGCGTCGAAACCGAGTACAAGGGTGCGGCTGATCTCGTCACCGTTGCCGACCGCACGGTAGAAAAGCTCATCCGCGAGCGCCTGACCGAAGCCTTTCCCACACACGGTATCTACGGCGAAGAGGGAACGCGGGAGCGGCTGGATCAGGAGTTCCGCTGGTACGTGGACCCGCTGGACGGGACGACAAACTTCGCGCACTCGGTGCCGCACTTTGCCGTGTCGCTTGGATTGGAACAGCGCCCGAAGGGATTAGCCGAGGACGAAGACGGCACGCTGGTGTCAGCCGTTCTCTATGATCCGATGCGCGATGAGCTCTACCTCGCCGAGCGCGGTCGCGGCGCGTACCTGAATGGCAAGCAGCTCCACGTCTCGGAGACGGCGAAGCTGTCCGAGTCGCTCGTTGCCACAGGCTTCCCGAGCAAGAAGCGGCACGAGAGCCCCAACATCCACTTCTATCAGGAGTTCACGCTGCGCTCGCATGGCGCACGGCGGATGGGCTCAGCCGCGCTCGATCTTGCCTACGTCGCGGCAGGGCGTTTCGAGAGCTTCTGGGAGTTCAATCTCAACCCGTGGGACACAGCGGCGGGCATTCTGCTGGTGGAAGAAGCCGGCGGCGTGGTGACGGATTTCTCCGGGCAGAAGTACAGGCTCGATAGCCGCGAAATTCTCGCCTCGAACGGCAAGATTCAAGCAGAACTGCTCACGCTCTTCGCCGATATGTTCGCGGGCCGGAACTTCGGCGCGATTGTCTCACCGGAAGAGTACGCGAAGGGAAGAACGTAGGGATCAGTTGTTCGTACTGAGCAGCGATCTGGCCGGGAGGCTGACAGCGACGGGGACCGGAGCTATCGGCGCGACCGAAACTGGCACAGCCGCAACCGGCGCGGTCTGCACGGCAATGTCTGTTGAGACCGGAGCCGCCTGCGTCGAACTCTGCGCTGCCAGTCCCACATCCGAGAGCGTAGCAAGCTGATACGGCGTAAGCGCCGGTGGATGGCCGGTAATGACCGGATAGCGCCCGCGGACGAGGTAATCGACCAGAATGCCGCCCGCGACATACGGATTAAGAAGCACTATCGGGATGGCGTAGCCGGTAGTGATGAGCGCTGCTGAGACGGACTTATTCGCGTGGCTCATGCGCCGGTAGCCGGGAATCTGCGGAATCTCGAAGACCTGCAGGTCGGTCTCCGGATGCTTTTTCGAATATTTGACGAGCTTGGAGGCAATCTGGCGCGGCGTTGTCATGCCGGCATCGGGAAAGAGTGTGCGCCGGAAGGTGTTGGGAAAGTAGCCGTTCAGGATGTTGCGCGCAAAGTCGGCGCAGTTGTTGTAAGTGAGGTTGAATTCGGAGACATTGGGGCTGCTATTGAGGTGCGCGATGAGTGCGTCATCCTGCTCCGGTGTGGTGTTAAAGCGGAAGGCATAGATGCGGCGCTCGTAAGCAACGCCGATGAGCTGGTTCCAGCCGCCATGCGTAAAGCTTCCCTCGAAGACATTCGCCCCGAGCACGCCGAGATGTTGCTCGTGGTAGCGGTCGCGCAGAGTCAGCACGGTTTTGCGGTCCACGTGGGCCGGAACCTGCCCCGCGGATTCCACCGAGTAGAGGTAGGGAAGCAGCGGTATCGCAACCCAGTCATAGCCGGCAATGCCTTGGTAGCGGGCGATGACCGAACCGAGCTCGCTCGGACCGCAACGGCGCAATTTGACCGGAGTCACAGTGCAGACGCGCGCAAAGTAAACGGCATTGTGGCCGGTGGGATTCAGCGTGCCGAAGAAGCCATAAGGCTCTTCCATCAGGAGCGCAGCCTGAGCATGTGCGCGTGGCAGAAAACCGATGAGCGCACACAGACCGAGGGCCCAGAGAAGCAGGCAACGGCGCGGCGATGGCATCAGTCTCCTCCGGTGCGAGTGGATTCTCCGTGCTGCCTTCAGGTATGACGGAACTCGCGTGCGGCAACGTGTTCGATGCGGCCGTGGAGTGTATGGAAAATCAATAAAATAGGCCGCGTTTCATAAATTAGAACCCGAATCGTGAAAAAAGGTTGTGGCACAGGGACGAAGGACGAGAGACGAGAAAGCGCCGCATTTGATAAGGTTGGCTGTCTGGAAAATCTCTCTGGGAGACGGAGCGCAATGAACAGCGTGTGGAAGCTGGGCTGGGCGGTGATGTTGGCTGTAACGGCGGTATGCGCCGCAGCGGCGCAGGCACAAGTGGCACTGCCGAAGATTCTCTCCGACCACATGGTAGTGCAGCGTGATCTTCCGGTGCATGTGTGGGGTACGGCGTCAGCGGACGAGGCTGTGACGGTGAGCTTTCGCGGCGAGAGGCAGACCGTAAAGGCCGGCTGGATTGGCCGTTGGAGCGTGTATTTGAAGCCCGGCGCGGCAGGCGGACCGTTTGAGATGACAGTCTCAGGCAGCGGCGCGGGCGAGAAGGCAATTGCCCTGCACGACATTCTCGTCGGCGATGTGTGGGTAGCGTCGGGCCAATCGAACATGGAGTTCGAGATGTTCAAGGCGGCTACGGCAAGCGCGGATCTGCCCAAAGCGGACAATCCACGGATACGCCTGCTGATCGTGAACAAGAAGGCCGCGGATTATCCGCTGGACGATGTGGAAACGACGGGTTGGGCAGCCTCGACACCGGAGACGGCGAAAAACTTTTCCGCCGTCGCATGGTACTTCGCCCGCGAGATCGAAGCGCGCGAGCATGTGCCGGTCGGCGTAATCGATTCCACCTGGGGCGGAACGCCAGGTGAGGCGTGGGTTCGCATGACGGCGCTGGGCGAAGATGCGGCGCTGAATCCGCTCTTTGCCACGCGAGGAAAGATGATGGACGGGCAGGCCGACGCGCTGCGGTCGGTCGACTACGAGCAGAAGCAGATTGCGGAGGCGAAAGCGGCAGGCAAGACCCCGCCGCATTTCGCGTGGCATCCGCCGCTGCCCGCGTGGGGGCCGGGGAACCTGTACAACGGAATGATCGCGCCGCTCGTACCGCTCCCGATTCGCGGTGCAATCTGGTATCAGGGCGAGAGCAACAGCGCCCTCGAACGCTGGCCGCTTTACAACCGCATCATGCGGGCGTTGATCGAAGACTGGCGCAGGCAGTGGGCGGTGGGAGATTTCCCATTCCTCTACGTGCAGATTTCAAACTTTAAATCGACGCCCGCCGAGGACTGGGCAAACCTGCGGCAGCAGCAGGTGGAAACGCTGGGCCTCAAGAACACTGCGATGGCGGTAACAATCGACATCGGCAATCCGAACGACGTGCACCCGACGGACAAGGTCGATGTAGGCCATCGGCTCGCTCTCGCGGCGCAGGCGCTGAGCTACGGCGAGGCAGTCGAGTATTCGGGACCGGTGCTTCGGCAGGCCGTGCCGGAAAACGGCGCGATGCGTGTGTGGTTCAATCACGCCAAGGGGCTCAACGCGAAGGGAAGCGCAGTGACGAGCGTAGAGGTTGCGGGCCGCGATGGCAAATTCGTTCCGGCCAGAGCCGTCATCGAAGGCGAGACGATTGTAGCGTCAAGCCCCGACGTTCCCGAGCCTGTAGCTGTGCGCTACGGATGGGCGAACAGCCCCGAGTGCAATCTCTTCAATGGCGAGGGACTGCCCGCCTCGCCGTTTACATCGGTGAAGTCTTATTAGGGCAGTCTTCTTCTGGATGTACACCAAATCTCCGTGCCCCATCCTTGCCGGATCTTACGGTTGGCTGCGGGATTGTGATCGCGACTGGCTCGAAACCCACCTCCCAAAACCCTCTCATGGAGATTCAAAAGGCCCTCGAAAAGCTCTTAAGGACTGGCCTCAACGAGACCAAGCCGCAGTCTTGGCTGTGCAGAAATTTGTGCGTTGGGAACTTGCCGGTTGCAATTCCCGCAACCGGCAGCGAAACTAAACGTCAGTCGGAGTAAAATTTGCATCTTTTGCCTCCGGAGGTTTCGATGCGTATCGTGCGTTTTGTCTCCATCCTTGCCGGTTCCGTTCTGGCGTTGGCCGCGCCGGCGCTTCCGGCGCAGATAGTCAGCAGCCTTGCCGGCAGTGGCAGGGGGTCGGTGGCAGGCGCTGCCCGGCAGCCCTACACCATGACAGCCACGCAGACGTCGGTGCAGACGCTGGCCAACGGAACTACAATCACCAGCGAATCCACCAGCCGCGTGGCGCATGACTCGGCTGGCAGAACCTACAGCGAGCAGCACCACACGCTTCCGGCAGGCCCGGAAGGGCAGTCGGACGGGCAGCCGCGGGAAACGGTCTCCTATTTCGTCAACGACCCGGTGGCCCGCACCAGCCTCACGTGGAACTCGAACACCAGGGAAGCGACGTTGACGCATCATCTCGAGCCGCAGTGGCAGCGCGCGGCTCCGGAGGTGCGAAGCGACGTGGCTCCTGCGGCGAGGCCAGAGCATACGGTGCGTCGCCCGCAGCAGGAGATTCAGCGCGAGAATCTGGGTACAAAAACGATTGCGGGCGTCAATGCCGTCGGTGAGCGGACGACGCGCGTGATTCCTGCCGGCTCGGAGGGCAACGACCAGCCGCTGACGATTACCGACGAGACCTGGCGCTCGCTGGAGTACGGTGTGATTCTGTCCAGCATTCACGACGACCCGCGCAACGGCAAAAGCACGCGCGAGGTAACGGACTTCCAGCCCGGCGAGCCCGACACTGCTCTCTTCAAGGCTCCGGAGGGCTACACGGTGCGGGAGATCACCCCCCAGCGTGCGGCAGTTGCGGCGCAGTAACGAGCGCCCCGCAAAAAGTCTTTCCGCGGTTTTGTAGTTTATTTCGCGCTTTCTGCCACACTCAAAATCGGCAGAGAAAATATGTCGGCCCGGTCCCTCGCAGATTGGGCTGACTCGTTTTGAGGGACAGGACCCTCTTCCCATCTTTTCATCTCACAATGCGGTATTTTTTAAGCGCTCTCAGGTCTTAAAGATGCTGGTTCTTCCATAAATGCCGGGTGCCTCAGGTCCCTGGTGTTGGGAGTTGGGAGACCACGAACCTCCACCCTCCGGCCTTTCCGGCGGCGGGTCACTTAAAAAGGCATCTATGGTTCATCGCCCGCGCTCAGGCTGCGGTTGCGCAACCATTTCGCAATACCGAGCAGGAGCAGCAGGAGCCCGAAGGGAATCGACATCAGCGCGACGATCAGCGCGAACCAGCCGCTATTGGTGCTGGCGCCCGTTGCGGAAAAGCCGCCGAGAAGGACCTGAAGCAGCGCGGCGGCCAGCAGCCCCGCGGCAAACATTATGCCGCCCCAGCGCAGCAGTTGAATGGTGCCGTCCTGGCGGTTCCGCTCGGCCTGTGTGGGCTTCTCAGCCATTGCCTAGCTCATCGCCAGGTGCAGCATCACATAAGTAATGACGCCGGTAACGGAAACATAGAGCCAGATGGGAAAGGTCCAGCGCGCAATGGCGCGGTGCTGGCGGATGCGCCCGGTAAGCGAGAAGAAGAACGTCACCAGCACCAGCGGCAGCGCCACAACCGCGAGGATGATGTGGCTCCCAAGCAGCCAGAGGTAGAGCGTGCGGAAGGCTGCATGGAGCGGGTAGCGCACATCGCCATGCAGCGCATGATGCGCGATGTAGCTGACCAGAAACAGCGTTGAGAAAACAAAGGCCGTTATCATCGCGCGGCGGTGTAGGGCGATCTTGCGCGCCTTGACGAAGGTGAAGCCGATAAGCAGCGCCACGGCGCTGAGGCCATTGAGAATGGCGTTGAGCGCAGGCAGGAATGCGAACTTTGTGCCGCCGGCGTCCGCGGCTGGGTGCATGTAGATGAGCCAGAATAGAAACAGCGTAGCCGCGGCGCTGATGGCAAGGATAGCGGCAATCGCGGGGCGGGAGTTGTCAGAGGCTGCGGTCGTCATAATTTTCTAGTGTTTCCCGATTGCTAGTGTTTTACAGTTGCGCCCAGCATGAGCGCCGTCATCAACAGCGGCAGGTAGATAACGCTGACTTTGAGCAGATCGCGTGCCAGCATCCTGCTGCGGGCTTCGTCCTTGGTTCGCAGAATTCCGGCAAAGCGGATGGTATAGCCGAGATAAATGAGGCCAAGCAGGCCGGCCAGAGCGGCGTAAACCGCGCCGGTCATGCCGAGCTTCCACGGTGCGAGGCTGACGGGAATCATCAACACGGCGTAAAAGAGCGCCTCGACGACGGTGGACCAGCCGTCGGGCTGCACTACGGGCAGCATCCGGATGCCGGCCTTGCGGTATTCGTCGCGGTACATCCAGGCAATTGCCATGAAGTGCGGAAACTGCCAGACAAAAAGAATGGCGAAGAGCGCCACAGCGGGCCATTCGATGCGGTCGCGGGCCGCAGTCCAGCCGAGCATGGGCCCCATGGCGCCGGGAAACGCACCGACGAAGGTTGCCAGCGTGGTGAGTCGTTTGAGCGGCGTGTAAATCGCCACGTAGGTAAAGGCGGTAAGCAGCGCCAGCGAGACGGTAAGCAGATTGGTCCGCAGCGCGAGCCATCCCGCGCCGAGAGCCAGTGCGAGCAGTCCGGCCAGCACGCCGACGGCAAGCGGAAATCGTCCCGAAGCCAGCGGCCGGTCGGCGGTGCGTTTCATCTTCGCGTCGCTCTTGCGCTCGATGGCCTGATTCAACGCGCTTGCGCCAGCCGAGACAAGCCCGATGCCGACGAGCGTATCGAGCAGCCCTTCCTGAAGGCTCGAAATGCCCGACTGCATCGACCCGAGATAGAAGCCCGCCCAGCCCGTGACAAGCACCAGCCCGGTAACGCGCGGCTTGAAAAGCTCCTGAATGTCGTGAATGAGCCGCGCCGTAACTCCGGGCGTAGGCGCATGGAGGCCGCCGTGTGCGTGCTCCTGCGGGGCTGCGTTCAGCGCAGGTTCAGGAATCGCGGCCTGGGAAATGGGAGCCATGCGGACGGGCGCAAAGACCTCGGAAGGGAAGTGCCCGGCAGCTTTCGCGGGCTTCCTTTAGATGATAGCAAGCGCCCGCCGAATCGCATCGGCCGCTTCCTCCGGCGTGAGTTGATCGACAACCAGCGAAAGATGCGCCGTGCGGTAAAGCGGCAAGCGCCTCTCGTAGCGGGCTTTCAGATTCGCCGCGTCAGCCAGCACAGGACGCGTTGCTTCCGTGCCACTGCAGCGGGCGAGGGAAGTTTCCAGCGTGGCTTCGAGATGGACAAGCAGCGTGCCGGGATGCGAGAGCAGCAGCTTGCGCGTCGCCTCGGTCTCGATGGCTCCTCCGCCGAGGGCCAGGACGAGCGAGTCTCTGGCCAGCAGCCGCTCAATGGTTTCGCGCTCCTGCAGGCGGAAGGCCAACTCGCCATGGCGTGCGAAGAACTCGTGGATCGGCATTCCGGTTTCGGCCACGATGACGTTGTCGGTGTCGAGAAACGGCCAAGCCAGCCGCTTGGCCAGCAGCGGGCCGACGGTGCTCTTGCCTGAGCCCATGAAGCCCGTAAGGACGATGCGGCGGGTTTGCGGGCTGAGGCTGGTCATTGTTCCAAGAATATCGGGTTTCTGGCTGTCGGCTGCATCCCAGCCGGGCGTATTGTGGGCAGTCGGAAAATTCGGGGGAGTGCCATCCCACCCTTGCGCCGGAAAGAAAGGGCAAGGATGGGGAACGGGGCTGAAAGGGGAGAGTTGAAAGCCGTATTCACGCCCAGGCGATGATAACCGCGCCTGCGGTGATGAGCAGGCCACCGAAGAGCGCCGGCACAGTGAGTTTTTCGCCCAGCAGCAGCCAGGCAAAGAGCATGACGAGCGGCACACTGAGCTTGTCGAGCGGGGCCACGCGCGAGGCCGGTCCAAGCTGCAATGCGCGGAAGTAGCAGAGCCACGAGAGCCCCGTCGCCAGGCCGGAGAGCGCGAGAAAGAGCAGCGTCCGCGCGTCGATATGGCGCAGGCCGCTGTGCTTGCCCGTAGCAATGGCAATGCCCCACGCAAAAACGACGACCACGCTGGTGCGAATGGCGGTGGCAAGGTTCGAGTCGACGTGCTTCACGCCGACCTTGGCCAACAGCGCCGTGGCAGCGGCAAAGACGGCGGAGAGAAGCGCCCATCCAATCCAGTTCATCCGTCCATGCTACCCGCTTGCGCCGTTCCTTCAGCCCACGCCTCCCACTCGCCGGGTGCTCCACCCTCGCCGCGTCTTTGTTTTTGCGGCTAGGGTGGGACAACTGCACCACTACCCGTTTCTCCCACTTGCGCCGCGTTCTTTTAAACTCAAAAGCGATGCTCTCAGGCAAGCCCAGCCGAACCGCTCTTCGCGTGGCAATGCGCCGCGCCGCGCACCAGATTGCCGACAAGCCGCCCATCATGCACGATCCCATCGCCGTGCGGCTGATGTGCGAGGAGGTTGTCGGCCCTTCGTATGCGCGCGACATGGAGCGGGCCGTGCATCCGATAGCGCGCGATTTCCGCTGCATGATGGCGGCGCGCAGTCGCTATGCGGAAGACCAGCTTGCGGCCAGCATTGCCGCCGGCGTGCGCCAGTATGTCGTGCTTGGCGCGGGCCTTGATACCTTCGCCTATCGCAACCCGTTTGCAGGGCTGAGTCCGCCCCTGCGCGTCTTCGAGGTCGATTTTCCCGCCACGCAGGAGTGGAAGCGGGAAGTGCTTGCCGTCAGCGGCATTTCTCTACCGGAAAATCTCACCTTTGCCGCGGTGGACTTCGAGCACCAGACCCTTTCCGACGGCCTCCGCGCAGCCGGCGTGGATTTTTCCTCTCCGGCTTTCTTCAGTTGGCTCGGCGTGGTCCCGTATCTCACTCTACCGGCCTTTCGCGCCACTCTGGCGTCTATCGCGCAGTTTCCGGCCAGCTCGGCGGTAAGCCTCGATTACATCTTTCCGCCGGAGACGCTCAGCCCGAAGCGGCGAGCCATCTACGAGAGGCTTGCGGAGCGCGTGGCCGCAGCCGGCGAGCCTTTCCGTCTTTCCTTTGCACGGGAGCAGATCGAAGCGGAGTTCCATCAGGCTGGCTTTCAGCGTGTCGAACAAATCGGCACGGACGAGCTGAACCGGCGCTATTTTGCCAACCGCGCCGACGGCCTGCAACTGAGCCCCGCGCGCTTTGGCATGTGGGCCACCGCCTGGGTTTAGAAGACAGGTCCAGGCCACGCCGGACCCTATAACATGGCTGTATGCGCAGGTTTTTCGTCGCAACTCTGGCCGCCGTTCTGCTCGGTGCCGTCCCGTTCGGGCTCACCGGCTGCGGCTATCACACGCTCGGCGCGGCCACGCACCTGCCGCCGTCGGCGCGGTCGCTCTCGGTGCCGGTCTTTGCCAATCGCGTGGAAACCTACCACACCGAGACGGTGATGACGGAAGCCGTAATCCGCGAGTTTGCAGCGCGGACGAAGCTGCGCGTAACGCCTTCCTCTGACGGCGAGCCGGACCTGACGCTCCACGGCACGATTCTCAAACAAACCGTTACGCCGCTGACCTACAACACGGCGACGGAGCAGTCTTCGAGCTTCCTCATCACCGTGGTTGTTTCGGTCACGCTCACCGATCGGGGTGGCCGCGTCCTCTACGAGAACCGCGGCTACACCTACCGCGAGCAATTCCAGTCCACGAGTAACCTGCCGACCTTCCTCGACGAGAGCCCTGCAGCCGAGGAGCGGCTCTCGCGGAACTTTGCGCGGGCGCTCGCGGCAGACGTTCTCGAAGGCCTCTAAGTCCTCATTTCTTCTTTCCGCAACGCCGGGGGGCAGCGCCCGCTGACATTGCGGTGCTGCGCCCTTCGGCTGCCCGGTGACAACAATCACTCGACAGCGGCGATATCGGATGTTACATTTCCCGTGGATTTTCCCCTGTGTTTTTCGAGGTCGCTATTTTTTCGTAGGAGTTGGAACAGCTTTTTTATCGGCTTCAAACACAAACCGGAATACGGGGAGGACATGTGACAGCACAGACGTGGGTCTGCTTTTTACTTGGAGTAAGTATTCTGTCGCTCATTGTTGCCGCTATTTTTGCGCGGCGCGTGATCGGCTCTTACAGCGGTACGGAGGCAATGCGGCGGATCGCGGGCGCGATCAGGGAAGGCATGGCGGCATTCCTGAAGCGACAGTACAAGACCGCGGCGGTCGTTCCGGGCGCGCTCCTGTGCCTGCTGCTGCTCACATTCGCTCCCATGTCCGCCTTCGCGCAGTCGGAACACGCCGGTGGCGGAGAAGCCAACCTCGTGTTGCCCGACCTGTCGAGCGTGAGCTTTCTCGGCATAAACGGACATGCCCTGCTGATGATCGGATTGCTCTTCTGCGTCGGCGGGCTGTTGTTCGGCCTGGCCATCTACGTGCAGTTGAAGAACCTGCCGGTTCATCGCTCGATGCGCGAAATCTCCGAGCTGATCTATGAAACCTGCAAAACCTACCTGGTAACGCAAGGCAAGTTCATTCTTCTGCTCTGGGCTTTCATCGCGGTCATTATCGCGCTGTACTTCGGTCTTCTGGCGCCGGTGCCGAATAAACCAATTGCGGTCACGCTGCCGATCATTCTATTGTTCTCGCTCGTCGGTATCGCGGGCAGCTACGGAGTGGCATGGTTCGGAATTCGCGTCAACACATTTGCGAATTCACGGACGGCATTCGCGGGATTGAAAGGCAAGCCGTATCCATGCTTTGCGATTCCGCTGAAGGCTGGCATGAGCATCGGCATGTTGCTGATCTCGGTTGAGCTGCTCATCATGCTGTTCATCCTTTTGTGGGTTCCGCGCGATTATGCGGGCCCGTGCTTCATTGGCTTCGCGATTGGCGAATCGCTCGGCGCAGCGGCCCTGCGCATTGCTGGCGGCATCTTCACCAAGATCGCCGACATTGGCTCCGACCTGATGAAGATCGTCTTCAAGATCAAGGAAGACGATGCTCGCAACCCCGGTGTCATCGCAGACTGCACGGGTGACAACGCGGGCGACTCCGTTGGACCCAGCGCCGACGGCTTTGAAACCTACGGCGTCACCGGCGTGGCCCTGATTACCTTCATTCTGCTGGCCGTCAAGGAACCCACGACGCAGGTACAACTGCTGGTATGGATCTTTGTGATGCGCGTGGCCATGCTTATATCGAGCTCGGCCGCCTACTTCCTCAATGGCGCAATCGCTCACGCGAAATACGCAAACTCCGACGAGATGGACTTTGAAGCGCCGTTGACCTCACTGGTATGGATCACGTCCATCACTTCCATCATCCTGACCTACATCGTCACATACCTGATGATTCCCAATCTCGGTGACGGAACGCTCTGGTGGAAGCTGGCTTCCATCATCTCGTGCGGAACCCTCGCCGGCGCGCTCATCCCCGAATTGGTCAAGGTTTTCACTTCAACCAATTCGAGCCACGTGCAGGAAGTCGTAACCTCGGCCAAGGAAGGCGGAGCTTCCCTTGGGATATTGTCGGGACTCGTGGCCGGCAATATGTCGGCTTACTGGCTGGGACTTAGCATGGTCGCGCTTATGGGACTGGGCTATTACTTCAGCACGGGCACGTCCATGGCGGTCCTGATGCTCGCTCCAGCCGTCTTTGCGTTCGGCCTCGTCGCATTCGGCTTTCTCGGCATGGGCCCGGTCACGATTGCAGTAGATTCCTATGGGCCGGTAACCGACAATGCCCAATCCGTTTATGAATTGTCGCTGATCGAAAATGTTCCGAACATCGAAGCGGAGTTGAAGAAGGACTTCAACATCGACGCGAAGTTCGAACGCGCGAAGTACCTGCTGGAAGCCAACGATGGAGCAGGCAATACCTTCAAGGCTACGGCCAAGCCGGTGCTGATCGGCACAGCCGTAGTCGGCGCAACCACGATGACTTTTTCGATCATCATGGCCCTGACCCACGGACTGACCGTTAATGTAGAGAACCTCTCTCTGCTGCACGCACCCTTCATGCTCGGGTTGATCTGCGGCGGCGCGGTGATCTACTGGTTCGCAGGCGCTTCCATGCAGGCGGTTACTACCGGTGCTTACCGCGCGGTCGAGTTCATCAAGGCGAACATCAAGCTGGAAGGTGCGGAGAAAGCATCGGTCAGTGACAGCAAGAAGGTGGTGGAAATCTGCACGAAGTACGCGCAGAAGGGAATGTTCAACATCTTTCTCGCCGTCTTCTTCTCTACACTCGCGTTCGCATTCATGGAGCCGTTCTTGTTTGTCGGCTACCTGTTCTCGATTGCGATCTTCGGACTGTACGAGGCGATCTTCATGGCCAATGCCGGCGGAGCCTGGGACAATGCGAAGAAGGTCGTTGAAGTCGATCTGAAAATGAAGGGAACAGCTCTGCACGACGCAACAGTGATTGGAGATACCGTCGGCGATCCGTTCAAAGACACGTCCTCTGTGGCGCTGAACCCGATCATCAAGTTCACAACGCTGTTCGGCCTGCTGGCCGTGGAGCTGGCTGTTTCGATGACCAAGACGCAGGGTCCCGAACTGACGCACATTCTCGCCGCTGTGTTCCTGGCGGTCTCCTTCTTCTTCGTATACCGTTCGTTCTACGGAATGCGCATCGAGAAATAGCCCCATCCCGCAAGGGCAGGGATGATGTATCGTGGGGGCATGCGTCTAACGCGTGCCCCCTTTCTTTTTTGCATCCTACTTATGTCTTGCTCCACACCACCGGACCCACAATTGACTGAACTCGAGAAGAAGCAGGCTCGCTTCGCGCCAGTGGAATTGAAGGTCGACACTTCCAAACTCGATAACTTGGATCAGCAAGCGCTGGCGAAGCTGGTAGAGGCTGCTCGGGTGATCGACGACCTGTATCGCAATGAACAGGTCTGGTCGGGCAACGCGGCCCTGCGCCC
>JAATFM010000071.1 GCA_015655195.1 Terriglobales bacterium
GCATCGAGCGAGCGGCTCGCGAAAGCCGAGGAGCTGGTGCGCGAGCACGGCTACATTGTCGTGCCGCCTTACGACGACGCAGCGATCATTGCCGGGCAAGCGACGTGCGGGCTTGAGATCGTCGAGGCGCTACCGGACGTGGACCTCGTTCTCGTGCCCGTCAGCGGCGGGGGCCTGCTGAGCGGAGTGGCGACGGCGGTCAAGCTGCTCGCGCCCAACGCAAAAGTCATCGGCGTGGAACCGGAGCTGGCCGGCGACACCGCAGAGAGCTTTCGCACCGGAAAAATTGTCACATGGCCGGCAGAGCTGACCAGCCGGACGATTGCCGACGGGCTGCGGACGCAATCCGTGGGTGCACGGAACTTTGCCCACATTCGGGCTTACGTCGATGCGATTGTCACCGTCACCGAGGCCGAGATTCGCGTGGCGATGCGGGCGATTGTCTCCGCAACGCGGCTGGTTCCGGAGCCGAGCGGAGCCGTAACAACCGCCGCGCTGCTCTTTCATGCCGCGGAGTTGCCGCCTTACAAAAAGGCTGTTGCCGTGTTGAGCGGCGGCAACGTAGACCCGAAGCTGCTGGCGGAAGTACTTACGGAAAAAACGGAAGCGTAGGTCTGTGCTATCCCACCCTTGCGCCAGAAACAAGGCGCAAGGATGGGGCACGGAGCTTTTATGCCATCCCGGCCGAAGTGCTTACTGAAACGCAGCCGTAACGTCGTTTCAACTATGATTCGAATGATGAAACGACGCGTTCTTTCCGCCGCATTCTGCGCCCTGACTCTGTATTGCGTATTAGGCACCTGCTTTGCCGCCGCGCAAAAGAAGAAGACCGACAATATCGAGAAGCCGATGGCCGGCCCCCGTGCCACGGCGTTGCGCGTCACCTGGCTCTACGTGGCCGGCGACGCGACCTCGCAGAAGGTGGGCCGCGTGCAGATTGGCCGCGAGATGGTCGTCGCCGAAAAAAGCGGTAATTGGCTGCGCGTCTACGCCAACACCGACACGCAGCAGGAGCACCAGCAGGACTCCGACACGCCGTGGATCGGCGACCCGGACTCGACGCCTCCACCCATCTCCGGCTGGATGGAAGCTCGTGGCGTGGTAATTGAAAACACACCCAGCGGCGACCAGATTCTGCTCGGCGAAGCGGCTGGCGAAGAAGCTCTGGCCAGCGAGCCGCGCGGCCCGGCAAATGCCGCAACCAGCGCCCGACTGCTCTACCGGCGGCTGGTGGAAATGTTCCCCAACTCGCCGCTCGCCGCCGAAGCCGCATGGCGCGCCGCCGACATTCTCTGGCAGATTCAAAAGGCCGACGTCTCCTCGCGCCCCTCCGCCAAGGAGCGCGACGCCTACATGCGCGAGCAGATCGACGAGTACGAGATGAAGCGGGTTCTCAAGTTCTATCCACACACGCGCCAGGCGGATCTCGCGGCCTTCGAGATGATCGACAACAAGCTCTGCGGCGACTGGCAGGGCGAAGAGAAATGCCCGGAAAAGGAATCCGAAATCTACGAGAAGTACGCTGCCGATTTCCCCGACGGGCCGCGAACGGCGCGCGCTCTCTACGAGGCCGCCTACCGGCAGGCCGTGCTCGTGGATATGTTTAACGCCGACGGCGCAGACAAGAAGGCCGCCCCCGCAAAGACCCACGCCAGGGAGCTGGCCCAGCGGCTCAAGGATAAATTTCCGCAATCGGATTACGCCAGCCGCGCAGTCGCGCTGATTTTCCGGCTCGACGAAGGTATTCCCGTTTACGGAATCGACCGCCAATAAGCGCGGCGCGTATCTCTCCATGCAACAGCCGCGTAAACTGCCGGCTTTATGATCGAACTACGGTAGTGGATCAGTTTGGAAGCAAGGGTTAAAGCCCCACTTTCATTTTGGGCTTTTTCGGCACGGCTAAAGCCGTGCCCTCTCAAAGCAAATTCAAATTGAGACACTACGGAAATACCCGTGCGGTGCGATGCACGAGCATATACTGAATTGCATTTTCCCCGTTCGACTTAATCCGCCGTATCCGGAGGCTGCTTGAACCCCTATATTCAGTCCGTGATTCTAGGCATCGTGGAAGGCCTGACCGAATTCCTCCCCGTCAGCTCCACGGCCCACCTGCGCATCGTGGAAGCGATGATGAAGATTCCGCTCGACGACGCCTACTGGGCCATGTACACAATCGTGATTCAGGCCGGGGCCATTCTGGCGCTGATGCTGCTCTACCTGACGCGCATTCTGGACTTCTTCCGGACCTTTCCCCGCGGCGAAGGTGGCGACAAGAACATCGGCACACACCCTATCTCACTCACCATCATCGCGTTTATCTGCACCTCGATTCCGGCGTTGCTGCTCAAGAAGTGGAGCGACAAGCATCTGGGCAGCCTCTCGGCTATCGCATGGGCGCTGGTGATTGGCGGCATCATCATGTGGGCCGTGGATTGGTGGGCCGACCGCAGCGAGCCGCACACCACGCACACCGAAGAGATGAATCTGCTGCAAGCCATCTGGATCGGCCTCTGCCAGTCGCTTTCGGCTATCTTTCCCGGAACGTCGCGGTCCATGTCGACAATCGCGGCCGGACAGCTTGTGGGCCTCGACCGGCCGACGGCGCTCGAATTCAGCTTTCTGCTCTCCATTCCCACCATGCTGGCGGCAACGGCCTACGATCTGCTCAAGGAGCTTCACCCCAGCCGCGCGGCGCAGCTTTCCGGAGCTGTGCAGGCGCACGTGGCAATGACGAGCCAGAAGTGGATCATTCTGGCAATCGGCTTTCTCGTTTCGTTTATCGTGGCCTTCGGCGTAGTGGAGTGGTTCCTGGGCTGGGTCCGCAAGCACGGCTTCACGCTCTTCGCCATCTACCGCATTCTAGCCGGCGGCGCGCTGCTGATATGGGGAGCTAAGCTGATCAGCCAGTGATATGGAGGAGACAAAGTTGTCCGAGCAATCTGGCCCCCTCGCCAACGATCCGTTTCATGGCCGGCGCCCCACCAGTCACGAACAAATGACGGGAGTGCCCTGGGATGCGTCGTACAGCAACGGCCCCGCGCCTTGGGATATTGGCCAGCCACAGCCTGCCTTCGCGCGCCTGGCATCCGAAGGCGGATTCGCCGGAATGGTGCTTGATGCGGGCTGCGGGACCGGTGAACACGCTCTTCTTGCCGCATCAGTGGGACTATCCGTTCTCGGCGTAGACGTGGCCGAGACGGCGCTGGCAATTGCCCGGCAGAAGGCCAGCGACCGCGGAATCGAGGCTGAGTTTGCCGCAGCGGACGCCTTCCACCTGGAGCATTTGGGACGCACGTTTGACACGGTGCTGGACTGCGGACTCTTCCACACTTTCAACGGAGACGAGCGGCCGGCATATGTGGCGAGTCTCGCGGCCACGACGGCGCGTAATGGAACCTTGTATGTGTTGTGCTTCAGCGACGACGGCCCCGATACCGGCCCGCACCCCATTAGCGAAAAAGAGCTGAGAGCGGCATTCAGCCCCGGCACTGGATGGAATGTCACCGCCCTCGAACCGGACCGGATTCAGACGAGATACCACGACAACGGCGTACCAGCCTGGCTCGCGACAATCAAACGGGTCCAGACTGCGTAGGTGGCCCCCTCGCTTTCGATTGCGAGAGAGCTAACCGGAGAAGCCTTGAGCGGGTGACCCGGCCAGGGTTCGCATGATGTAGTTTCTATTTCCGGGTGAGCTTGACTCGCGCAAAAGACGTTCGTTTGCCACCGTCTTCGTTATCGATAAGCCAGCTCCAGGTGTCGGTGCCTTTGCTGTAGGCGAACGTTGTGTCAACGCCGCTGTCCTTGTCTTTATCCCTGAAAAAGAACGTAATTTCGTCATTGCCCCGTTTGCCCTGGGCAATAGGAGCCGAGAGACCACCGCCACCGGTCGAATCGAGCCACAGGCATTTGTATTCGCTCGACGGTTCGTTCCATTCAATCAGGATGATCGCTTCATACGCGGGCTGGCCCTTGGCGTTCTTCTCGCGCGATGTTTCGTGGAGCCGCAGGTATTCATGGTTCAGCACCCATTCGGACTCGATGTCGTGCGTGGTCTGGTGCCCGGCAATGGTGCCCTGAAGAATCCAACTACCAGCCAGACGATCCAGTAAGGGATCGTTACGCGTTGGCTCCTGTGCGGAAGCCGAAAAGGAAGACAGGAAAAGCAAAGCCAGGATTGCAAGATTTCTTTTCATTGTGTGACCTCCTGGTATCGTGTCGTGGAAACATCCCGGAATGCCTTGCGACAGGCGTTTTTCGCTGGGCTCGCCCAAGTGTACAGGAAGAATTCAGGCGGGAAGCCCTCCCTGTTTTCTCACCATTTCGTTCCCTCACAGCTCACCATTTCATTCCCTCACAACTGGGAGTGCCCCATCCTTTCGCCGGGCATCCCACATCTCGCTTTTGAGATGTGGTAAGGGCGCGGTCTATCATCTTCGCATGGCGAAAAAGATTCGTTGGGGCGTGCTTAGCACGGCGAAGATCGGCACCAAAAAGGTGATTCCGGGGATGCAGGCGGGGCAGTTCTCGGAGGTAACGGCGATTGCCTCACGAGACGCGGACAAAGCGAAGGAAGCAGCCGCGGAACTCGGCATCCCGAAAGCCTATGGCAGCTACGAAGAGCTGCTGGCCGACCCGGAGATTGACGCGATTTATAACCCGCTGCCGAACCAGCTCCATGTGCCGTGGACGGCGAAGGCCGCCGAGGCGGGCAAGCATGTGCTGTGCGAAAAGCCGCTGAGCCTGACCGTGGCCGATGCCGAGACACTGCTCGACGTGCAAGCGCGGACCGGCGTAAAGATCGGCGAGGCGTTTATGATTCGCAGCTTTGCGCAGTGGCTGCGGGCGCAGGAGCTGATCGGGGCTGAAAAGATTGGCGAGTTGCGTGCTGTGACAGCATTCTTCAGCTACTTCAACGTGGATCCGAAGAACATCCGCAACCAGGCGGAAGCGGGCGGCGGCGCACTCTACGACATTGGCTGCTACTGCATTCAGGCGGCGCGGGTAGGCTTTGGCTCGCTGCCGAGGCGCGTTGTCGGCGTGATCGAGAACGACCCGGTTTTCGGCACAGACCGGTTGACTTCCGCGCTGCTAGATTTCGCGGACGGACAGGCGATCTTTACGTGCAGCACACAGTTGATTCCCTATCAGCGGGTGCAATTCTTCGGCACAAAGGGGCGCATCGAGATAGAGATTCCCTTCAACGCGCCCAAGGACCGGCCTACGCGGATTTTCATCGACGGAACGGGCGATCTCTCCGGCAGCGGAATTACAACGGAAGAGTTTGCGACAGCCGACCAATACACCGCGCAGGGCGACGCCTTTTCGCGAGCGATTCTCGACGACACGGAAGTCCCGGTGCCGCTCGAAGACGCGATTGCGAATATGAAAGTGATCGAGGGGATTTTTCGGTCGGCTGAGATTGGCGGTTGGGTGGAGATTTAGCAGCGGCCTGCCTCACGCAGCAGAGGCCACAGCCCGCTCGCGCAGAATCGTCACGACGGTAATGTCATCCTGCTGGCCGAATTCTTCGGCGGCTTTGGCAATAGCGCCGGCGGGCTGAATGGAAATCTCGCGGCTTCGGTCAAAGCCGAACAGCTCGCCTTTCTGGTTCTGCGCTTCCACCACGCCATCGGAATAAAACGTGAGGCGGCTGCCTGCGGGCAGATACAGTTGCTGTGTCTCGTAGCGAACAGCCGGGACAACGCCCAGCGGCAGCGCGCCGAGCAGTTCCACTTCCCTGCCGTCGAGATACGGCGGCAGATGGCCGGCGTTGGCAATCGTCACCACCCCGTCCGCCGCGATATACGCGGCCAGCGCAGTGGCAAATCCGCCCTGCGTGCGGCCGGCAAGGCGCTCGTTGAGCCGATACAGAATCTGCTCCGGCGCGTGCGTGTCGTCGGCTGCGGTGCGGATCGATCCCACAAGGGCCGAGACCATCATGGCCGCCGGCAGTCCTTTGCCGGCCACGTCGCCCACCACCACAAGCAAACCGCCCTGCCCTGCCGGAAGCACCTGAAAGAAATCGCCGCCCACCTGCTGCGCGGGCAGATAAACCGCATCCACGGCAAACCCCGGAACCGAGCTGGTCTTCTCCGGCACCAGCACCTGCTGCACCTGCTGCGCGGCCTCCAACTCCGCCTCAAGCTGCGCCTGGCGGCGGCTTATACGCGAGGATCGCAGCAGGATGATGATGGCCAGCGCAAAAACGGAGCCAATATCGGAAACATTGTTGAGTGAAAAGGTGAATGGCCCAGCCTGGATGCGATCGATCAGAAAAATGCCGTTCAGCCCCGTCTGCCGCCAGGCCGGAATCCGGTAGAGCAGGCCGAAACCGATCTCCGCATAGATGTACAGGCTGAAGAAAAGCGCGGGAATGAGCAGGATGCCGGCCTCGCGGTTGCCCCGGCGCCAATGGATAGCAAGAAGAATCGGAATCACGACCGCAAGCAGGACAATGACCGGAAGATTGATGGCGAGAGAGAACCATTCCGGCCACGCAAAAAGCCCGGACTGCTGCAGCGCGATCAGGGAATTCGAGATGCCGGCCAGGATGAAGAATGTGCGCCACCGCCAGCCGATGCGCTGATGAACGAAAGTGAAGTAGAGCGAGCCCCATATCCAGGGTATTGCCAGCCGAAGCACGTCGTCCACGTATCGCCAGAATTGGGGAATGGGATATAGAGCAGAAATGACCGGCTGGGGCATTTCGAGCAGCGTTAGCAGGCCCGCAGCAAAGATCCAGAGATATTCCTTCTGGCTGCGCTGCGCTGAAAAGAGCACCAGCGCAATAATCCCCAAGCCGAAAGCGAGCAGGCTGTCGAGCCAGTCAATGGACCTTGCGCCGATGATGCTGAGCCAGCCCTCGTGCTGAAGCGTTGTGTACTGGCCGATGGTGAGATTGCTGATGTCGTAACCGGGATTTGTGCCGGTCCAGTCGCTCGGCGAGAAATGCACGCGCAGGGCAAGGAGCAGCGTGCCGGAGGCCAGCAGCCGGCTTGAAATGGGCGCAAGCACGTGGGCCTGGTAGGTGTATGGCACGAACGGGCTCACGCTGCCTACGGCCATGATGCGCTCACCGTTCGCATACACCTCAAAGGCGCTGCCAAGGCCGGACTCGTCGAGCGCGAGATCGGTCTGCGTGGGATCGACCTTGACACGGAGGCGATACCAGACAATCTCCGGCCTGGTTTTGCCGTAGATATTCTGGATGGAAGTGCTGGGATCGAAGCGTGTCCAGCCGGAATCGTCAAAGCCGGGGTGCGCGTAGGCGGCATCGTCGCCGGACTGAACGAGCCATTGCGCCGGAAGCTGGCTGGAGCCGCGCAGATGCGTTGTGTCGAAGACGGGCGGCTGCGCATGCAGGGGCAATACCAGTGCGGCAAGAGCGACATAGAGCGCTGCTGTCAGCAACCCGCGAGCACGAATTCTCAAGCAGCCTCCTCCCGGCGGTTCTTCGTCTTGCGGGCAATACAAGCCAGCATGGCTGGATTGGCTACCAGATTACTAGAAGCCGGAAGGATGGCTGCATGATTCGTGCTTACTTGGCTCGCGTGGCGGTGAATTCGGGGCTGGTGCGGTCGCCGAAGGAGCGGGTGAGCTTGATGGTGTCGCCGCTCACGGTGCCCTTGTAGACGATCTTGTGCTCCTCGCCGTTGAAGGTCATCACCTGGTTGAAGGTAATCGTGTCGCCGTCTACCTTGCCGTCGGTAATGTCGGAGTCGCCGCGCGGGGTGGTGATTTTGCCGGTCAGCTTGGCTCCATCCACGTGGAAGTCGAAGCTGACAGTCTGCGTGCCGCGGGGCGATTCGATAGAGGCAGTCCATTTGCCGGTAACGTCGGCGGCAAAAGCCGAGACCGTTCCGAGCGCGACGAAGAGAAGTGCGAACGCGAGTTTCTTGAACATGAGGCGAATCTCCGATAGGGATGGTTTTGTTTCGAGGCCACATTGCGCCGTTGCCCCATGCTTGGAAGACGGGCAAACGCCACCGGAAGTTACACCTCGGTCGAAATTTATCCGCTCTGGAAAAGCCTATGCCGGAGAGGCGTATCAGGACCGGTTTCTGGCCCTGCGCCATACGATCAGCACTGCAAGAAGCAGAAAGACAAGGCCGGCGGCGATACGGGCTAGCTCTGCGTGCGGCATGAGTTTGCGGCCCTCGTGTCTTAGTGGCTTTCGCCAGCGCGGGAGATAACCTGAATCTCCTTGCCGTAGCGGCCGGTAAGCGCATTCCAGCGGACGATGCAAAGCTCCTTGAGCATTTGCAGGCCGTCGCGCAGGTAGCTGATGCGGGAGCGCGCATCGTGGGCCCAGCTTACCGGTACTTCGGTAACGCGAAAGCCGCGCTTGCGGGCGATGAAAAGAATCTCCGGGTCGAAGCCCCAGCGCTCGATGGTCTGAAGCTGAAAAACGGTCTGCGCAGCGCTGCGGGTAAAGGCTTTAAAGCCGCACTGGGTGTCGGCATAAGGCAGGCGCATAACGGCGCGGGTGAGCATATTGAAGCAGCGCCCGAAGATTTGCCGGTAGAGCGGCTGGCGGTGGGTCTGTCGGCTGGTAGCGAGCCAGCGCGAGCCGATGGCAATGTCAGCGCCCTGGGCGATGGCGTCAAAGAGCCGCTGTGCCTCGGGAATGGGCGCGGAGAGATCGGCGTCGGTAAACATGACAATCTCACCCGAGGCGTGCAGCAGGCCGGAGCGGACGCTGAATCCCTTGCCGCGGTTGCCGGGGTTCTGCATCAGGCGAACTTCCGGCGCGGTGCGGGCGAAATTTGTCACAATATCGGCGGTCTCGTCTGTCGATCCATCGTTGACGACGATGACTTCGGCGTCCCACTGGTTGGCACGAACCGCGTCGACGACAGCCTCCAGCGTGACGAGAATGCGGGCGCGTTCGTTATAGGCCGGTATGACGATGCTGTACTGCGGATAAGACACTGGAAGTTCTCTTTTCCCCTGGAAACCCCTGCGGCCCCGTCCAGCCTCACCGGAACTGGCCCCATCTGAAATGGGGACGCTCTGAAAATCATAACGTTTTAACAGGCCGGCGACGGGAGAAAAGCTCGCCCAAAGCGGATTTTGGGGGCAAATGACTGAGCGGTAAGGACGAATCCACAGCCGGGGCGAGGATTTTTCGCGCCATGAACGGTCAAATTTGAGTATGCTGAGAGCGGAGGCGAGCGAGGCATGACGAAGGCAGACCTGGTGGAAAAGGTAACGGAACTGGGCGACCTGACGCGGCGCGACGGCGAGGTGATCGTGGATACGATCTTCGAGTCGGTGATTGGCGCGCTGCAGGGCGGCGACAAAATCGAGATACGGGGCTTCGGCTCGTTTCGCATCCGGCAGCGAAATCCGCGCATCGGGCGCAACCCGAAGACGGGCGCGCGGGTAGAGGTTCCGGCCAAACGGGTGCCCTACTTCAAGCCGTCGAAGGAGCTGCGCGACCTGGTAAATCCGGACGAGGCGAAACCGGCAACGGCGACAACTGGAGCCTAGTCCGTATCGACAATTACGATTTCCCTAAACTCTTGAAAACACAAAGAGCTTGTCATTCTGAGTGCAGCGGAGAATCTGTAGCTACCTTTAGTCCGTTTTCCCACCGTACTTCCGTGCCCCATCCTTGCGCCTTTTTTCTGGCGCAAGGGTGGGACACCGCAAAAATTTCCTATCAGACAATAGATACCTATATGTCGATACGGCCCAAGTGCTCTGGTCAAACAAGATTTGAGCAGGAAACCAAACGGGCGGACCCTCGATCGAGGTTCCGCCCGTTTGGTTTTTAGATGGGTTTGTGCCATCCTACCCTTTTTCGCACAAAACACGAAAAAGGATGGGACGCGGAAGCCGCAGTCTAAGTGTCGTCGTAATCTTCGGCAAGAGATTGCAGGAAAGCCACAAGCGCCGCCATATCGCTCTGGCTAAGAGACATATTGGCGAACTCGGTGGGAGCGTTCCGCATGGCTCCGGCGTGGGCCAGGGCCGACATCGCGATGTAGTGGTTCACAACATCGTTGAAGGTCGCCGCACTGCCGTTGTGGAAGTACGGAGCCGAGTCCACGAGATCGCGCAGAATCGGGGTCTTGAACTGGGCGATAGTCGAAGGCAACCCCTGATCGACGGAGCAGTCCTTGCCCGCGGCGCAGACAAAGCCCTTGATATTGGCCTGCGGATTCGGCACATCGGGGTTCTGGTAGATATTCCAGAGGCCGAGGTCGGCATACTGCGGCTGGCCCGTGACGGCTGCATGGCGGAAGACCTCAATCGCGTTAGGATGGTTGGGCGAGGCCGGCATGTAGGCGTTGAAGTTGGCGTTGCGCTCGGCGAGCGAGGGAACATAAAGCTGCATGAAGCCGCCCGAGCCGTTGGCCGCGTCGTACTCCTCCTGTGCCACTCCGGTGTTATGGAAGACGAAGTCGGAGAAATCCGGAGCCTGATGACAGGCGGCACAGTTGCCGGCGTGAGCGTTGGTAGCGCCGGGACTGGCAGAGCCAAGGAAAATCTTCAGCCCCTGCAGCTCCAGCGCTCCGAACTGATACGGCTGCGAGTGGTACTTGTAGGAACCGTCCTTGGGCGTGATGTAGATGGGATCGGAGAGCGCAACCACTGCCTGATAAAGCCGCTGATTATAGTGCGCCTTGGTCTCGCCGGCGAGCGGAGCCTGCGGCAAATGGTTCACGCGCAGAAAGTTGTCGTAAGGCGAGCCGATGTAGCGGTTGTACTCGTCGCGCTGAAAGAGCAGATCGCGCATGTACTGCCCCATGCAAAGAGCAATCTCGTTGACGATCTGCATATCGGTTGCGGTAGTAACGTCGATGCGCTGCGACGGCGGCAGAAGGATGTCGGGAGTGATGCGCGGATCGGTTCCCTTGAAGATGATGGCGTAGCTCAGGCCGTCGAGACGCTCCTGGGCAAGCTGACTGGAACCATCGTCCTCCCGAATCACCTTTGCAATATGCGCGATGGCGTCGTTGTACTGCGCCGGGGTCCAGCCGAAGTTTCGCCCGGTAAGCGTGCCGACGACTAAATCCTCCGGAGTAGCGAACTCGCCGTCGAAGTGGAGGAACAAGGGGCCGGAGCGGGCGGTCATGGAATCGACCATCTGCATGGCGTTGCGCGGCGTGTGGTCGAAGCCCGCGGCCGTCATGCGCGGGATGGGGCTGCGCGTGGTGAAGTCGGCATAGGTGCGGTTGCCGGCATTGGTAACGCCCTGAAACTCGGTGACAAAGTGGCAGGAGCGGCAGTTCATCGACTGGCCGGCGAAGGGGCCGGGCATCGGTCCGCCGTTGACGTTCTGCACCTGCTGCACCACCGGGTCGCCCGCGGGCAGCGGATCATTCACGCCGGTCATGTTGGCGGCAAAGTATTCGGCAAAGCGGGTATCGAGAAAGAGCGCTTCGCCGATTGGGTCGGATGCGGGCGTGGCGTCGCTCTCGGTGAGCGCGGCAGGCGCAGCGCCGGAGCCGCAGCCGGAAATGGAGAGACCGGCAAAGAGGATCAGTGCGGCAAGGGCGCAGGCGGCGGGCCAGAAGATGCGGCGGGAATTCACTGGTTTGCCTCCGAAGTGTGCAATGTTTGCTGGTTGAGGGAGCGCAGATATGCGACGATCTGCCAGCGCTCCTGCTCGGGCAGGGAGCCCCATCCGGGCATCCCCTTGAAAGGCTCGCCGTTCTTGATGAGCCATGCGATCTCGCCGTCGGTAGCGGCGCGGAGCCGGTCGCTGGCCAGAGCTGGCCGGTGGCCTTTGCCTTCGGCATTTGCGCCGTGACACTTGGCACAGTTCTCGGTGTAGAGGTTGCGCCCGGCTGCGGCGGCATCGGGCTGGCCGGCATAGGGATTCGCGTGGGCGCGCTCTGCGGCGGGAACCTTCTGGAGCCAAGCGCCGGTGCTGGCGGCAAAGCCCGCAGCCGAGACAGAAAGAAGCAGGGAAACTGCGAGATTGCGCGGATTCATGACTCTCATTGGCGCCTCCCGAAGAGACCACGAACCTGATCGCGGAACTGGCTGATCTCGTACGTCACGCCAAAGCGCCAAAGAACGCCGACGGAGTTGTCATTGAGGCCGAACTCAGGAGAGAACTTGTAGGTAAGGCCGGAGGGGGTGTTGAAGGCAACCGTGGGGCCAAGATATTGCTGCGTCTGGCCCACGCCGAAGTTGTAGCGCGTGCCGAGCCCTCCGAAAAGCTCCGCGCCGGCGGCAAAGTTCTGCCGACAGAAAAGGCAGTGGCGGGCCGCAGCCTTGAGGGCAAGCGGGCGGGTCGTACCGACCGAGTAGCCGAACTCCCACGCCTCGGCCTCGTTTACAGCCTTTTCCGCAATGAAGTTCTCGGAGATATTCCAGCCCTTCACATTGCTCGAAAGAATGAGCTTGGTTTCAACGGAGCGCTCAAGCTCCTGGCGCAGCGCAGAGTTGGGAACGGCCAGCGTGTCCCTGGTGGTATTGCCGGTGATTTCGAGAAAGCTCTTGTCGGCGGAGTTGACGTTTTCATACTCGACGTAGAGCACCGGGTTGATCCACAGTTCGCGCGGGATCGGGCGAAAGCGATTCTCGAAGCGGAAACCGGTAAGAACCGCCGAGTCATGATCGGTAGCCTGCCCCTGGATGTAAGCCTCGGTGGTCCACCAAGCCGTGGCGCCGTATTCAAGCTCGATGGTCGGCGCAAAGAATCCGTTGGCGTTCTTGGGACCGGCGGCGATGTTCTGGTTTTCGATTTCCAGATTGCCGGGCTCCTCCAGCGTGGAGGAGTAAGTAACGAAGTAGGGCTGCTCCATCTGCGCGTGCGCAGAGCGGATGCCGGCAAGAAGAATCAGGGCAGAGACCAGGCCGGGCACAGAGCGGGCGAGACGGCCGGAAAGACGAGCAAACACAGCAGAAGCCTCCACAAAAATGAAATCCTTTACGGAAAAAGGACCCGGCGGGGGAAAGCGGTCCGCCGGGCCGTACACGACCGAATTGGTCGGAATCCGACTTAATCAGTCCGATATAAAGAGAGACTAAATTGGTCGTATATGGATGTCAATGGGGTCTGTCTCGCTCTGTGATCTGCGTCACACCCAGGCGGCAAAGGTAACAGCACGACGAAGTTAGAGCTCCAGGTCACACCGTCTGGACGACTAGCCTCGGATGCCGATAACGGCCATCATGCGACCGGCGCGGCCCTGTGAGGCGCGATGCGAAAAGAAGAGATCGCGCTGGCAACCGGTGCACCCGCCGGCGAGGCTTATATTCTCTGGCCTGAGCCCGGCCGCGAGAAGCTGGCGGCGGTTGGCCTCGAAGAGATCGAGGTGCAGGCTGGGGCCAATGGGCGAGTGGCCGGGGGCGCGCTGGGTGAGGAAAAGCATGGGGTACTTCTGCTTGACGGGGTCGGAGTCGTAGACCTCGTGGAAAAGCTCCGGCGCGTAGGAGAATTGCGAAGTGAACTCGGAGAGCAGCTCTTCGCCCACGGCGTAGCAGCAGGGGCCGTTGCCGGGGCCGATGGCAGCGACAAGGTCTTCCGGTCGCGAACCGAATTCAAGCCGCATCCGGCCAATACCGCTTTCCACGATGCGCTTGACGGTGCCGCGCCAACCGGCGTGGAAGGCGGCGACAGCGCGGCGCTTGCGGTCGGCGACAAGAACGGGAATGCAGTCAGCGGTCATTACTCCCAGGAGCAGGCCGGGCGTATCAGTCATCTGGCCATCGCCCTTACCCGGCTGGCCAGCGCTGGCCGCATCCGCGAGTGTAATCACGCTCGAATGAATCTGGCGGATGGTTGCGATGGGGGTTTCGGCGCTCCCGGTAACGGCTTCGGCAAACAGCCCGCGATTGCGGAGAACATTTTCGCGGGAGTCGTCCGCTGTAAAGCCAAGATTCAGCTCGCCATCGCTTCCCTCGCCCGCATATGTGGTGCTTACGCCGCCGACGCGGGTCGAAAAGCCGTGCCAGAGCCAGGAAATCTTCTCCCAGCCGTGGACCGGAACAAATTCGACGCCGTTCGCGGCGCGGAGGGTCTGTGCGGGCGCAGGGCGAAGCTCCTCGGGAGTCTTTTCCTGGTATTTTGCCCGGTCGCGGACGCCGGCAGCCTTCCCACGGCGGCTGCGGACAAGCCCCGCGCCGGCGAAAATGGCGTCAATCTCGTTGATGTGGCTTTCTACTGTGGCAGATGCGGGGGATGTGCGGCGGGGAGGCATCGATTCCATTGTAACGAGAGAGGAATGGAAACGAAGCGAGGAATGGAAGTGGAACAAGCAATGGGCCTGCCTTCCGGCAGGCCCGCTTGAGAGGCATCGATGGGAGGGAAACCAGGATGGGGGGAGAAGAGGGGAGAGATCCGTAAGGATCCTCAATTAGGAAGGAGTCCTACCTTGGAAGGGCGATAAATCGGGGAAGCCTCTGCTTGTTACTTGTTAAGACGCGGACGCTCCGGGATTGGTTGCCCCTCCGCCTGTGGATTTTTTCCGGCCGCAATGCGGTTAAAAATAGAGCAGTTTTTGCTTGCGCGCGAGGCAGAGGATTGGCACTCTAAAGCTGTGAAGCACTGGCCATACATCCTGATTCTACTGATTGCCGTGGGAGTTGGCGCCTACTTCCTGATCGAGAATCAGCGCCTGCTGCCCTCGTCGTGGCGCTGGAGCGCCAATACTGCTAGCGAAAAAGCGGGAGCGGGAGCAGATACAGGGGCGGACTCGCCTCTCGGCGCGATGCAGCCGGCGCAGATCTCGTGGCATGTGGTGAGCCGGCCGACGGACGGCTTCAAGGTGGAAATGCCCTCGGGCTCGCGGGATTCGGAGATTCCGGCTCTGGACGAGAGAGGCGGAACGGAGCCGGTAAAGATGCTGCATTCGAGCCCCGACGGCGACACAACGTATGCCGTAACGTGGGCCGATAATCCTCCCGTGGCGCGGGCCAGCAACAACGACCCGGACCGCACGCTGGACCAGGCACGGGAGGGAATGCTGGCCAGTACGGGGACATCGCTGGTGAGCGAGACGCGGATCACTGTGGCGGGCTTTCCGGGGCGAGAGATTCTCGCGCACAACTCCGCCGGCGGCGTGCTGAATACACGACTGATCTACGTGCCGGCTGCGGGAAACAGCGCAGGCGGCCGGCTTTACACGCTGATGGCTCTCTTTCCCACCTCGGGCGCGCGAAGCGAGCAGGATGTGAGCCACTTCTTCAACTCCTTTGCGCCCGGAAACGCGGGACCAAAAAGCTGAGATTCAGTCTGCCGGCGCAAGCGCGCCCTCGAACTCCTCATCAAGCCAGCGCGTAAAGGCCGAGAACTCCTCGTCGCGGCCCAGAAAGTCGCGAACCATCGTGCGGCCGGGCTTCGAGCCTCCCTGCTCCAGCACGGCCTTGCGATAACGCGTACCGGCCTCGCCGTCGAGCAGGTTTTCCGGATCGAACTGTGCAAAGAAGTCGAGCGCGATGACCTTGTCGAAAGCATAGGTGTAGTAGTTCGACGAGTAGCCGGTGAGATGGCCGAAGCTCGCATACATCTTGTTGCCATCGAGCCAGGTCCAGGGCAGCAGGCTGGTATAGAGCGAGTAAATCGTCTTGTCGAGATCGATGCCGGCAGGGTCCTGGTCGTGCAGGTCCAGCGAGATGGCAGTGTAGTAAATCTGCTGGCGCATTCCGTCAGCGCGCCCAAAGGCGCTCGCCCCCTTCATCTTCCGGATGGTCTCAGCAGGCAGCACCTCGCCGGTCTCGTAATGCTTTGCGAAGGATTGCAACAGCTTTTCGTCGCGGAAAAACTCCTCAAGCATCTGCGAAGGAACTTCGATGAAATCGCCCTCCGTAGCAAAGCCCGAGAGCCCCGCCCACTCGGTGTGGCCTCCGAGGATAGCGTGCATCAAATGGCCGAACTCGTGGAAGAAGGTGACAACATCGCTGTACTGCATGAGACCGGGGTCATTCGCTTCCCCGCCCGGAAAATTACAGATAAGCGCAGCTTCTGGCAGGTAGCGCCCGCGGACGCCGGTGACGACGGGCGCGGCGGAGAACCACTTGTCCTTGCCTTCGCGCGGGTGCATATCTAGATAGAAACGGCCAATCTGCGAACCGCCCTCAAAGACATCGAAGACCTTGACGGCAGCGTGCCA
>JAATFM010000214.1 GCA_015655195.1 Terriglobales bacterium
CCTTTGAAGGACCTGGAACACCAGTGCCCGTGCCACAGACCGGCAAGTTCGCCCTTGAAGGACCCGGAACACCAGTGCCTGTGCCACAGACCGGCAAGTTCGCCTTTGAAGGACCTGGAACACCAGTGCCCGTGCCGCAGACCGGCAAGTTCGCCCTTGAAGGACCCGGAACACCAGTGCCCGTGCCACAGACCGGCAAGTTCGCCTTTGAAGGACCCGGAACACCAGTGCCTGTACCACAGACCGGCAAGTTCGCTTAATCCAGTCTTAAACACTCATCACGTAATCTGGTAGAACCAATTGCTACACGGGGTTGCGTGCCTGACTGTGCCAGGCCGGAGACTCGATGAGCCGGATCGATCTATTATTATGGTTCGCCACCCTCGCGATGGAAATATCTATCGTCGCGCTGCTTTTACGTGGACGCATATACCGCCTCTTACCTGTACTCAGCTTGTATCTGCTCTGGACTGTTGTCAGTGACCTGATCGGCATGGTAATCGGCACTTGGCGTCCTGGTCGTTTTATAAGTTGGTATCTCCTTGAGATGCCGCTGGACTGCACACTGCAGTTCGTAGTGCTTGTAGAACTGGCATGGTCGGTTCTGCGTCCCATCCGGTCTCTGCTGCCATGGTGGACACTTGTTGCGATCACATTATTAATTCTGACCGCCGGAGCAGCGGTCTGGCCGCTGGCTGGATTTACGCAGATTCATGACATTAAGCAAAACTCACACCTGATTCTCCGCCTGCAGCAAACATTCTCCATCTTGCGAATTCTGTTTTTCGTTGCGCTTGCCGCGGGGAGCCAACTGTTTTCGCTCGGCTGGCGAGACCGCGAATTGCAGGTGGCGACAGGGCTTGGCTTTTACTCACTGGCAAGCTTGGCGGGGTCGTTGGTTCAGGTGCAGGTGGCCGGAGCTAGTCAGTATCATATCGTGGATCAGTTTATTGCAGGTTGTTACCTTGTTTCCCTGCTCTACTGGGCGGTGGCTTTCCTCCAGAAAGAAGCGCCGCGGCAGGAATTCAGCCCGCAGATGCGGAGCTTTCTGCTCACGGTATCCGGCGCGGCGCGGGCAAGCCGTATTGCACTGCAAGAGGATCCCCTACGGGGAGACCGGCGGCCTTGAGAGTCTCCGAGCCAGGCAGCAAGGAAAGCCTTTGGCCAAACAGATTACTTTGGTTCAATGGACTTCTGAGTAACAAAAGGGTGGCAAATTAGAAATTTTACGCTTGCCATCGTCTGTGGTTTGGGTCACACTTTGGTAAATGCGGTTAGAACTCTAGTGTGCTACGGGATGATGCCGGAGACGGGTTACCCAATACCCCGGCCTGAGGTTTGCCGATGATTCTACTTTCGCTGCAGTTACTGGCATTTGCCGCTTTGGTTGCGTGGCTTGTCCGCTGGCGCTCCGCCGCAAAACAGCGGAGCAGGCAGTCGTGGGAATCGCTGTTGGTGCGTCTGCGCGTGGACTGGAGCGCCCGCGAGTTGAGCGAGAACCTCCTGTGGAAAGAGGGGATCGACGCGACAGCCGAGAACGCCTGGACACGCATGGAAGGCCCGCGCGGCCTCTGGGCCATATTCCAGAATGCAGGCGTGATGATGGAAATGGCGGATTTTGCGGCGCGCAACTGCCCCAACATTGACCGCGTGCTCGTTGCCACGTTGCGCAGTGACGCAATGCAGATTCGGCTCTGCGTGTTGATGGCACTGGCTCAATACGGTTTTACGCAGGCCAGCGAGGGCGTTCGCATCAACGCTTATCGCGCGGCTGAGATGTACACAGGCATGGCGGCCCGGATGACGCGGCTGCTGCAGGAAAACGCAGCCACTGTCCTGCCCGATTTTGTCGCGGCGATGTAATCGCTTTTCTCCCTTGCCAAGTAAAAGCCCCGGCCTTGGCCGGGGCTTTTACTTGGCGCCTCCATTATGGCAATTGCGCTTCTCTGCCGCTCAGGCGGCGTTTTCAGCCAGGAACGCGTTGATGCGGCCGAATTCCTCATCGCTGAGCCGGAATTCGAGCGCCGGAACAAGCCCCTCGACCTGCGCCGCGCTGCGCCCGCCCACAATGGCGGCCGTAATCGCCGGATGCTTGAGCGTCCAGCCAACTGCGACGACGCCCGGCTGAACTCCATGGCCGGCACCTATCTCACGGAGCAATTCGACAAGTTTCAGATTTCGGCTCAGCCGCGGCTCGTTGAATTCAACGGCCTTGCGACGCCAATCGTCGGCAGGCATGGCGGCCACGCGCTCGGCAGTCATCTTACCCGTCAGCAGGCCGGAGACCATGGGCGAGTAGTTGATGACACCGATGTTGCTGGCCAGCGCAAAGGGCAGAATCTCCTCTTCGATGGCGCGGCGCAGCATTGAATACGGCGGCTGGAGACTGGTAATCGGCGCAATCTTCTGCGCGCGCTTCATCTGCTCTACATTGAAGTTCGAGACGCCGATCCAGCGGAGCTTGCCTTGCTGCTGAAATTTCGCCAGCGTCTCCCAGCCCTCTTCGATCTCTTCGTCGGGATTCGGCCAGTGAATCTGGTAGAGATCGATGGTTTCCACGCCAAGCCGGCGCAGCGATGCCTCAATCTCCTCGGCGAGCGAAGCCGCCTTGAGCGAGCGATAGATAGTACGGTCCGCGCCCCAGCACATCGAGCACTTTGTGAAGACGTAAGGCTTGTGGCTCGTGGACTTCAGAGCCCTGCCGACAACCTCCTCCGAGTGGCCGAGGCCGTAGATGGCGGCGGTGTCGATCCAGTTCACGCCGAGATCGAGCGACCGGTGAATAGCGGCGATGGATTCGTCATCATCCTGAGCGCCCCAGGCGAAATCCCAGTTGCCGCCGCCGATGGCCCACGCGCCGAAGCCGATCGTGGTGAGTTTAAGGTCGGAGTTTCCAAGCGTGCGAAGTGCAGGTGTCGATGTTGTCGTCATAACACCAACTTAGATGCGAAACGCGGCGCGAAGCTACAGAAATCAACCGCATTGCAGCTTGCTCCAACTCGCGTCATGCCGCGATGAGAAACTTCCCTTCGCGCATGATCTGCTCTTCGCCGTTCTCGGTTTCGAGCCAGATGTTGAAGCCGAGGCCCACGACATCGATGTGCGTGCCGGAGCTCCATGGCGCGCCGGTGTGCTCGCCATACGGATTGCCAAACGCGATGTGGATCCCAGGGAACTTCTCGTCCTGCAAGATGTTGCCTATGACTCGCTCGATGCCGAGGTTCGTGCCGATGGCAAACTCGCCCACGCGGTCGGAGTTCTCATCCGTGTGCGTGTAGGCCCAGAAGTCGGCTTCGAGCTGCTTGTTCTCGCTCTTGCAGCTCACGATGCGGTTCTTCGCAATCTCAATCGTCAGCGGCGAGCGCGCCAGCAGGCCGTACCGCGCGCAGAGCCAGTCCCCCACCACACCGTCCACCACAAACGTCCCATTCACTTCGCCCGGCGACGTAAAACACTCGCCGCCCGGCAGGTTTCCCCACTTCTCCGGCGAGATGATGCCCGAGGTCTTGAACCACTTGTAGCCGGGATTCATCTCGGAGACAATGCTCGTTCCCGCCGCCGTCGTGGCGCGGATGCGGTGTGCGCGGCGCACTCGGTCCAGCACCTTCTGCGAGAGGCGGTCGACGAGGTTGAAATCTGCCCTCATCCCCTGGAGCATGATCTCCGGAGTAATGTTCACCATATGCGCGTGGCGCATCTTCCTGCGATTCACCACGTCCGTCATCTGCATCCGCGAACGCAGCTCATTGGCCTGCACCACGACGGCGAAGATCGAGACCTGCGAGCTTTCCATGTCAGCCAGCACCGCCGCGGGCATACCGGTGAGCGGCCGCGGGGCAAGCTCTTCCAGCACGAATGCATTCCACTCGCAGCCGCAGGCCTCAAGCTGCGCGGCAATCGAAGCGGCAATAGCCTCCGTGGCGCGGTCCGTGATGAGCGTGACCTTCTCGGAAGGCTGAATCCGCAGGCAGGTCGTGACAGCGGAGAGCGCTCCGGGCACAAATTCTGCCGGATAAGGCGTGGCAAGCAGTTGTGAGGCGGTTGCTGTCATGCGCGTGCGGTAGTGCTCCTCATGGGAAATGCGTATTTATTCAGATTAACGGGAAGTTTACGCAAAAGAAATGCCGCGATACAGAAAATGCGTGGATATTGTTCTCTGATCTGTTCAGCACTACATGCGAAAGTAAGTGGATGGCCACTTCGGACTCTCAGCAGAGACCGCCACTTATTCCTCATGTGACTTCAGCGCGGCAGAATATCTTCTTTTTGAAGTGACCGCAATTTTGCCAATATCCATCCACGCAAGTGTCGGCGCATATGCCGTCTCTTCTCGATGCGCGAAACAGGGTCTGTCTGAACCAGATTGGTTGCGTGTATGTCTTTCCAACCGAGCTTCTTCGTGGAAAGAACGTAGAACAGATCGTCCGCGTTCATCCACTCGCCGGCAATGTCCTCGCCGAATGGGCCTGCGGAATGAGGGGGAAAGGAATAAAGTTCGTGGCTATTGCCTGCAGAAATTGAGTGATTCTTATACTTCTTTGCGACTGTTGCCCCGTCCACCAGTTTGAAAGCACTGTACTCTCCCACACCAGCAAGCAGCGCGAAGACCCGTATACTAGTCGCTTCGGCGGAGATAAAAGGCGGCCTGATCCCGCTTCGGAAGAGTTCCCTGAGAATAACTTCGTCATAATGTTCAATATCTATCTTGATGTAGTAAGGAGCACCATGCTTGCGCAATATCTGCATCACAGGTTGTGAAGGCAACAAGACTTTGTCGTAGTCCCCGATCACGCTCTCATCCGGCTGCGGAAACTGGCCCAAAGCGTGGTGGCGCTTATGAAGATAGAAATACACTTCCGGGTCGTCGCCATCGCCAACCACGACGCAATTTTCAACCCGCAGCCGATCCTCTCGTATTGCCGCCGAGAACCTTTCTTCTATCTTCCGGCAGAGCGATGGATTCGCCTCGACAGCAACTACAAGGTCGGCTTTCTTTAGATAATAAGGAACATCATCGCCATTGTTGGCGCCGAAGTCGTAAATGATTTTCCTGGATTCCAGGCTTGGCCAGTTCACGGTCATGAGCGATAGTGCGCCTCTCTGTCCACATATTACCGCCTGGGAGATGATGTCGCACCGCGCCGCTGATCCCGTTGATACGGAACGAAGCGCACTCGCAGGGCCACGGAAGATTGGATTCAAGCAGCGACACTTCTTCAGAGCCCTTCCTGCGTCTCCTGTGCCATGTAATCCACCACGGCTTTCAGGTCGCCGTTGGTAGCCTCGAAAACCTTGAGCTGGCGGTCGGCGCCGGTGCCGGTTTGCAGGATTTTGCGAATGCCTTCGATAGCCCAGCGGCTGCCCAACTCATCCACCACGGGATCGATGAACTCAAGGTACTCTTCGATCAGTTCGCGGACCGGTATTTCCTGCTGCTTTCCGAAGTCGATGAGCTTGCCGTCGAGGCCGTAACGCACGGCGCGGAATTTGTTCTCCATCAGCAGTGGCCGGGCGAACTGGCGGAAGTCCTGATTCGATTCGTGCAGCCTGTAAAGGCGCGCCGCCGTGGCCTGAATCAGCGCGGCGATGGCGACAGTCTCCTCGGCGCGCAGCGGGATGTCGCAGGCGCGCACCTCGACTGTGTTGAAGAAGGGATGCGGCCGAATATCCCACCATATCTTCTTCGCGTTGTCGATGCAGTTGGTGCGGACGAGCAGGCTGACATAATTCTCAAACTCGTTGTAGCTCGAAAAGGCGTCCGGGATGCCGGTGCGGGGAAAGTTCTCGAAGACCTTGGCGCGATAGCCCTTATAGCCCGTGTTGAGGCCCAGCCAGAAAGGCGAGTTCGTAGCCAGCGCCATGATGTGCGGCAGAAAGTAGCGCATCGAGTTCATGATGCGAATCGCCGCCTCGCGGTCCTCGACGCCGACATGCACATGCAGCCCGAAGATCAAGTTGGCGCGGGCGGCGAGTTGCAGTTCTTTCACCACCTGCTGGTAGCGCGGGTCGGGATAAATCTGCTGCGTGCGCCAGTCGGCAAAGGGGTGCGTGGCGCCGGCCACAAGCTGCAGATTGTGCTCGTGGGCCAGGCGAATCATCTGCCGGCGCAGGTCGTAGATGTCTTCCTTCGCCTCGGTAATGTTGCGGCAGACGCGCGTGCCGACCTCAACCACAGACGTGTGCATCTCGGCCTTGACGCGCTCCTGCAGGCGCATCTTGCCCACGGCAAGCATCTCGGTTTCAATGTGCGAGCGGAGATCGCGCGTGACCGGGTCGATGGTCTGGTACTCTTCTTCGATGCCGAGCGAGAAGGATGGCCGCATGTGCGCTCCTGATTGTACGGGGAAACAGGGTACAAGCTTGCGGACATTGTACAGAAGCGGCGCTGGCCGCTCTGTTTAGTAGCTGGCTGGTTTGAAAGGTACTGGCTTTAGCCCGTATGTCATGCGCCGCAAAAGGAACGGGCCTGAAGTCGAGCGCATGAACCGCACCTTGAAAGAAGCCACCGTCAAAAAATTCTACTATTAAACCTTCCTGATGGGTCTACAACTCCGCCGAGCGGCTCAAGACTCTCAAAGGTCTCACTTCTATCAGTTCCTCTGTGCTGCCTGGCAGAAAGACCCCGACAGGTTTCCTCTCAACCCCAGCCACCACACAATGGGACGAAACACTTCCACTCCCTCAAAAACGCTCCGCGCCCCATCCTTGCGGCTTCTTTCTGCCGCAAGGATGGGAGACAATGCTCAGATCGCTCCCTGCGAGCGCCGTAGCCGTACCGCCGCTACCAGAAAGAGCGCCGCGCAGGCCAGTCCTATCCACAATCCGGGGCTCGCAAGAAACTGGAGCAAAGCAATATGCTCCATCGAGTCCACCGTCATGCCGCCTCCACTCACCACAGCGCCCGAAGACTCTCCCGACAGCCGATCCCTCAGCAGCAGGAAAACATGGGAAGTGCCAAAAGCGATCTTCTCCACAATGCCCACAGCCACCGGCGGCAGCACCGCCCACAGAAACGGCGCACGTCTGGCCCACGCGGAGACCATCAGCAGGTAACAGTAGATTGGCGCGTACCAGAGAACGAGAATCGCCACAGTGTGGTAAAGCGCCATTCCCCACATCTGCGGCAGCCCCGGATTCGGCCAGGCCGCGGCCGCGCTTTGCCCGCCCACCACCAGCGCTATGGACCCAATGAGCAGAATCACCACGTGCGTCGCCACGACCAGCGCCATCATCACCGCCGGGAGAACGGCAAACGGAATCGCCGCCTTGGCCAGCACCGTCGTCAGGTCCGAGACCGGCAGCGACTTCCAGAAGAGAATGCTGCGGTCCTGGCGCTCACTGTGCAGCGTAGTCAGGCAATAGAAGACCGCTACCACCACCGTGACTCCCATGATTGCGGCCATCGCAATGTCAAAGACCGGGTTCATGTCCTTATGGGAAACCGAACCATGTACTACGGTAACGCTGAAGGACGCCGCCCCGGCCCCGTGCGCCATTGCGATGAGAAGGCCCAGAATCATCAGAGCCGCCACGGCTGCCGGAGCGATGTAAATCGACCACCGGTACTCCCATATTTCGCGCCGCACGCTCCAGTAGAAGCGCCTGCCCGGCGAAATCAAGCTCGGGGCGGCTGCCTGCGATGTAATCGGCGATTCGCTCACCGCATTTGATTGCGTACTCATCGGGTCCCCCCCTGATTCGTATTCGTAGCTCTGGAATAAGCCGGCCCTGTAGCTGCGCCGCTAATCACGGCAATAAAAACATCCGCAATGCCCGGCGTGCGAACCTCGCCTAGCGCGGCAAGCTGCCGGCGATCGACACCGTCAAAGAGCAGAACGCTACGCCCCAGCCCCTCGCGCTCGTAAATCGGCTTCAGCGCCCGTGCCGCGGCCAGATGCTCCGGCCCCACCAACGCCTCGACGTACCGCGTCTCGAACTCTTCCATGCTGTTCCGCAGCACGATGCGTCCGCCATTCACAAAGACCACATCGGTCAGGATGTTCTGAATCTCCTCCACCTGGTGTGTCGTCACCACAATCGTACGGCTGCCGTCAAAGTAGTCATTCAGCAGCGAGTCGTAAAACTGCTTGCGATAAAGCAGGTCCAGCCCCAATGTCGGCTCATCCAGCACCAGCAGCCGCGCGTCAATCGCCATCACCAGCGCCAGGTGCAACTGCGCCACCATGCCCTTCGACAGTTCCCTTACCCGGCTCGTGCGCTTGATCGCAGTCCTCGCCAGAAAGCCCTCCGCCTTGGCCCGGTCAAAGCGCGGATGCACGCCGGCCACATAATCCAGCGCCTGCGAAACCCTCATCCAGCGCGGCAAAATCGCCACATCGGCAATAAAGCAGACCTCGCGCATCAGCGCATCGCGCTGGGTCCACGGATTCAGCCCCAGCACCCGCAGCTCACCCTCAAACGGAATCAGCCCGAGAATCGCATTCAGCGCCGTCGTCTTGCCCGCGCCGTTGGGGCCGATCAGACCCAGAATGCGCCCCTCCTCCACGGACAAGTCAATCCCGTCCAGCGCCACCGTCGCGCCATATCTCTTCCGCAGTCCATGTGCCTCCAGAAATGCCATCGCTACCGTGCCTCCTTCTTCGTATCTGTTCCGCCGGAGCCATTTTGCAGGCCCAGCAGCTCCGCCGCGCTCAGCCCCAGCCGCTCAATCGTCGCGCGAACCCGCGGCCAATCCTCTTCCAGAAACTTCCTGCGCTCGTCCTTGAGCAGCAGCCCGCGCACATCGGCCTTTACAAACATCCCGCGCCCCCGCATTGTCTCCACCAGCCCCTCGCCGGCCAGCTCCTGGTAGCCCTTCAGCACCGTCAAGGGGTTCACGCGATACTCGGCCGCCACGGTACGCACCGAAGGCAGCGGATCGCCCTCCTTCAGCGCGCCATCCAGGATCAGCGCGACCACGCGGTCGCGGAGCTGGCGGTAAATCGGCTGACTGTTGTTCCACTCAATGTCCATAAGCCACCCAGAGATTTTCCATCGTTTCTGCTACTGCCCCGCCGCCTCTTTGCAACCTTACGCGGCTCGCTACCCGGTCCAGTTCCCTGCCGGCTGGTCTGGAATGCGCGCCGGAATGCTCAATAGCCTGCTCCGCAAATCCAACGCCCCGCTCCATCGTTCCCTCGCACCTCCCGGCCAGCACCTTCAGCCGGTCACAGGACTTCTGCACGGAGAACTGAACAGCCGAAGCGGCGGAAACCGACAGCAGCACGATCAGAAAAATGCGAGATACCGATTCCATCTCCCCTCCCTGACATTGCCTGCAACCGATCTCAGCAATGCACACTGTTATACATAACTAAAACACTAAACTCATGTCAAGCGTTTTCCGCAAAATTTTTTAGCCCCCTGTTTCGCGTCACGTCCTTAGTCACTCATCCTTAGTCCCTTTGTCCCTGTGAGTGGGTGCCCCAGGTCCCTGCTGTTGGGACCTGGGATACCACGGACCTCGACCAGCCCTGCCCTTAACTGATCTCAATCACATCCAAACTTTTCGCCCCGTGCCCCATCCTTGCGGCTTCTTTCTGTCGCAAGGGTGGGACAGCGATCACTCAATACGCCGAGCCCATCCATGCACTAAACTCAAAAGAGAAGCCATGTCGTTCCTCAGCCTCTTTGGCAGCCGCAGAGAACCCGAAAAACCAGAGACTCCGCCCGAACCGGAAGAAACGCCGGAGACGAAGCCCGACAAGCCCGCCGACAAGAAGCCCGGCTTCTTCAGCCGGATGCGAGAGGCCGTCACCCGCACCCGCGAGTCACTGGGGTCGAAGATCGAAGGCATCGTCGCGCTCACCCGCACCGTCGACGAGTCCGTCCTCGAAGACCTCGAAACGGCGCTGCTTTCAAGCGACATCGGCGTGCAAACGACAACCGAAATCCTCGACGCGCTCCGCGACCGCGCCAGGCGTCAGGCCATTGACGGCGGCGAAGAACTCCGTTCGCTCCTCAAGACGCAGATTCGCGCCATCCTCGAAGCTCCGATCAAGCCCATCCCCACACCCGCCACGCCTCCCAAGGTGACATTCCTCGTCGGCGTCAACGGTGCCGGCAAAACCACCACCAGCGGCAAGCTCGCCGCCTGGTCGCGGGCGCAGGGCCACAGCGTGCTGCTCTGCGCGGCAGATACCTTTCGCGCCGCGGCCATCGAGCAGCTGGAAGTCTGGGCCTCGCGCTCCGGCGTCGAGATGATTAAAACCAGGCAAGGCGGTGACCCGGCAGCCGTCCTCTACGACGCCGTCTCCGCCGCCAAGGCGCGCAACATCGCCGACCTCTACGTTGACACCGCCGGCCGCCTCCACACCAAGACCGGCCTCATGGACGAGCTCGAAAAAATGCGCCGCACCGCCGCCCGCCTGATACCTGAAGCGCCACATGAGGTTTTGCTCGTAATGGACGCTACCACCGGGCAAAACGGCCTCCAGCAAGCCCGCCAGTTCACCCAGGCGGCAGGCGTCACCGGCATCGTCCTGACCAAGCTTGACGGCACAGCCAAGGGCGGCGTCACCGTAGCCATCGCCCGCGAGCTGAACCTCCCTGTACGCTTCGTAGGCGTAGGCGAAAAGATGACCGATCTGCTCGAATTCTCCCCCGAAGCCTTCGTCGATTCCCTGCTCGGATAACGAAACTGTTCCGTGCCCCATCCTTGCGCCTTTTTTCTGGCGCAAGGGCGGGACAGCACAGAAGCCGGGTGCCCCGACCATATCCAGCCGCCCTCTCTTCTGAAACGCGCACAACCAGTCCAGGCGCGCATCTACGAAAACAATCGTTGACATACGATTTTTGTCGTAGTAATGTCCTGGCATGGCAAGGACAGACATTCAAGACAGCTCAGAACCGTTGCCGACCGATGCCGAGTTGGACATTCTCCAGATTCTCTGGGAGCGCGGACCACGCACTGTCCGCGAAGTGCACGAGGCGCTTCACGGCAGGCAAACCGGCTACACAACCGTACTGAAGCAGATGCAGGTGATGGTGGAAAAGGGCCTGCTGATTCGCAACGAGCGCTTTCGTTCGCATGTCTACCGGGCGAGACACCCGCGCGAACGCACCCAGCAGCGCCTCATCAAGCAGTTGGTGCAGACGGCCTTTTCCGGCTCCGCGAAGAGCCTGATCCTCGGCGCGCTCTCCGCAAAGCCTGTCTCCCAGGAAGAGCTGGCCGAGATTCGCGATTTTCTTCAGGGCTTCGAGGAGAAACCACAATGACAATGCTCTCAGCCTTCGCTATCGGCGCCGGCGCTCTGCATCTGCTGGGATGGAGCCTGCTGCACTTTCTGTGGCAAGCGGCCCTGCTCGCGCTTGCTCTTCGCGCGGTCCTCATAATCACGCGGACCAGCTCGCCCCAGACCCGCTACGCCCTCTGCTGCGCCGCGCTTGCGCTCATGGCTCTCTGCCCCGTTGTCACGTTTGCATACTTGGCGCATACCACCGGCAATGCGCCGCAGGCGAGCCTGATCGCTGCCGGCACTCATTCCGGCCCACTTGCGCCTCCGCAGGAATGGCAGGCCACATCCGCATCCCTGTTCGAGCGCATTGCCGCGATTGCAGACCAGACGATGCCCTGGATTCTTGCGTTCTGGATTGCAGGAGTCCTGCTTCTTTTCAGCCGGGCGATTGTCGCCAGCCTCGCCGTGCGGAAACTCAAGACCTCGGCGATTGTTGCCGCTCCCGAGAGCCTGCTTGCCCTTGCGATGCACGTAGGGAAACGCCTCGGAATCACGCAAGCCTTTCAGGTCCTTGCTTCTCACGCCGTCAGTGCCCCCACTGTGGTCGGATGGCTGAAGCCCGTGATTCTCTTCCCCCTCGCGAGCCTCACCGGCCTGTCCCCCGAGCAGTTCGAAGCCATGCTGGCGCACGAGCTGGCCCACATCCGGCGGCACGACTATCTTGTGAACGCGCTCCAGGTTGCCATGGAGACGCTGCTTTTCTATCACCCCGCCGTGTGGTGGATTTCCCAACAGATTCGGCGAGAACGCGAGCATTGCTGTGACGATATTGCCGTCGCAGTGACCGGCTCGCCACTGGTTTATGCAAAGGCTTTGTATTTGCTGGAAGAACAACGTTCCATGGCACCACAACTCACACTGGGCGGAAATGGAGGACAACTGAAAATGCGGATTCAACGGCTTCTCACAGGCAAACAATCGGTCACAGGTTCTTATGGTGGGCCCTTGTGGCTTCTCACGGTCACTCTGCTGTTCGTAACTGCCGGCCTTGCGGTTTCCACTGTAGCTATCGGCAAGGCGAGGGCGCAGCATCCTGCATCGCCTTCCGCAGCAGACGCTGACGCCATCGCAATTACGGAGGGCGAGGCTCGCAAGCATCTGCTGGAACATTCCGAGCCGCAGTATCCGGCGATAGCGCAGGCTGCGCATATCGGCGGCGACGTGAAAATCAAGATCGTAATCAATCCCAAGGGAGATGTTACGGACGCTCAAGTTCTAAGCGGAGAACCGATGCTGCGGCAGGCGGCGCTGAAGTCGGTGATTCATTACAAGTTTTCGCCCTTTGCCGGAAGCGGAGATAAGCCTGTGACCACTACGCTGACGTTTCCTTTTGCTTTTACGTTGCTGGTGGACAGGGCAAAGGTGAAGGCGGATAGCGACGCCAAGCCTGACCTCTCGTGCACTTACTACGATGCTCATACCGCAGGTCATCCGGGCACCTGTGAACTGCATGAAAGCGACGCGCAAAAGTATTTCTGCCGGCAGAATGACGAAGATAAGCAAGCGCAGTTGCAGGTTGGGTGCCAGCAGAAAATCGAGGCACAACAGGTATGGGAGACTCGGAAAACCAACAAGAGCAATCCATAAGATGGAACGCCAGACTGGCAGTTATGCAAGCGAAAAGCAACCGCAGACCCTTCGCTCCGCCTAAAAGACAGCTACGCTCAGGATGATACCGCTTAAACTTCGGGTAGAACTTGAAGTAAACGAAAAGCCCCGCTTGCGCGGGGCTTTTCGTTTGAGGGTAAGTTTGAAATGGTTCGTGCTTGCTAAAGTCGCACCCATTCAAAGCAAACTACTGCAAATTCACCATCAACTTCTCCAGCGTCTCCCTGCTCGGCCGCGTCAGCGACTCGGGCAACTGGCCGAGCGGCTCATCGACAACGTTCAACTGGTCGATGAAGGTTGGCTTCGCCGTGTCGATGTAGAAAACGCCGGTGAGGATTTCGCCCTTTTCGTGGCTCTCCATCAGCATCTCGACAGCCTTCGGCTTGCTCGTCGGGTCGTAATCATCGCGCAGCTTCTTCAACCGCAGGCTTGATCCGTCGTGCATTTCCACGTCGTAGACCTCGCCCGAGTCGTAGTCCACTTCGATGTCCTCGAAGCTCGCCACGAAGCCCAGCTCGTTGATCGGCTCGTCATGCTCCTGCATGAACTTGTAGCTCTTCGTCGATCCCTCGTGATCGTTAAACGTCACGCAGGGGCTGATGACATCGAGCATCACTGTGCCCTTGTGCGCGATGGCCGCCTTCAGCATGGCGAGCAACTGCTTCTTGTCGCCTGAGAACGACCGGCCCACAAAGGTCGCGCCAAGCTGGATGGCAAGCGAGCAGGTGTCGATAGCCGGAAGCTCGTTCACCACGCCGGTCTTGAGCTTCGAGCCAATGTCGGCTGTCGCCGAGAACTGGCCCTTCGTCAATCCATAAACGCCGTTGTCCTCAATGATGTAAATCATCGGCAGGTTGCGGCGCAGCAAGTGCACGAACTGGCCCATGCCGATGGAAGCCGTGTCGCCGTCGCCGGAGACGCCGAGCGTCGTCATCGTGTGATTGGCCAGAATCGCGCCCGTCGAAACCGACGGCATACGCCCGTGCACGCTGTTAAAGCTGTGCGAACGGCTCATGAAGTAGGCCGGGCTCTTCGACGAGCAGCCGATGCCGCTCATCTTCATCACCCGCTCCGGCTCCACGCCCATCTCGTACATCGCATCGATGATGCGCTCCGAGATTGCGTTGTGGCCGCAGCCGGCGCAAAGCGTTGACTTGCCGCCGCGGTAATCGACGATCGGAAGGCCGATGTGGTTCACTTTGGGTGTTGGTGTCGCTGTCGCCATGATTTAGAGGCCCTCCTTCGTGGCAAACTCTTCCGTGATGCTGAGGGCATCGATCGGCAATCCGTTGTAGTGCAGAATGCTGCGCAGCTTCACCGTCTGCTCTGCCGGCAGGTCGAGCTTCAGCAGGCTCGCCAACTGCGCATCGCGGTTCTGTTCCACGACGTACACGCGCTCATGCGAGGCCACGAAGTCATGAATCTCATGCGAGAACGGATACGCCCGGATACGCATGTAATCCACATCCGCGTTGTACTGCTTCTTGATCTGATCCAAGCTCTCCTTGAGAGCAAAATCCGTCGAGCCGTAAGCCAGCACGCCAACCTTCGCGCCAACCTTCTTCTCATACACCGGAGCGGGAACCAGCTTGCGCGCCGTCTCGAACTTGCGCGTGAGACGGTCCATGATCGCCAGATACTCTTCCGGCTTTTCGGTGTAGCCGGCCGCATCGTTGTGGCCCGAGCCGCGCGTAAAGTAAGCCGCCTTGGGATGACGCGTGCCGGGCAGCGTGCGCCAGCCGATGGCGTCGCCGTCCACGTCCTTGTAGCGCGCAAAGCTGCCGAGCTTGTTCAGATCCTCGGCAGTCAGCACCTTGCCGCGATCCAGCGGCTTCTCCGGATAAGTAAACGGCTCGCTCATCCAGTTATTCATGCCCAGGTCAAGATCGGAGAGCACAAAAACCGGCGTCTGCAGTCGCTCGGCGAGATCGAAGGCATCGTGGCCAAGCTCGAAGCACTCCTTCACCGATCCCGGCAGCAAAACTACGTGCTTCGTATCGCCGTGCGAAAGAAACGCCGTCGAGAGCAGATCGGCCTGCGAGGTGCGCGTCGGCATTCCTGTCGAGGGGCCGGTGCGCTGCACGTCGAAGATCACGCCCGGCAATTCAGCAAAGTAGCCGAGACCGGCGAACTCCGCCATCAGCGAGATGCCGGGGCCAGAGGTGGCAGTCATGGAACGGGCACCCGCCCAGCCTGCGCCGAGCACCATGCCGATAGCGGCCAGCTCATCTTCTGCCTGAATGACAGCGAAGGTGGCTTTGCCTTCCGGGGTAACGCGGAATTTCTTCAGCAGGTCGGTGGTGGCTTCAACGACGGAAGTGGACGGCGTGATGGGATACCACGCAACGACAGTGACACCTGCAAAGAGCGCGCCCATGCCAGTGGCAGCATTGCCGTCAATGATGATCTTGCCCGCCGTCTGGTTCATGTGCTCAATGACGTAGGGGTCCTGTTTGACCAGCTTCTCAGCCGCGTAATCGAAGCCCGCCTTTACCGCGCCGAAGTTGAGATCGAATACCTTCTGTTTCTTCGCGAACTGCTTCTTCACAGCCTTCTCAACGACCGCGAGATCGATGGAAAGCAGTTGCGCCACCACGCCCACATACACCATGTTCCTGACCAGCTTGCGCAGCTTGGCTTCGGAGCAGACGGCGGCCGTGATCTTGTCAAACGGCACCGGGTAACAGACCACATCGTCGCGGTACTGCTTCAGGTTCTGGTTTTCTTCGTAGATTGCAACTGCACCGCTGGGCAGCGCGAGAATGTCGTCCTTCGCGGTTTCGAGGTTCAGCGCCACCAGCACTTCCGATGCACGCTTGCGGGCTACATAGCCATCCTTACTTGCACGAATCGTGTACCAGGTGGGGAGGCCGGCAATGTTCGACGGGAAGAGATTTTTTCCGCTGACCGGAACTCCCATTCCGAAGATGCTCTTCAGCAGCACGCTATTGGCGGATTGCGAGCCGGACCCGTTCACCGTTGCTACGTTGATGCTGAAGTCATTCACCACGCGCTGATGCGCGTGCAATTCGCCCTGTTCTTGACCCAGGGCCAGGTCTCCTGTCGCCATCTGGCCGGATTCCCTTCAAGAAAAGTCTTCGCTGCAGAAAAATCTTCCTGCGCTAGCTGAAGATTAATTATAGTCCGGCGTTCAATGCGCTGTCCCGTGATCTGGACCACTTCGCGCGAGCGGGAATACTGCTTGCGTACCGAATTGGTAACCGGAATGGTAAGGGCAAGGGACGCGGGCATAGGCTCGGAAAAACCCGCCGATTCCCCGCGATTTCCGTCGAATCTCGTACTTTTGAGGCGCCCTGCCGCGAGACTCGATGCAAGGAAGGGCAACACCTGTAAACTCACAGAAACGAAGCCGTTCCCGATCCCCGCCGCACATCGCAAAGCGCCCACACGGCGTGAATTGTCCGCTCGAAATAGCCCCGCCAGTCGACCGAATCCGCACTCGTATCTACACCGCGATACGCGGCCTCCGGGCGCAGGAGCCCAAAGCTGCCGTCGGAGGTCTGCTGGTCCAATATCCAGTCCACAACCCACTGGCGCTCCTTCGCGCGGCCCACGTTCAAATA
>JAATFM010000227.1 GCA_015655195.1 Terriglobales bacterium
ATCCGGCGGCTGAACCGGAAGTTTCGCGGGAAGAACAAGGCGACGGATGTCTTGTCGTTTCCGGCGGGGGAGTTTGCGGGCGATGCAGCCGGCGATCTGGCAATCAGCGTGGAAACGGCGCGGAAACAGGCGCGGGAGCAGGGCCATGCGCTCGGCGTTGAGATCAAGGTGCTGGTGCTGCACGGGTTGCTGCATTTGGCCGGCTACGATCACGAAACCGACAAGGGTGAAATGGCGCGGCGGGAGCGGATTTTACGCGGGAGACTGAGATTGCCGCAGGGGTTAATTGAACGGGCTGTCAGTGGTCCCACCCTTGCGCCAGAAAAAAGGCGCAAGGATGGGGCACGGAGCGGTTTGCGGGCCGGAGTTCGTGTCGAGGTGACGCGATGAGCGGGCTTGCGATTGCGCTTGTCGTGGTGCTGGCTGCCGTGGTCACGCTGGCTTCGTACATCGTGCGGATTTATGCCGAGTACGGCAAGATTCTTACGCGCGAGGTGGAGGAGAATCTCGATGCGTGGGAGGAGCGGGTTGAGCCGCAGCTTGGGCTGACGCGGGAGCACGCGGCGCTTTGTGCGTCGGTGGCGCAGTTGCTGGCGCTGGGAATCATCGCGCTGGAGTTCGGCGCGGTGCTTTTTGACCGCGGGCCTCATGCGGGCCGTCCGGAGCCGCTTGAAATCGTGCAGGCGGTGCTGGGCGTGGTGCTGGTTGCGGTTTTCTGCGCGCAGATTCTGCCCTGGCTTCTCTTTGAGCGGACGCGCGGTAAGTGGGTGGCGTCTGCCATCTGGCCCATCCGGCTGCTGCTGTGGGCCATGACGCCGATTACCGCTCCGCTGCGCTTCTTTTATTCCGTGATGGCGCTCTCCGATGAGCCGCAGAGCCTTGAAGAAGAGGTTTCGGGCGATGTGGAGGCGCTGCTTGAAGCCGGCGAAGAGGAGGGAATCCTCGAAGAGACGGACCGCGATCTGGTGCGTTCCGCGGTCGAATTCGGCGACAAGCTGGTGCGCGAGGTAATGACGCCGAGGCCGCGAATTTTTGCAGTCAAGGCCGCGACGACGCTGGAGCAGTTTCTCGGCGCGCTGAAGGAGCATAATTTCTCGCGCGTGCCGGTCTATGCGGGCTCGCTGGACAACATTACAGGCATTGCTTTCGTGCACGACCTCTTGCAGATTACCGATGTGGAGGCGCGGACGCGGACGGTGGAAACAATCTCGCGGCCAGCGGCCTTTGTGCCGGAGACCAAGCGCGGCTACGAGCTGCTGCGTGAGATGCAGCGCGAGAAGCAGCACATGCGGATCGTGATTGACGAGTACGGCGGCGTGGCGGGGCTGGTGACAATCGAGGATTTGCTGGAGCAGATCGTCGGCGACATCCGCGACGAGCACGAAGACGAGACGCCGGTGGAGCAGCCGCAGCGCGAGGAAGGCGGCGCGTGGGTGGTTCCGGGCAGTTTCGCGGCGAGCCAGTTGGGCGATCTCTTCGGCGAGCCGGTAGAGTTGGGTGGTGAGTACGAGGCGGCAACGGTTGGCGGGCTGGTGAGTGAGATCGAGGGGCGGATTCCGCTGCCCGGCGAGGTGGTGCTGCTGGAATCCGCAGGGTTGCGGATGGAGGTTGTTGCCTCGACGGACCGGCGCGTGGACCGGGTGCGGGTTTTTCCCCCCACGGCGGAAAGACAGGGATCGGCGAACAGGGATCAGGAAACAGGAATGGAGTACGAGTGAAGTCAGGATTTGTTGCGATATTAGGCCGGCCGAATGTCGGAAAAAGCACGCTGCTTAACGCGCTGACCGGCGAAAAAGTCGCCATCGTTACGGCCAAGCCGCAGACGACGCGCAACCGCATCGCGGGCGTGGTGGAGGTGCCTGTTCGCAAGAAGCAGCACCCGGCGGCGCAGATTGTTTTTGTCGATACGCCGGGGGTGCATAAGCCCGGTTCGCAGCTTGACCGGCGAATGCTGCACGAGGTTCACGAGGCGCTCGAAACGCGCGACCTGGTGCTGGTGCTGGCGGATGCTTCTCGGCGTGTTGGGCTTGCCACAGGGGCTAAAGCACCAGAAGAATCGGCTGGCCTTGATGCAGGGGCTGAAGCCCCGGCCTACCTTGAAACGCAGGCCGGTCCGGACGAAGGTTTTAGTGATCCCACCCTTGTGACAGAAAAAAGTCACAAGGATGGGGCACGGGACGCTCTTGGGGTAGAAAGAACTCGCAAGGACGGGGCGCGGAGCAGGAAGCAGGAAATATGGGCCAGCGAAGATGAGTTTCTTTTCTCGCTGGTGAAGAAGCTCGACTGCCCGGTCTTTCTGGTGCTGACGAAGATCGACCTTATTGCCAAGGATCAGCTTCTGCCGATGATTGAAGCGCTCAAGGGGCAGCATGAGTTTGCCGAGGTGATTCCGATCAGCGCGCGGAAGAAAGATGGCCTCGATCTGCTGGTGCGGAAGATTGTGGATGTGCTGCCGAACGGCGAGCGGTATTTTCCGAAGGATCAGTTCACGGATCAGCCGCAGCGGTTCATGGCGGCGGAGTTGATCCGCGAGCGGATTCTGGTCGAGACCGGCGAAGAGGTTCCGTATGCCGCGGCTGTCGTCATCGAGCGGTGGGAAGAGCCCGAGCCGGTTGCGCCGTCGAAGAAGAAAGGCGCGCCGGTGAAGCTTCCGCTGACGCGCATTGCCGCCGCAATTTACTGCGAGCGCGACGGGCAGAAGGCGATTCTCATCGGCAAGGGTGGGGCCAAGCTGAAAGAAATCGGCACCGGCGCGCGCAAGCAGATCGAGTCGCTGCTTGGCACGCGCGTTTACCTTGAGCTGCACGTAATCGTCGAGCCGGGCTGGCGCGAGTCGAACAGTTTCATCAATTCGCTCGACTGGCGGAATCAGTTGGAGCGGATTGCGGAGAAGCAGGCCGCGGATTCTCCCGAAGAGGAGCCGGAGGGGTGAGTTTGGGTTCGTGGTATCCCACCCTAGCCACAAAAACAAAGACGTGGCGAGGGTGGGGCACCCGGTATTTCCCTTGGGGCTGAAGCCCCTGTCCTTATTTTGCGACGATTTGCGGCGCGGCTAAAGCCGCGCCCTTTCAAAGCAATGGCAAATTAGGACATTACTCTACTGCACGCGCTCGACGAGAACCTCGACTTCCTGATGCCGCATGGAGTTGGGAATGTCGATGGAGCCGAGCGGGGTGGGCTTGCCGAAGGTGAAGGTGGCCGTGCCCTCCAGCGTAATCTGGCGAATCACCGGGTCCTGAATGGCGACGTTCGATTTTTCCTCGTCCACAGCGGACTCTTCGATTTTGGAGCGCAGACTGGAGCCGTCCACGGTCGCGCTGATGCCGAGTCCAACGTCGATATATTGCACCTGCGTGGCAGGCGCGGAAGCGTCGTCGCCGAATTTGCCGGTGATGATGGGAACCTTGCGGCCCTCCTTGAGAGTGACGCGCTCGCCGGCCGCGGCCAGCAGCACGTAGCGTTGCGTGCCGGTGCGCTTGCCATCTTCCATCTGCGTAATCGAATAGGTGATGCGGAAGGTAGGCACGGGCTTGTCGAGCTCGGCGATGGTTTTGCGCGCCTGCTCGATCTCTTCGGCAGTTCCGCGGATGACGATAGCACCCTGCGCCGAATCATGGTAAATGTGAGCATGAGTGCCGGCGGTGTTTCGCAGCGCGGTTACGAGATCGGAGGCGGGACTCTCCCGCGGCGTGTTGGCGAGGCGAATCACTTCCGTGGATTCGGGGCCGCGTTTGGCTTCGGCTGGCGCCTCGTTTTGCGCGCTGAGGCGCGGTGCAAGCGGGAGGGCAAGAGCAAGGGATGCGAGCGCAATGCGGCCCGCATGGCTGTTTGCGGAAAGATTCATGGTGTGCCTCGCAGAGCAGATGGTGAGATGAGAGGCCGAGGCCGTCGTGCAGGATTCGGTGCAGGGCCGCTGCTACCGGAAAGGACGCAGGGCGCGGGGAAACGCTCGGGGCGCGATGACTGGAGCGATTCTCCTATTGCTGTAGAGGGGGGCTTTGTATCCCATTCTGGCGCCAAAAACAACGACGCCGCGAGGGTGGGAACCCGGACTTTATGCCATCGCGAGAAATGCTCTAAGCGCCGCGGACGACACCCCGGCCGCCGGTTTTCACCTGGTACATGCGGGCATCGGCGGCGGCGATGATGGCATGGATTGTTGAGCCATCGGCTGGCGCAGTGGAGAGGCCGATACTGGCGCTGACGCGCAGTTCGATGCCATTCGACATGCGGAAGCAGGTCTCGGTGAGGGCCTTGTGCAGCGTGACGGTGTGCGCGAGAGCCGCCTCCGCGCCGGTCTCCGGCATCAGGATAGCGAACTCGTCGCCGCCGTAGCGGAAGCAGAGGTCGCGGTCGCGGCTCAGTTCGCGCAGGCGCGCCCCGGTGCGGCCCAGTAGCTCGCTGCCGATGAGGTGGCCGTGCTCGTCGTTGACGAGTTTGAAGCGGTCGAGATCGAGGAAGGCGAGGCTGACGGGCAGAGCTGTGTGAAGGCAGCCGTCGAGCTCGCGGCCCAGCGCACCGTAGAGATGGCGCACGTTGTAGAGGCCGGTGGTGTCGTCGGTGATGGTGAGCTGCTGGATGCGGGCGTGGTCGTTGGCGTTCTCGATGGCGATGGCGGCGTGGTCGGCCAGAATGTGCAGGAAAGCGATGGTGTAATCGTTCATCTGCCCGTGACGGGGATTGAGAATTTCAATCACGCCGAGGGTTCCGGTGCGGCCCTTGAGCGGCAGCGCAATGACGGAGCGGACGCGGCGGGCCTTGCCGGAGTGCAGGAGGGCCGGGTCGAGTCTGGGATCGGGGCGCGCATCGAGCGTCGATTCGCTTGCCTCTTCCGGCACAATCAGCGTTTCGCCGCGCTGGGCCACCCATCCGGCCACACCTTCGCCGACCTTCACGCGCAGGTCGCGCAGTGCGGCCTCTTCGCCGCCGCCGGCAATGGCGTAATAAAGCTCGGTGCGCTCGTCGTTGAGCATCAGCAGCGCCCACAACTCGGCCTGAATGAGCCGCTCCATATGGTCGAGAATCGTGCGCAGGATGGTGTTTAGATCGAGGCTCGACGTGAGCGAGCGCGCCAGCCGGTGGAAGACAAGCAAGTCGGCGAGAGGGATGCGTTGTTCCGTCTCTTGTGTCATAGAAACCTGGGGAAAGAGGGAAGTAATAGTGAGTTGCTGCAATCCTACCGCATCGCTCTATGGTTCTGCCTGAGGAATTCGCGACCGCGGATCAGGCGCCATTGTAGATCCCGGCACTAGCCGCCGATATGAACCATGGAACGCGAGGGCTTGAGAAAGTCCGGCTCGCCGATATGGTGGCGCGCCTCTTTTTGCTGCACGGTAGCGACGATGTAAGCGCGTAGCTCCGAATCCGATTTGCCGGCTCTCATGCGGCCATAGAGGTCGTGTTCGATCTGCGAGAAGAGGCAGGTGCGAATCTTGCCGTCGGAGGTGAGCCGGATGCGGCTGCATGCGCCGCAGAAGGCTTGCGAGACCGGCGCGATGATGCCGAACTCGCCGCCCACGCCATCGGCGAATCCGTAGCGGCGGGCGGTCTCGCTGGTCTCGCGTGGAGGCAGTTCCACGACAGGCAAAATGGCAGAGATGCGGGCGACGATCTCGCGCAGCGGAAGGACGATTTCCGGCGACCAGAGGCGGTCTTCTTCCAGTGGCATGAACTCGATGAAGCGGACGATGACGTTTTCGGCGCGGGCGAAGTGGGCGAAGGCTTCGATCTGGTCGTCGTTGAAGCCGCGCAGCAGGACGCAGTTGATTTTGACGGGGCCGAGCCCTGCCTGCTGTGCCGCGCGAATGCCGGCGAGAACGGTCTGAAAGCTTCCCGGCACGCGGGTGATGCGCTCGAAGACGGCTTCTTCGACCGCATCCATGCTGACGGTGATGCGGGAGAGCCCGGCGTCCTTGAGCGGCTGGGCAAGCGAGCCGAGCAGGTGGCCGTTTGTGGTCAGCGCCAGGTCGAGTGGCTCGCCGGAGAGTGTGCGGAGGCGGGACAGTTCGCGGACGAGATCGACGAGGCCGCGCCGCAGCAGCGGCTCGCCGCCGGTGAGGCGGACCTTGGTAATGCCGAGCGAGACGAAGAGGCGGATGAGGTGGAGGTATTCGCCGATTGCCAGCTCGGGGAATTGCGCGCCGTCGTTGCACCCCACGGACGAAGACCTGTCCGTGGGGACCCCGGTCTTTCCCGTCCGGCAGTAGACGCACTTATAGTTGCAGCGGTCGGTGATGGAAACGCGCAGATCGTGGATGGCGCGGCCGTAGCTGTCGGTAAGAGCGCCGGCGCGCCCGGGTGCAGCCGGAGTGGGTGCGAGAGCGGCCATCGGTCTCTTCAGGCTACAACGTTTCTAAACAAAACGCATCGAAGGATGTGGGCCAGTTTGCCGCTAGACTATCCCACCCTAGCGACAAAAACAAAGACGTCGCGAGGGTGGGGCACCCGGTCAGGTTGGTATGCGCTGGGGTAGAACTAGTCGATGCGCGGTGTTCCCTTGCGGAGCGTCAGGCCGGTGATACCGAAGATTGCCACGAGAGCGATGGCAATTGCGAAGTAGAAGGCCATGGGATGAATCCAGCCCGGTACGTTGGCGAGGTCCTGGCCTACCCAGAGCAGCAGCACGGTGGCAATGACTGCAAACTGTCCGGCGATGACGAGGAAAGTGTGGCCGAGGTCGCGGCGTTTGTCGAGGGCTTCCACCTGGTCAGGCGTCAGATTGCGCTCTTCTGGGGGCAGCAGGGAATTGGCCATTGGCGTCTCTCCAGTTTTCTCCAACGTGTGCGCGCCGGAAGACAGCTCTCCTCGCGCGATCTCAATTTTGATTGAACCACAGGCGGGCCGCGGCGCGCCAGATGTCCGTTGCAAATCCGGCTTCAGTCCTGCAAGAATGCCAGTGATTGCAGCGCGGTGATCTCAAAGGGCTTGCGGCAGCGGACGTTGGCGCAGGAGAGCTTGTCGTCGCGGCGCACCATGTAGGACTGGGCCTTGGCGAATCGGGCGCGGTCGCGCTCATCGGCGTTGCGCGGAAGCTGGGCGCGCTTGCGGCGGACGACCCATGTAACTTTGTACTCGGCGGCCTGGCCGCATTTGGGGCAGGTGAGAGTGTGGGTCCGCTGTTCGGTGGTTTCGGTAAAAAAATCGCGCTCTTCCATAAAATAGGCACCCCAATCGAAATAGGTACTTCAATCGTCGCAAAGAGGGTTGGCTCCGGGACGAATCTATTTCATACTCGACGCTGAGGCTTGGGAAGGGCAAGGGCAAGGAACGATGGCGAAGCGGAAGAAAGAAGAGTTTTCAGCGACGAAGGCTGTGAAGGCGAATGCGCGCGAGCGCGTGGGCCAGCCCAAGCCGGCCCGCGTGGTGGACGACACGCCGCGCACAGGGCGCAAGGTGAAGCACAAAGAGACGTTGGAACGGGTAATTGAGCAGGGCGAGTGAAGAAGTTACAGGAGGGGTGATGGCGAAGGCGATTGGCTTTGGCGGAGTGTTTTTGAAAGCGCGCGATCCCAAGGCGCTTGCGAAGTGGTACGAGGAGAACCTCGGGATTCCGAATTCTCCCGGCGGGCTGATGTTTGGCGCTCCGGGGGATGGCAGCGAGCCGGGCATCACGACCTTCGCGTATTTTCCGCTGGATACGAAGTATTTTGGCGACGGGCCGCAGGCGGCAATGCTGAACTTTCGCGTGGACGACCTTGACGGGGTTCTGGCGAAGGTGGCGGCGGGCGGCGCGAAGGTGGATGAGAAGCGCGATGAGTATGACTTCGGACGCTTCGCGTGGTTCTGGGATCCGGAGGGGAATCGCGTCGAGCTGTGGGAGCCGAAAGGCTAGAGGCTATCTCATAAACCTTTGCAAAGCATCCCTCAGGGGCTAAAGCCCCCGGTTTTCCTTGGCTTTTTGTGGCACGGCTAAAGCCGTGCCCTTTCAAAACCGGTTTATGAGATGGCTTCTAGGGACTCAGGCGGGCTGGGATTCCAGCCAATCGGCGAGGTCCGCGTGCTCACGCTCGCGGGCGAAATCCGCTGCGGTCTTGTTCCGGTCGCTGCGGATTTGCGCTTTCGCGCCATGGGCCAGCAGCAACTCGGCGAGGTCGCGGCGGTTAGCCGTTGCGGCGGAAAAGAGCGGCGTGAATCCGCCGGCCTGCGTGACGTTGGGATCGGCGTCGGCTTCGAGCAGCAGCTTCACGGTTTCCGGATTGCGGCTGAGGGCGAGCGCGGCGTGCAGCGGCTGGTTGGCCTGCGGGTTTTTCGAGCGGACATCGACTCTAGCCCCGCGCTTGAGGAGCAAATCGACAGCCTCAGGCGTGGCAAAGGCTGCGGCAAGATGCAGCGCGGTCCAGCCATCGCCGGAGTAGGTCTCAAGCGGGGTCGGCTCAGCGTCGAGAATCGCGGCCAGGCGCGCGGTATCGCCTGTAGCCGCGGCCTCGAAGATGTCGAGATCGGCGTGCTGGTGGGCCAGTTCGGCCAGCAGGAAATCGTGCGTCAAAGTCTGCCCGGTGTAAACGGACCACATCAGCGCGGAGACGCCATTGGCATCGTGCAAACGGGCCAGCGAAGGGTCGTCTTGCACGGCATCGGCCACTTCGGCGGTAGAACCGGATTGGATCAGCTTGAAGAATGCCTGGCTCATGCGTGTCTCCTGATTCAGTCTGGGGTCACTCTAGCTTATCTGCTGGATTTTTCGGCGAGGCGGTGCAGAATGCGGCGGAAGAGGCCGAAGATGCGGCGCGAGTCGAGCGGCGCAAGATGGAGCCGGCGCAGCAGCACGCGCAGGTCGTGGCGGTTTGTTTCCTGCATCGACGCGGGCGAATAGTGCGCGGCGAGCATCGTTTCTTCGATGAGCGAGGCGAGGCGTTCGAGGTCAGCGGAATCGACGGCTGAGCCAGTCGGGGCAGGCCCGGCGGCGGCGAGCATTGTGCGCAACTGGGCCAGCTCGTAGAGGCAGACGGCGGCAGCCTGTCCGAGATTCATCGACGGTTGGCGCGGGTCGGTGGGGATTTCAACCAGTGCGTGGCAGTAGGAGAGATCGTCGCGCGAGAGCCCATGTTTCTCCGAGCCGAAGAGAATGGCTATGCGTCCGCCGCGGGCCAACTCCGCTTCCACAAGCGGCGCAAGCCGGGGCAGCGGGACGACGGGCTGATCGGGCTTGCGGAATGTCACCGTTCCGGTGCCGAGGACGAGTGTGCTTTTCGCCACAGCTTCGGCTACAGACGGGCATTCGCGAGCGTTTGCGAGCAGTTCCGGTGCTCCCACCGCCGAGCGGGCCTCGCGCCAGTGCGGCTCGTAGGCCGCCACGACGGAAAGGCGCGTAAAGCCGAAATTCGCCATTGCCCGCGCCACCGCTCCGATATTGAGCGGGTTGCGCGGCGAGACAAGAACGACATCGAAGCAATCGCGTTGGGCGGAAGTCAGCATCCAATAGTAAGAACAAGGTCGATTTTAGAACTGCTAGACTCGGATCACGAATTTGGACTCGGAGCACGATTATGGCGGGCGTGACACACATCCGGCAGGAGATGGAAGCTCTGTGCGAGACGGCGCACTGGTGCGCGGCGCGGGGATGGCTTCCGGCAACGAGCGGCAATTTCAGTGTGCGCGATGCGACGACGGGAAAGATCTACGTCTCGCCGAGCGGGCTGGACAAGGGCCGCATGGAGTCAACCGACCTGCTCGCGCTGAGTGCGGCGGGCAAGGTGGTGGGCGGTAAAGGCAAGCCCTCGGCCGAGACGGCGCTGCACCGCGTGGTTTATGCCACGCACCTTGAAGCCAACGCGATTCTGCACGTGCATACGGTGTGGAATACGCTGCTTTCCCTGCGCTTTCTGGAGGCAGGGCGGGATGCTGGTTTCGTCGTGCTGGAGGGATTTGAGTTGCTCAAGGCGCTCGAAGGCGTTTCTACGCACGAGTGCGCGGAGGAGCTACCCATTCTCCGCAACACACAGAACTACAAAAAGCTGGCCGAGCAGTTGGATAAGAAGCTGCGCGAGAATCCGCGGGCGCACGGCTTTCTGCTCAGCGGGCACGGACTCTATACTTGGGGCAAAACGGTGGCCGATGCGCGCCGGCACCTTGAAGCGCTGGAGTTTCTGCTTGAGGTAGTGGGCCGCAAGGTCTACGGCAGTTGATTTCGCGCTATCCCACCCTGGCCGGAAAAACAAAGACCCGGCGAGGGTGGGGCATCCGAGCATTTGTATTGAGGGGATGACGATGGCGGTTCTTCGCTTTCCTGACACAAACACGACAATCGATGGCGAAGCTGCGATTGCCGCGGAGCTTGCGGCGCTGGGGATCGATTACGAGCGTTGGCCGCTTGACCGCGTGGATGGCGATGCCACGGCCGAGGCGGTGCTCGCGGCCTACGCCGACGAGATTGCCGAGATGAAGCAGCGCGGCAGCTACACAACGGCGGACGTGATCGATGTGACTCCCGAGACGCCGGGCCTCGAAGCCATGCTGGCGCGCTTCGACAAGGAGCACACGCACTCCGAGGACGAGGTGCGGTTCATTCTAGCGGGGCGCGGGATTTTCTTTCTGCATATTGATGGCAAGGTGGTTTCAGTCGAGGTCGGCCCCGGCGACATGCTGCGCCTGCCTAAAGGGACGACGCACTGGTTCACGCTCTGCGAAGACCGGCGCATCCGCGCAATCCGCTGGTTTCAGGACACTACGGGCTGGGCGCCTTCTTATACCGATTCCGGCGTGGACGCGGGCTACCAGCCGCTCTGCTTCGGGCCGGCGTACCTGGGCTCGCGGGTGGAAACGCCCTTTGCGGATTCGCTGCGCGCATGAGTTCCCCGGTCGCGAAGCTCTACCTGTTCGATGTGGAAGGCACGGTCGCGCCAATCTCCTTTGTGACGGAGCAGCTTTTCCCCTATGCGCGGGCTCATTTCGAGCCGTTTCTTCGCAATGCAATTCCGGAGCCGGTGGCCCTTGCGGGTGAAAGCTGTCGGTTGCCGCTCGCGGATGAGGTTTTCGTCAATCTCGATCTTCTCGACCTGAAATCGGAAAACGATAGAGAAACAGAGGCGGATGCGCCACGGATTCTGCCCGGCGATGTGCCGATCTCGGAGGCGAGCCTTCCGCGCATCCGCGCATACATTTACTGGCTTATGGACCGCGACCGGAAATCGACGGCTCTGAAAAGTCTGCAAGGCAAAATCTGGAAAGCGGGTTTTGAGAGCGGCGAGCTGAAGTCCACGCTTTTCGCCGATATTCCGGCGGCCTTTGCGCGGTGGTCGCAAACGGCGCAGGTGGCAATTTACTCGTCGGGCTCGGTCGAAGCGCAGCAACTGCTCTTTCGCTACTCGTCGTTTGGCGATCTCACCGGGCTTATCTCCGGCTACTTCGACACGCGAACCGGCCCCAAGCGCGCCGCAGCGAGCTATGCGGCGATTGCCGCGGCAATGCAGGTAACTCCGCACGAATTGCTCTTCTTCTCCGACGTAATCGCCGAGCTTGACGCCGCCCGCGAAGCCGGCTGCCAGACGCGCCTCGTAATTCGCCCCGGAAACATGCCGGTCGAAGACGCCTGCGGGCACGAGCGGATCGATTCTTTCGACTGTAGGCAATGAGGCGGTTTGAAAGGTACGGGCTTCAGCCCGTACCTTCAACACACAAAAGGAGCAGGGCTTTAGCCCTGCGGGATAGCGCTGTTGCAAACTGATCCATTCCCAACTGCGCGTCAGGCGCGGGCATGTTAGGCTTGTCGCGTGTACTGGCAGAATCCAGCCGAAACGGCGCTGAACGAGCTGCGCACTGCCCCCTGGGTGCGCTTTGCGGCGCTCGCGCTCAGCTCCATTTTTTTCCTCGTCGATCCCTTTGCGGCCATTGGCTCTTTTCTCGCCATCACGGCCAGCGCCGACGCGGCCAAGCGCAGCCGTATGGCGAGAAAAGCCTGCATTACCTGCTTCATCGTACTCACCAGCTTCGCGCTCTGCGGGCAGATTATCTTCCGAATGTTTGGAATTACGCTGCCGGCATTTGAAGTCGCCGGCGGGCTGATCCTTCTACTCATCGGCCTCGACATGCTTGAGGCCAAGCGCTCTCCCACGCAGGAGGCAAGCGGCGACACCGAAGAAGCCAGCACCAAGGAAGACGCCGGCATCGTGCCGCTCGGCATTCCCATGCTCGCCGGCCCTGGCGCCATCTCGTCGGTCATGGTGCTCGTGGGCCAGGTGCCGAGTTTCTGGCACTGGGAGATGGGCGCAATCCTGGGCGCGATTGCGCTGACCTCCTTCATCAGCTACTGGGTTCTCTCCGGGGCCGGCCGGATTCGCACCGTGCTCGGCGAGACGGGAATCCGAATCCTCGTCCGCATCATGGGCCTGCTGCTGGTGGCGCTCGCTATGCAGTTCTTTGTAAACGGGTTAACGGATCTCGGAGTGATTCCAAGGCACGAGTAGACGCCGTTTTTAGTCGCTTTGAGCCCCTTTCCCACAGAAAACGCGTGTTTTACACAGGCGAATACGCTTGCGCTGCGGGCTATTGGTTGCTATTCTCAACAAGTCGCAACGAACGGTTTACGCAAGTGTGAATCGGGGGTTGCAAACGAGAGAAGCTTATGCTAATCTCAAAAAGTTGCAAGTAACAAGTAAGCAGTGGAGCTTTCCAGTGGCCGTTGGGCCTGCCTAAGACGAGATAGTCGAAGGAAGAGTGAAAGCCGGTTCGTAGGGTCGGGTGAGTTAGTAAGATTGCCCCGCTAGACCCCTGTAGGGAATCCCGCAGAGAACAACCCCATTGCACGACCCGGAGAGAAATCTCCGCGCGCCTTATCGGCGCGGGCCAATGCTGGTCGCTCTTTGAAAGATTTGTGCGTAAGCGCGTGTTTTTGAGCGGCAATTTTCGCCAATCAGCCATGTTTCAATGCGTTACATCGGGATCGGGGAACGATCCGCCGGCATGATGGCCGGGCGGCCCTGACGATGTAAGTACGCAGAAGGAAATAAAGGTTGACATGAGGTTGAAAGTTTGATAGTCTCAAAAAGTTCGCGCAAAAACGCCGAGGGGCCTTGCCGAGTATAGGCAAGTGCTGAATCGGGCAGTGCGCATCAAGTTCGGGGACACTCAGACGTAACAGTTTGAGCCTCGATCCAAAAGGGACACCGCTCAGGTGGATCGTCCTTAAGGATCTTTGACAATAAGGTTGAACGTGCCAGTCGTGAGAATCGATCAAGTTTGGCTTGATCATCTCACAAGGTAAGGTGTCTGCTGCTTAGCAGCGCAGACACGGTCGAACCAATCCGACCTCCGTCGGAAAGGGGAGACAACAGGTTTCAAACGAGAGTTTGATCCTGGCTCAGAATCAACGCTGGCGGCGTGCCTAACACATGCAAGTCGAACGAGAAAGGGTAGCAATACCTGAGTAAAGTGGCGCACGGGTGAGTAACACGTGACTAACCTACCCTGAAGTGGGGGATAACTGAGGGAAACCTTAGCTAATACCGCATAACACCTACGGGTCAAAGGAGCAACTCGCTTTGGGAGGGGGTCGCGGCCGATTAGTTAGTTGGCGGGGTAATGGCCCACCAAGACTGTGATCGGTATCCGGCCTGAGAGGGCGCACGGACACACTGGAACTGAAACACGGTCCAGACTCCTACGGGAGGCAGCAGTGGGGAATTTTGCGCAATGGGGGAAA
>JAATFM010000077.1 GCA_015655195.1 Terriglobales bacterium
CAAGGGCATCACCGATCGTCTCCACATTGATAGACATCGGCTTGCCGTCATCCGTGGTAGTAACTCCCGCCGCGATATGCGCATGCGAGCATCGCTGATATTCACTGTCGGGCAGATGGAACAACCAGTCAGCAATGTCCACCTTGTCTGCGGGAGCATGGATGATGGCCCTAACCACTGAGTCTGAAAGCTGACGATCACTCATAACCGTTCCTCCTGCGTTTCATTAAACTCCTGTGGTCTGGCTAATCTATGCGAAACATTTTTGTCTAATATGCAAAGATGATGCCTAGTAGCTCATCTTCGAATCTGGAAGCTTTTGTGCAGGCAGTCCGTCTGAAAAGCTTTTCTGCGGCGGCGCGCCGGCGTGGGCAGTCCCCGTCTGTTGTCGCCAGACAGGTGAGTGCCCTGGAGAAGGAACTTGGGGTGCGACTCTTATTACGAAGTACACGCTCTCTGGAGCTAACCGATGCGGGACGGACCCTATACGCTCGTGCGGCAGACATACTTGAACAGATTGCCTGCGCCAAGCGCGAAGCGACAGCGAGAAACAAAGAAGTTCGCGGCACAGTGCGGCTAACCTGCTGGCCGACTCTTGGCAAGCGTCTGGTCCTGCCCTGTCTTCCAGAGCTCATGGCAAGGTTCCCAGCACTCTCTGTAGATCTGGATTTTTCTGAAATGGTGCACGCACCTGCCATGGAGCTTACCGACCTCGCCATTCGCGTAGGAAACCAACACGACACTACGATGATTCAGACGAGGCTTGGCACAATGAGAGGCGTGCTTGTCGCCAGTCCTGCCTATATCGCCAGACATGGAGAGCCGCTATCCGTAGACGATTGCGTACGACATAAGCTCATTGATAAAAGACATCCGGCCCCTTTCATGGGTTGGCGCTGCCTGTTGCAGGCAAACCGCTCTCTTGATGCCGCGCGGGTGCTCACGACCGACGATCTGCAGGCACAATCAGACGCCTGCGCGTCAGGCCTTGGGCTGGCTCACCTGCCAAGCTGGGTGGTAAATGAAAGATTGCGGTCGGGCGAATTAGTTGAGTTCCTGCCGAAGATGAAGCCCATCTCGGCACCGGTGTTTCTGTTGCGTGCTCCAGGGAGTCCGCCCGCGTCCGTGAGCGCTCTCGCACGCCATTTAGCGAAGCATTTGCGGCCACTTCTGGCCTGAGACGTAATTGGCCGCTAGTACTCTGCTGTGCACAGAGCAGAATGATGGAGACCATGTTCCGATGGATTTTGCGACGCGCAATCGAAAACGGAATGCCAGCAAATTTGTAGAAGATTGCGCCATAGAGAAGGTTCGCCGCAACAGGCAATCGAATAGTGACGAATGACATGTGGTCTCATTGAAATTCCCTTCCGAGTATTTAAATTCGTATCTGTTGCGAAGGGTAGCCGGTTCGGCTACCCTTCTGAAGTTTAGGCGACGATATATCCGCCGTCGATCACAAGCCCATGACCACTGATGAAGCTTGCCCTGTCCGATGCCAGAAAGAGAACAGCGTTGGCAACCTCATCGGCAGTGCCAATACGCTCGGGGATCGTAGACTTCGCGAAACTCTGCTTCGCTTCTTCGCTTCCCCAAAGACGATCCTGGAAGGGCGTGTCGATGATGCCGGGGTTGACTGCGTTCACGCGGATGCCTTTCGGGAAGTATTCGAGGGCAGCGGTCTTCGTGAGGCCCATCACCGCATGCTTGCTGGCAATGTAGGCCGCACCATTCTTGAAGCCGATGAAGGAACCCATCGAAGCGTTGTTCACGATGACGCCGTGGCCCTGCTTCAGCATGATTTCGATCTCGTGCTTCATCGACCAGAAGACACCCTTCACGTTGGTGTCAATGATGGCGTCGTAGTTCTCGTTCGTCTGCTCGGTGAACGGAGTGAACTGTCCGTCGGTGCCGGCGTTGTTGAACGCCACATCAATGCGACCGTATTTCTTCACTGCCGTATCCAACAGCTTCTGGATGTCCTCTTCCTTTCTGACATCCGTCTGCACGAAGGTCGCTTCAGCACCCTGTTTCAAGAGCTCAGCCACAAGCTCCTCGCCTACCTTGCTGCGTCGTGCGCCGAGGACGAGCTTCGCTCCCTCGCGTGCAAACGCCCGCGCTGCTGCTTCTCCCATGCCCGAGGATGCGCCTGTGATGACGACAACCTTATTTTCAAGTCCAAATGTGCTTGCCATGACTACCTTCCTTATTGATGTTGAAATAGTTGAACTGCCTGAAACCCAAGCGATGGTAATTCTCCATTGCCCTGCGATGCAGCGAAGCTGCATCGCTATCTTGTGTGAGCTAACGGACGACGGTGAGTTCTCCATCCGGAGCCGGCGCATCCAGCTCCCGTAAAACACGTTGCCGTTTTGCGAGCCAGACCTGATACTGCGTCGGCCAGCCTTCAAAGCGATCTGATCCTTTTTCATCCAGGGTCGTGCGGACATGCAGCGGCCAGAAAGGATCTGCCAGAGCTTCACGGGCGATGGCGATCAAATCAGCTTGACCGTTGGCGAGAATCTGCTCGGCCTGCTCTGGCCGCGTAATCAGCCCAACCGCAGCCGTGGGCACATTGACCTCCCTACGCACACTTTCTGCGAAGGGGACCTGGAATCCATAGGCGCGGGGAGGAATGCCCTTGGGCGAGATGCCCCCCGAGGAGCAGTCGACCAGATCAACGCCGATCTCCTTGAGGCGCTTCGAGAACGCAACGGTGTCTTCGATCGTTACTCCGCCTTCGACGTAATCCACAGAAGAGAGTCGAACAAACATCGGCAAATGGTCAGGCCAGGCGCTGCGCATCGCCTCGGCGACCTCCAGCGGGAAGCGGAGGCGTGCTTCGCGGCTGCCACCATATTGATCCGTCCGCAGGTTGGTGAGAGGGGAAAGAAAGCTGTTCAGGAGATAGCCGTGCGCTGCATGCATTTCGATCACTTCGAAACCAGCATCCAGGGACCTGCGAACGGCACTGACGAATTTCTCTTTGATCTCCCGCAACTCGGGCACTGACAGCTCTTCCGGCTTCAGCCAGCCGTCATCGAATGCCAGCGGACTTGGAGCTACGACGTCCCACGGCAATTCGCCAACTACGAATTGCTCGTCGGTCAAAGGACCGTCACCTTCCCATGGACGTTGCACGCTGCCTTTGCGCCCCGCATGGGCAAGCTGGATCCCAGCCACGGAACCATGCTCTTTGAGAAAGGCTGCAATACGAGCAAGCGGTGCGATCTGTTCATCGGACCACAGCCCCATGTCCCCGTGAGTGATCCTGGCCCGTGTCTCAACCGCGGTAGCTTCGACCATCACCAGGCCGGCACCGCCGAGCGCGAACTTGCCTAGATGCACAAAATGAAAATCGTTCGCCGCTCCGTCTTTTGCTGTATAGGTACACATGGGCGAAATCATGATGCGATTGGGAATCGTGATGCCGCGTAGCGTAAGGGGTTCAAACAGGCGTGCCATGTAACTTCCTCCTCGACTTCAGCTATAAGATGAATCCGGTATCGTTACGCTTCATATTTTTGCTATACTTACATTTTCAACACATACTCACATTTAGGATAGTGTCATGCGACAAAGACGATTTAGCTCCTATGACCTCAGCACCGGATGCGCCGTCGAAGCCTGCCTTGAAGTGATCGGCGGCAAGTGGAAAGGCATCATTTTGCATCACCTGATGAACCACGGTGTGCTGCGTTTCAATGAGTTGCAGCGCTTGAAGCCGGACCTTAGCCCACGCATATTGACGGCGCAGCTGCGTGAACTCGAAGAGGACGGCGTTGTCCTGCGCAAGGTATACCCGATCGTGCCGCCCAAAGTGGAATACTCTCTGTCCCCGGCGGGTGAGTCCTTGAAGCCACTCGTTCAGGCGATGCAGGACTGGGGCGACGAACATCTCATTCGCACGAAGGCGCCGGTAAATCAGAGAGGAAAGGCTTCCATGCCCTCTGAAGAAGGGTCCATGAGCGTCACCAGCACTAAGGCTGGTGCTCGCCGACCAAAGGCTGCGGACCGCGTGAGTTCGATGCGATGATGAAGTGAATCCCGTCATGTCGAGGCATTGCTTCTCGTCCTCATGAGAAATCATGAAGCGTGCAGGAACCATGCCTTCTTCTGCCTATCCCTTGCCTGATTCTGCTTTCTTTCGCACTCGCAGACATGCGCTCTCAAACACCTCTTCCGGCCCGTCCGCGCCAATCATCGCCTGAAGGCGCACCGACTCCCTTGCAGGGCTATGACCGAAGAAGCGTTTGAATTCCCTGCTGAATTGAGAGGGGCTTTCATAACCCACCTTGGCAGCCGTAACCTGCGCTCCAAGCCCGTTGTATTTGATGAGCAGGCGCGCCTTATGCAAGCGAACGGCCTTCAGGTATTGCAAGGGAGATGTTCCTGTCACTTCTTTGAAGCTGTGATGGAAGGCAGAGACGCTCATGCTGACCGCCTCCGCCATGCGAGGCACGTTCAGCGGCCCGGCATATTCGCGATAAATCCACTGAAGGGTCGTATGTACCTTTGCCAAGTGGCCGTTTCTGTCAAGCAGTACAAGGAGAGCCGCCCCCTGGGGTCCGGATAACACACGGTAGATGATCTCGCGGACGACACCCGACCCCAGTACATCGGCTTCGACCGGGGACCGCAAACACTCCAGTAGCCTGATAACTGCATCACTCATTAGTACGTTGAGCGGGGTCGGGCATATGATTCCGTGCGCGTCTCCCGATGCCTGAGCCTGCTTTATCGTCATCCTGGTCGAAAGCTCGCTGATCAGGCTCATATCGACGCGAACCGAGACCCCGAGCATCGGTTCTCCGCGTCCGACATCGGTTGTTACTTCAAATGGAAGCGGTACCGACAGGACAAGGTAGTTGTTCGGGTCATAGATGAACTCGCGGCCGCCGACAAAGCCGTGCTTGCGTCCACTCGTAACGATATAAACGCTCGGCTCGTACAGTACCGGCGTGCGCGCGATATTGTGATCGGTGCGTGCAAGCTTCACACCATCGAGAGCGGTTGGGCATAGACCTTCGCCAGTAGTCAACTCCATCAACAACGCCTTCATTCAGCGACGATTCGCTTCCAAGAGTGGGTGGTTGATGTCATCACGGTTGCCATGAACTCCAGAGAGACAGATAACCGTTATAAACCGCCCCGAGTCGCTATGCAGAGACAGGCACGCAATTTGCAGAAACGAGCAAGATCGAGACCTGCCAATAACGGTCTTTGCCAGCTGTTTTGTCGAGATTTGTCTGGAGATCGCCGTAGTCGGCTCCTATAGCCACAAAAGCAAATCATATTCCGTTACGTTTGAGTTAACCACAGTCGTGGGATGCCTGAACGGTCGTGAAAACCAGTTACAGATCCCTCTCATTCACTCCCCCGCACAAAGCAAATGGATATTGAGATGTTGTTCCTTGAAACAGATCACCGCCTGTGTGGCAAGGCTGAGAAGGAATTCCAGAACTGTTCCGCCCTCAGCCTGGTTCCGACACACATAGGAACTCCATGCCTGTGACGACGCGTCAGCAAACACCGAAGTCGCTCTTGATCAGGGCAAATTGGATCTCGTCCATTCCATCGCAGTGGATTCTGCTCATCACGCTCTCCGCAGTGCTTGGCGAACTTCTGGTTTGGCTGGGTGTGCCGGCTGCACTGCTACTCGGGCCGATGATTGCGGGCGTCGCTGTAACTTCCAACGGAGGCCGGCTTCAGATAGCCTCATGGCCCTTTGTCATCGCACAAGGAATCATTGGCTGCATGATTGCCGAAATGCTGCCCACGAGCATGTCGGGACAGGTCGGCAGTCATATCTCGTTGTTTGTCGTGGGTGTCGTATCCGTTATCGCGGCAAGCGCGTTCCTGGGATGGTTGCTCACCCGTACCGGCACGCTGCCGGGCACCACCGCTGTCTGGGGACTAAGCCCCGGAGCCGCCACAGCGATGACTCTGATGGCAGAATCTTTCGGCGCGGACGTTGAGCTAGTCGCCCTGATGCAGTATTTGAGGGTTGTGCTGGTTGCAGCCGTATCCTCGTTGATCTTGAGAGTTTGGGGCGGTGCCACTGTCCATCACGCCATTGCCTCTGCTGACTGGTTTCCGGCAATTCGATGGCTTCCATTTGCTGAAACCACCGGGCTGGTCCTCGCGGGCGTCACCCTGGCTCGTCGGCTTGCGCTGCCTGCCGGAGCGCTCTTCATTCCACTCGTCGGTGAAATCATCCTGGTCCATCACGGTTTCATGACCATCGAGCTGCCCCGATGGCTGCTCGTAATCGCCTATGCCGTCTTTGGTTGGAGGATCGGTTTACGGATCACTCCTCCACTCCTGGCACATGCCGCAAAAGTGCTTCCGCGAGTGCTTCTGTCAACCGTCGCACTTATTGTGCTGTGTGGTGCATTCGCTGCCGTACTCGTATGGATGGGGGGAGTCGATCCGCGCACCGCCTATCTGGCCACCAGCCCTGGAGGAGCGGACACCATAGCGATCATCGCGGCTTCTAGCAATGTCGACGTGCGTTTTGTCATGGGCATGCAGATGCTTCGCTTCGTCGTCATTTTGGTGGTTGGTCCGGCGCTGGCCAAATTCCTGGCGAATAGGGCAAACGTATCTCACAACGTGCAGAAGACCTGATCGGCGTTGGCCATAACTCATGTATCTATAAACCCATTTTCGAAAGGTAATTTTATGCACTTCTCTCTATTCTTTGCAGGCGTTCTTTTTTGCAACAGCATTCCACATCTCATTTCCGCATTGTGCGGTAAGCCATTCCCCACACCGTTCGCGAAGCCGAGAGGCATAGGAGACTCCACTCCCCTGGTCAACCTCATTTGGGGATTTGTAAATTTCAGTGCCGGCCTGTATCTCTTGGCGCGCCATCCGGTGGCACTCAAATTTGACGCGAATCTTCTCCTGCCCCTCGTTGGTGGTCTGGCAACCGGGATCTACCTGGCCCTTCACTTCGGCAAGGTCCAGGCCAACAAGCGCTCGAACAACTAACCCAGTTATGGATGGAGATATTTACGCAATGAGATTAATAGCTGTATCCACAAGCGGTATGCTCCGCTCGAAGAAAATCACGAGGCTCTCCGCGCTTCTGTTTGCCGGCGCGATCATCTTCCTCAGCCAGCCGGGATGCATATCAGCACAAGAGACCGGCACCCGTCTCACCCCGCAAAATATCGCCCTTGTCAACGATACGGTGCTAGAACAGCCGGCTGCGCGTGACATGGCTTCTGCAGCGAATCTGCCCGAAGCCCCACAGCCGCAGGGCCAGTATCCCAGCTTGCCCGCATACGATCCTCCCCGGCAGTCGGACCCTTTGTCCATCCTGCCCCGCACAATGAGCAGCCGTCCTATCGAATCGGCGGGCAAGCTTAGGATCTATATCCATCAAGCTTTTGGTCCTTCTGCGTTGATTACTCCGGCCTTCGGTGCGGGTTTCGAGATGCTGAAGCCTCGGGACAACTACCCTCGAGATTGGAAGGATGGCGGAGAAGCGTTCGGCAGACTGTATGGGGATCGACTGGCGACAAGCACGTCGATGCGGACCGGCCGCTTTCTCACCCAGCTCGCACTGCACGAAGATCCTCGCTATGAGCGTTCGAACAGCACCAACGGCCTTGGCCGTACACTGCACGCACTGGTATTTACGATCTTTGACAAGACCGATGGCGATCACACCACGATCGCGATGGGAAACTTTGCAGGTTCCGCAGCTGCAGGCTTCGTCGGAATGGCCTATCTGCCGCCTGGCTACAACGACATGACGCATGCGGGACAGCGCGCGGCCTCTGAACTCGCTACGATCGCCGCCGGCAATATCGCAACCGAATTCCTGCCTGAATGGGGACCGATCTACAAGAAGCTCCACATCCCCAAAATCTTGCCATCCTGGTGGATACCCGAACATCGATAGCGAAGATTTGGTCCTGGATAAACCTTTAGCTGACCGCCATGGCATGCCTTGCGAGGAAATAGCGCATTCTTGCCGCGACCTCGCGGCCATTTGCCTCTAACGCAGAATAACCGGCGTCCAGCAGGTCCTGCGACCAGTGATATAGACCATCGCGCTTTCCGCGACAAATCGCTTCGCCGCTACCAATCCAATACCGGAGCTTCCGCCCGTTACCAGAGCCACCTTGCCATTGAGCCGACCTGCCTTGCTTCCTACATCGCATTAGGTACCGGACCGTAGCCCGGTACCTTCGCATTTCCAAATGTCGTCTTCACTAGAACGAATCGCTGAGATGCCGGCGCTAGACCTGCGCGAATCCGCCATCCACGAAGAACTCTGCCCCCGTAATGAAACTGGCATCATCGCTTGCCAGGAACACAACTGCGTTCGCGATTTCTTCCGGCTTCCCCATACGACCTAGCGGGACAGCGGCGGAGACGAATTCACGGCGTGCCTGTCCAGCCTCACCGCTTCCCAGCAGTTCGTTCATGCCTTCCGTCTCAATGGGGCCTGGGCTGACCACGTTGACCCGAATCTTCCGCTGTTTCAAATCGGTGGTCCAGGTGCGCGCAAAGGAGCGTACCGCCGCCTTGGTCGCGGCATAGACGCTGTTGGCGGGGTTGCCCTTACTCCCAACTACCGAACCGTTCAGGATGATGCTGCCTCCATCCGGCATCAACGGCAGAGCCGTTTGCACGCTGAAGATGACGCCTTTCACGTTCGTGCCAAAGATCCTCTCATACTGCTCTTCGTCGATCTGCCCGAAGACTCCGTGTTCCGCAATTCCCGCATTGGCAAACACGATGTCTACACGACCGGGACCGGATTGAATCTGTTCGTAGAGCTTCTTGATGTCCTCTGGTTTGGCGGCATCTGCCTGGACCGGGATACATCCTTCGCCGATTTTGGTGGCCGCCGCTTCGAGCGCTTCCTTACGCCTGCCGGTGATATAGACCGTTGCTCCTTCATTCACAAATGCCTTGGCAGTTGCGAAGCCAATACCGCTGCTGCCACCCGTTACGACGGCAATCTTCCCATTAAGTCGTTTCATCGAACATCTCCTTGTCTGCGCGGGAGCTTAGATACCACTCTCGCTGGTTGATCTGGCGATCCTTGGCGAGGACGCAGGGCGTGAGCGCTTTATCGACGTACACCTGTTCCACTAAGCGCGATAGACAGCAGACAGGAATTCCTGGGCAGATTGAGGCTTCCTGCCAATAAGTCTTTCGAGGTCTCCTGTGACTTCGGCAAATTCACCCGCCCCGATTGCCTGGAACCAGGCGGCAAAGAATGCCGCCGCTGGCTCGGGGAATCCTTCCTTTACGCGTGCGCTAATGAACTCGGCAACAGGTGCGTCACGATAATCGATCTGCCGACTGCTTGCCTCGGAAATTGCTACCGCGATGTCCGACATGCTGATGGCGTTACTACTGCCAAGCGTATAAATTTTGCTTTCATGGCCTTCGCCGGATAGGACTGCTGCAGCGCCTTCTGCGAGATCACGCCGACTGGCCAAGGCAGCGACCCCATTGCCCGCGGGCACCCTTATGCCGACATCTATAACATTCTTGCCGAACCCGAGTGGGAGCATGTCTAGATACATGGAGTTGCGCAGGATCGTCCATTCGAGCCCCGAGGCTTTCAGCAGCGCCTCCGTCTTCCTGCCCCACTCAGTGACCTGGGGAATCTCGAAGTCTACGCCTTCAACACGTTGGGTTGCAGCGTAGATCACGTGGAGAACCCCGGTCCGTTTCACTGCTTCAATCACGTTGGTATGCTGTGCCACGGCATCCGTGAAAGCCAGCGCCGATACGAGCAGCAATCTCCCCCCCCCTGAACGCCCGTTCCAGCGAACGCGGGTCAAGATAATCTCCCTCGCGCACCTCGACGCCTTTTTCTACCAAAGATTGCAACTTCTTCGGATCACGAGCAAGCGCGACGATCTCATTCGCAGGAACACGCTGCAACAAAAATTCAACCACCTGACTGCCTAATGCACCGGTCGCACCGGTGACAAGATACCTGCTCATAAAACTCCCGATTCGAATCAGTCCTGATTCGAATTATGATTGCATATGCAATCTAATTTACCTTGATGATGGACGCAATTAAAATTACTCAGAAAGATTCGAGGAATTTTTAAGATGCGCGTTTCTAAAGAACAGGCTCAAACAAATCGAACCTCGCTACTGCAGGCCGCCGGCCGTCTCTTCCGCGAGAAAGGCTTCGACGGTGTTGGAGTGGCCGAAGTTGCAAAAGAGGCTGGATTGACCCACGGTGCGCTTTACGCACATTTCCCCTCGAAAGACGCGCTCGCGGCAGAGGCCTTTTCTGATGGAATCGCCCACCGCCTGGTATCGATGCGGCGCCGGAAACGAACATTCGAGGAATACCTCGATGCCATGTTCTCAACAGAGCACCGCGATAATCTGGCAAATGGGTGTCCGATGACGGCATCCGCGAGTGAGATTGCACGGCAAGGAACTGCGGTTGCTGCCAGCTTCGCGCATGCGTTTGAGGACACGGCGGCAATACTTGAAGAATCGCTCTGGAGCGAAGTGCCAGCCTCTCAAAAGCGGCATCTCGCCATTTCCGCCTTAGCCGCACAAATTGGCGCAATCGCTGTGGCGCGTGCGGTTGCCAAGGTTGACCCTTCACTCTCGAAAGAAGTGCTTCAGGCCGTCCGCAACACGGTGAGGCCTACGCTTCCGACCAAAGGCGGTAAAGCCAGAAAATCGCGTCTGCCGCGTCTCCCAAGATAAAGGACTACCCTGCCACTAACAGCCCGAATAGGCATTGCTAATGCCGCTTATCAGCTCTCGATGCGCCAGCATGCGAGGTGTCTTATCTAGAAGGGTCAATCGCTAGGGCCGCAGAATTGCCAACCCCAAACGCAACATCGCAACCCAGCTTCTCGGCTTCAAAGCATCTATGCCGGCTAAAAGCCGCGCAGCCCGCACCAGTTCCCACGGTGGAAAACCGGGAGGCAGTTTCGCCATGATTTTCATCGCCTTATCTCGGTTACCCACTGCTTTTATGCGGTCGGCCCGCTTGAGCAGTAATGCCATCTGTTTGAGTGTGAGATCCACGCAATACGCCGGCATCCCAGGCTGCTGGCGCCAGGACTCGGCAAGCGGGCCCACGTCAAGGCCATCAAAGCCCATGTTATCGAGTAGCGCAATCACGAGCTGCTTCGCCTTGATGTCATCCCCGGCTAGAGAAAGCGTGATCCGGTTTTTTGAACCTTTCGGAAGACCACCGTGGACGAGGCTGTACGTCATTATGTTATTGAACGCTTTGATGACCCGATACCCCAGCACGCTGGAGGTCCACTCACTTTCTGTCATACCGGCCTCGATCGCATCGATCCGACCGTCGGGAATCGGCGAACGCTCTTGTGGCATGCTATCCCGATTAATAACGAAATACCGATTTGACGTTCCGGACATGAGGGACATAGTCGTTCGGCCTTCGGCCGAACGACTATGTCCCAGGTTCTAATCGACGGTGAGCGTCAGCGTTGTCTGCGCGGTAATCGTTGTGGTTGTGGTGTCTGTTCCTGTAATGGTCAAAGTTGCCGTCGTCGGCGCTGATGACCGAGTGCTGCCGCCGCAGCCGGCAAGAGCAAAGCCTGCTGAGGTCAGTGCCAGCAACAGGCACAACATGCGCAGGCGGCGCGAGCGGCGTCCAAGCAGACCCACCGCCAGCAATCCGGCCAGCGCGGCTGCCGTCGTGCCCGCCGCACCGCGCGTTCCCTTCACCGGCCTCGCAATACCGGCCACAGCAGCGCCCGCCGGACAGGCAGACTGCCCCGTGCTGACGGTGAGCGTCTCCGTTACGGCTGCGGTGCTGTTCACCGTGGCATTGGGAATAGCCGAGACGCAAACCCCCGTGAGGCCCGCAGGCGTGCTGACGGCAAGCGACACCGTTCCGGTATATCCATTCTGCGGCGTCACGGTGATGGTCGAAGTCCCGCTGCTGCCCTTCTGTATGCTGATCGAGCTTGCAGCCAGCGTAAAGCTGCCCGGCGCTACCGTAACGGTGGCCGATCCGGTGGAAGCGGCATAACTGCCGTCTCCGTTGTATGCCGCGCTTACGGTGTGCTGGCCGGTCTGCGTAAAGGAGGTGGTATAGGTTGCCGTTCCGTTGACCAGCGCAAGCGGAGAGCCTGCGGCTGCTCCATCGACGCTGATGCTCACCGAGCCGGTTGGCGTACCCGCGCCCGAGGCCGGCGCAACGGCGATGGTAAAGGCGTCGCTGGCTCCGACACCTGGCTTTGCACTGGCTGCCGTCACGGTCGTCGTGCTTGCGGCCGGCGGAGTGGCCGAAACCGCCGCCTTGAGCGTGCCCGTCGATGCCAGGTAATCCGTCGAGCCGGAGTAGCTGCCTTGAATCAGGTAGGTTCCACCACTCTGAAAGGTGTAATTGAAGCTGGCCGCGCCATTGACCAGAGTCAAAGCGCCGAGCGATGTGCCCGCGACGTAGACCGTGACAGAGCCGGTCGGTACGCCCGTCCCCGAGGCCGGGATGACGTTGACCGTGAAGGTATCGCTAACGCCGACCACCGGAGTCTGCGCGGCGGCGATCGATACCGTCGTATTGACCTGCACAGGCAGCACACTCACCGTGGCGACACCCGTGGAAGTTCCGTATTCCTGCGCACCGGAGTAAGTGGCCTGCACCGTATGCTTGCCCTCGGTGCTGAAGCTGGTGGTGTAAGTAACCGGGGCGCTGCCGCCGGGCAGGGGCAGGCTGCTAGCCACAGTCGCTCCATCCACCTGAATGGAGACAGAGCCCGTGATGTTCGCCGAGCCGCCGTTGTCGTACACATAGGCCGAGAAAGTCACCGGCTTGCCAATCTGCACCTGCGTGGAGGAAGAGACAACCGTCGTAGTGGTAGAAACGGGAACCGAGAGCGAAAGCGTCGTGCTCGATCCCGCAAAAGTCCCGTCGCCCGAATATGTAGCGACAACAATGTGATTGCCCTCGCCGGAAATCGCCTGGCTGAAGCTCGCCGTGCCGCTCGCAAGCGTAAGCGCGGGGGAAACAGCCGTGCCATCGACGAGCACGCTCACGGAACCACCGGGC
>JAATFM010000173.1 GCA_015655195.1 Terriglobales bacterium
GCAGTGGCCGTGCCGCTGCCATTGGTCACCGCGCAACTCTGGCCGGCGGGCTGGGTGAGCACTGTGACGCTGTAGGTGCCGCCGCTGGCAACCGGATTAGCGAAGGTGAAGTTGCCGTTTCCGTCCACCGGCAGGAGGTCATCATCGTTGAGCCCAAGGCTATCCCGCAGGATCAGCCCTGTGCCGCTGAGGCCTATAACCGTGCCGCCGATGGTGTCGGTGGCCGCGGCGAGATTCGAGCAGGTAACACTCGCATTGGTGACACTGGCGCTGGCCGTTCCGCGGGCGTTGGCAACCGTGCAGGCCTGGCCGTCGGGATCGGAGAGCACGGTGATGCTGTAGGGCGCGCCGCCGCTGGGGATCGAACCCTCGAAGGTGAAGGCATAGCTGGTGGCGTTTGCGCTCACCGTCAGGTTATTGCCGCCATTATCCTGTAAGACCAGCCCCGGGCCGCTGAGGCCCAAGACCGGGCCGCCGATGGTGTACTCCTGCACGCAAGCGACACTCACACTGGTGACATTGGCAGTGGCAGTGCCGCTGCCATTGGTCACCGTGCAGCTCTGGCCAGTGGGCTGGGTGAGCACTGTAACGTTGTAGGCGCCGCCGCTGGCAACCGGATTAACGAAGGTGAAGCTGGTGGCGTTTACGCTTACCGTCAGGTTGTTTCCGCCGTTATCCTGCAAGACCAGCCCTGTGCCGATCACGCCGGAAACTGTGCCACCGATGGTGTAGGTGGCGGGTGGAGGTGGAATCGATTTGCCTCCTCCGCCGCAACCGACAACTGCAAGCAATGCCATGCCCAATAGCGTGAAGACACAGAACCTTCCCCAGCTTCTCATTTCGTTAAGCCTCTCTCGCATCGTTAAGTCTCTCTCTCAAATGAAATCAATTCATAGCCTGAAACCAGTCACTTACAGCCTCAATAAAATAGGCATCCCCTAGAGCCTGTTATGCCTTTTCACGTATGGCGCCCGGCGACCAATACATAAGTAACGCTGGAGCGCGCAACACTGGATGTACAGCCTGGCTGTAATGAACTACAGTCAAGGCGCAAGGAGACAGCGCCACTCCGCGCCAGGTTTTCAGGGCAAGCAATGCTTCCCTGAAAACGCGGATTGGCCGTTGCAGCAGCCTGTGGGAATAGCAATCAAAAATTGCTATGAGGGGCCTTGATTCACGCCGGAATCAAGGCAGAGCAATTAAGAGAGATTGCTATGTACGAGAGGGACAGAGTCCAGTAAATAAGACTCTATTCGACGAGGTACAACGAGCGGATCTCAAGAAAGAAAGACGCTAAGTACGTTGACATGCTCTCTTTATTTAGCAAGGTGAGGAAGAGAGCGCAATCAGGAAATCATGAGGATTTTGTTTTTAGTCTGGATAGTTAAGTTAAGCATTATTATTCGGATATAAGCGAACAAAAACTCATCTAATAGCGAACTCGACGCCCATGAAACAGGCAGGGTGCATCGCGCCGAGAGGACGCTGCACTCGTTACCGCAGCCGACTAATGTGGGAGGAACAAGTGTGGGACAGGAGTGGCGGCTGCCTGCTTTTGCCGCATGGAGCGGTACTGCCTGGGAGAGACGCCGTAACGCTCTCTAAAGCGGCGGCCGAAATGCCCAAGCTCGGAGAAACCGTTTCGTAAGGCAATGTCATGGATGCTGAGCGATGCGAGATGAGGAGTCTCGAGTTCCTTTCGGCTCGACTCCAGGCGGCATTCCCAGATGTACTCGCTTGGGGTGGTGTGCGCAGTTCTAAATAATTTCTGGAGGTAACGCACGCTAATGTTCAGTTGAGCCGCGATTGTGTCAGGGGCGAGCCTGGCATCGCGAAACCTGGCGTGGATAGCCTGTCGCGCCTGAAGACCAAGCGTGCTCCTTTCCCAATCGGAATGCTCCAACTTAACAGAGGCAGGCTCCGCCAGCGTTGCCATGATAAGGCCAACAGCGCACTGCGAGAGTTGCTCGGCCTGAGCTCCAGAGACTTTGCTGAGTACCGGAGGCAGGTCTCTGAGAAAGGAAACCATCAGGCGTCCGACCTCTGTGTTTTGGCTGAGCTCGCGTACTGTGTAGCGCTCTGTCGGCCCCACTGCGTTCAGCATGAGTGTTTTAGGTATTTGGATGGCCAGCACGGAGCTATTGGATGCAAATATCTTCTGCACCGGGCGTGCCGAATCGTAACAGGCGACGTTTCCTGGCCCAAGCATGACATCCCGTCCATCCTGGGTGTAAAAAGCTTTGCCTGTAAGCTGCTGCAGCAGCACGACCTGATCTATGCCTGCATGGTGTAGATGGCTTTTCGTTCGTCGAAAAGTCTGCGGAGTGCCGGAGATGACATTGAACTGTATGTCCCCGAGGCGGCTCGCCCACAAGGACATCTTGAATCCTGGGTCTGCATGAGTGCACTCACCGTGCAAGAGACGTGGGCATTGGACATCATTCCAATATTCCAGACTGTCAATGTGAACCGTACCCTCAAGTGTATTCGTCATAGTTGCTGATATATTCCGTGCCTCGAAGCATGAGTTGCTGTGAGCCTTGTGCCACAACACCGAGTGAAGATGTCAATATTCACTGGATAGAATCGCTGGTGCGGAGTGACGGTAGAGGAATTGGCGTGCTCGATTTTGGGACTAGCGTGAGTGTTAGTATAGCCCAGCTTCGGATGTTAGTAACTTTCCGTGGCCGCCGCCGAGGACGTGGAAATCTGGGCAGGAGGCTTTGCCGAAAACTAACACTGCTTCTGGTACAAAAGATCGGGCAGGCCACTAAGCAATGGGGAAGAATCGTGGAATCCGCGGTAGGCGCGTACATGAGCGGATGTTCTCTCCTGAAACGAATATGAGCTCGTCCCTCTCACTTACTGATCAACTGGCAGGAGGAGCAGTAGGGGCTGGAACAAGAGCTGGAACCCACTTTTGGGCGGTCATCACCGCCTCGACCTCTTTCGCCACGACCTTTGCCATGCGGGACGCATCGCCCTGGACGGTGCCTTTCTTATCACCCACGTCGCCCGTCACCGCGCTTACGGCAACATTGCCGCCTCCCAACCCAATAATCGCTCCAGGCTTTTTCCCGCTCTGCGCGTTCAGATTGCATTCCAAGACGACTGTCTTGTGCCCCTCATTCACCAGGGAGACGATGACGTGTGTTTTGATGTCGCTGGCGCCCCGGCCAAAGCCGATCATTACCCGCTTCGTCTTGTCTCCCTCGTTCACGGCAATGAACTCGCCCTCGACGATCAGGTATGTGCCGTCGAGTGTGCCCATACCATCCGGCATCCTGTCGGTCTCCATCTTCTGTTTCTTCAACTCTCCGGTCAGGGTCTTCGTAAAGCTGGTCTCGATCTGCTGCACGACCGCTTCGGGAGTCGAATCATCCGAACCGCCTCCGAGCAGGCTGTGCCGGTGCATCCGGGCGGCCAGAGACTCGTCGACGACGATGTCGCCTACAGGCTTAAAGTCCCGTATCCATATTCTCTCCGGCTTTGGGAGGGGCGTCGGGCCGGTGTAGCTCGAGATTACTTCCGCCTTGGCGTTGCCGGTAATCACGTTCCCTGCGCTGTTCTGGGCGGTTGTGATCTGACAAACGATCCCAGCGGCAAATATGCTGCACCAAACTGTTTTCAGCTTCCTGTTCATACTAAAACCTCAATTTCTTTGCCGCAAATGTATGATTTGCACCAAATCCGATCATTGTTCATTCGTCGCTATAATCTGGAGCACCGATCGCAGATAAGCCGTTCCAGAGCACGTTGAAAGCGACGCTCTGGAATCGGGCAGCATCCTTCGCGTTGGCAAGCATGAACCGCGCCGTAGTGTCTGCTGCGGTCTCCATCAACGCTATGACGAACTCGAAGGGAATCTCAGAAGAGCACCGTTCCGCCAGTAAACTGCGAGCGGCTGCTTCTATTTCGGTAAGCAAACCGAAGGTTGATCCGCTTGTTCCCTGCTGAATGGAATTCCGGTCCTGTGGAATTAGCCCATCGCGGTGACCATAGCCACCTCTCCAATCCAGATATCGTATCCACAGACTTTCGAAGTGTTTCTGCGCGTCTCGATTCTGACCTGAAGATGGGGGCAGCAACTCAAACGATCTCGGCGCTGCGATCATCTCAGGTTTGCTGTGCATGGTCTGCCTCATCGAAGAGAATGTGCGAATCGTTCTGCCCGCAACCATCCTCGGAAATTGCCAACAGCTCCTCTACAGTAGAGACCGGTCGTAGGATCAAAGTTGCCTTCCGTAAGCGCAGCCCGACAAATCCCGACAAATAACAAACGCATTCACAAATGGTTGTCGGGAGCGACCGACATCGCTGCATGTCGGTCGCTCGCACGCATCCGCTGATTAGTGAGAACCCGTGGCATGGTGACGTCGTGAGGCACCGCCTGCATGTGCTTCTGGCGTGGCACTTGCCTTAGCCTCAGTGCTGTTGGCGCTGGGGCTGCTTCCCTTGGCATAAGCGCTATTGGTGCTGGGGGTCGTGCCGGAGGCGGTGCCTGTCCCAGAGCCGCCGCCGTATCCGCTGCCACCGTGTCCCCCATAGCCTCCGGTTCCTGTGCCGGCTCCAGAGCCGCCGTTATACCCACTGCCGCCGCGTCCTCCATAACCACCAGTTCCAGTGCCGGACCCGCCGCTATACCCGTTGCCACCTCTGTGATAACCGTTCGATCCGCTATATCCGCTGCCGCCGTGGTAGCCGTTGTATCCACCAGTGGCCCCGTGATACCCGTTATAACCACCCGATCCGCCGCCGTGCTCGTATCCCCCGCGATAACCACCACCGTAGTACCCATGAGAGACATACGCTGCGTGGTTGTAGACGACGGTATGGGAGTACCAGTTCGTGCTCCAGTGACTGCAGCCCCAACCGTAATGGCTGAATGCACCCACTGCAACGCCGACGGTAAAACCAATGGCTGCAGTCACCGCGATGCCGCCCTGTGGCGGAGTAGCTACATATGCCGCATACACGGGAACGGGCGCGCCATAGACGGCCCATGGGTTGTAAACCGGGACGTATACAACCTCCGGATTTACTGGCTGGATCACGATATATCCCGGCTGATAGCCAACGCTCTCCTGCTGAGTCGACCGAAGAGTGCCTGCAGCATAAGCCCTCTGGCGCATTGCCTGTACGGCGGCCATTACATCCTGAGGCTGGTTGTAGTACACATCACCGAGCTTCGTCGTCCAGGTAAAGTTGCTGCTCAGATTCGAGAGCACAGCAGGAAATGCCGTCAACGCTTTTACACTGGGGTCCCACGGCTGAGTGTCTACGATCTGCGCAAGTTCCTGCGGCGGTATGCCGACATTCCGCCGTGTAAATACCTCTGCTTCGATGACCTGTGGTCCGTAGGTCGATGCGGCAAGTATCTGAGCTACCAACGCATCAGGGTAAAGAGCGATCGGCGCAACCAACTGACCTAACTCGTCAGCTTGGAGCCGCATGTACGCCGCTTGCGGAGGTGGCGGTCCCTGAGCGAATACCCCTCCTGCATTGAGGAATACCAGAGATGAGATCAGCGTTGCTGCGATCGTAGCGCGTGTATGTTTAAGCGCGGATATTGCAAACGCTTGATAGTCATGATCGAAGACTTGTCCGGCTATGGGGATGTTGCCAATGGACTCCTCAGCGGTGCTTCGTTCGATTTGTGATGTCATGATCAACCTTTGAACTTTCAAATGTGGTGCATTCCAGAGCCTTCGAGGATCACACATGGAGTTCCTTAACAGACAACTGCACCCATGTATTGGAAACCGGTTGTGCGGAAAGTTATGTCGGGATATGTCGTCTTGCCAAAACAACGCAAGCAAACCTCTCACAGTGCTCCCGTTGCTCTCCCGAATGTAGGGATTTGTCGCCTTGTGCAAGGCACTACGCAACTTTGGCCCATTTCTGCGTTCAAATCCAATAGTCACGTTGTGATCAGTGCCAAGGACTGATCGCTGTCCAAAGAAATTGTCGTTCCAATGGAACGAGTCCAGTCATGACCGTTGTTTCAATAAGGAGAATGCAATCGCTATGAGTCCCCAGAAGACCAAACCATATCTACAATGGGCTATCGCCCCTCTCTTGCTTACAGGCGCATGCTTCGCGCAAATGCAGCCGCAGCCAGAAGGCTTTCAGAAGCAGGTTCAGCAAATGCAGGAGGCTGCTGCTCAAAATGAACAGCAGCTACACACCTACCAGTGGATGGAGAGCATTACGCTCACGATCAATGGAAGTCAGAAGCCGCCAAAGCAAACGGTGGTCCGCTATGCACCCGACGGAAGTTTGGTAAAGACTCCCCTGGGACCTCCGGCACAGGCTCCAAAAGTAAGCGGCGGACCACTCAGGAAGATGATTGCGGAGAAAAAGATCGAGGAGTTCCAACAGGAGACCGCCGAGATCCATGCCCTCACTGCGAAGTATCTCCCAATGAATCATGAGGTCTTTCAAGAAGCACTTCACACGCGCCGCGTCGATTTCGAACACAACGGGCCAGGCGGAAATGCAATTGTGATTCACGACTATGCCAAGCCTGGCGATGAATTGAGGATTGTATTGAATGTCGCCACGATGCACATGCAACGCATTGTGGTGAAGTCGTATTTCGAAAAGCCAGAGGACATCTTTACGGCTAGTGTCGATTTTTCATCGCTGATCGATGGGACCACCTATCCAAGTCTGACGATCGTCAATGCTCCGGGAAAGAAGATCTCAATTTCAACCGCAAATACGGATTTCTCCCGGCCCGTCTACTGAGCACAGCTCCAATGACTTCTCATGATGTTCGCGGAGAGAAGAGATATCTCGAATGCTCTATTTCTCTCGCTCAACAGGAGACGCCGAAATCATTGCAGCGCACCAGCGCCTCGACCAGATTCCGTATGAGCCATTCGGATCGAGCCACTCCCGCGTGGATACTGCTGATGATGTCAACACACAACTCCAGTAGGCTACGAGCAATCGCGATCAATTCGAACGGCAAGCAGACATTGGAACGAGTGGAAATCTCCGACTTCGCGACGTTGGAACTTAAGCCGGTATATCCGGCGCCGCGATGGTGTGGCGCAGGTCATCTTCGCGCGCAGGAGTTCTCAACGGCAACGTGATGATGACCTGTAAACCTCCTTCCGGCAGGTTGTGCGCCATGATGTTGCCATCATGCAGCCGTACCGCTTCGCTTGCAATCGCCAATCCGAGTCCGGTTCCACCGCTCTTGCTCTCCCTGCCCGGTGCCGTACGGAAGAAGGGCCGGAAGATATCGGATAACATCGACTCCGGAACCCCTGGCCCGTGATCGCAAATCTGCACGGAGACTTCCTGCGCGGTCGAGTCCACCATGAGGTCGAGATTGACCTCTGCGCCGGCGGCCGAGTATCGGATAGCGTTTCTGAGGACATTATCGATAGCGCGGCGCAGAAGTCCCGGGTAAACCATAAGCGTGACCGGCTGACGGGTTCCTGCAACCTGAATTCCTGCATGCGTCGCCTCAAAGGCTGCGTCCTCGACGATATCGCCACAAAGAGAATCCAATGAAACTGCGGTGAGCGTCTCGGCCGGCCACGAGCCAGCTTCGAGACCAGCCAAAAGAAGAAGCTGCTGCACAAGATTGCTGAGTTTGTCGGTCTCGCGCTCAAGCCTCTCCACTTCACCAACAGTCTGGCCCGCAAAACGTCGTCGCAGCAATGCGAGAGCCAGATGCATGCGCGTGAGCGGTGCTCCCAATTCGTGCGATACGTCTGCGACAAACCGGCGCTGTGCGCTCATCAGAAGTTGAATCTGTGCAGCCATCACATCGAAATCGCGCGCCAGATCCCCTAACTCATCCCTGCGGTTCATCCGAGGGGGAGTCGCACGGGCGCTCAAGTCTCCAGCGGCAAGACGCTGTGCCGTCTCCCTCAGCCTGGTGATGGGACGTGTCAGATAGAAGGAAAGTGCCAGGCAGACGAGAGACGTGGACAGCATCGCAACTGCAAGATCGAACCAGACGCGTGGGTTCGACGCACGTATCCGGTGCCCTGTAATACTCATCACGGTGGCATAACGGTGACCACTGGCGCTTTGGATCGGGCACGCAAATGCCGTACGAAGCCCGAATCGAATTAGCTCGCTGCGTCCCGAGTCCAAGGCATCTTTGGCCATGTCCATGTCGGATGGAGATATTCTGCCTGCCTTAACGATTGCACTGCCGTTCTGATCCACCAATAAAAGAGTGCTGTGTCGAATCGTGATTGGCACGTCAAGCTCGGCCAGGAATGCCGTGGCGCCTCGTTGCTCGTAGGTATTGATGGCCTTTGAGAGAGATTCCGACGCGAGATCCGGATCGAATCTCATCCGTCTGTCTTCTGAGGTAAGAAACGAGAATCGGTCGCTCACGGTAAAGAGCGCTACGACCATAAGGATGGTCGCGAGCCAAAAACTCAGAAAGATTCGCAGAAACAGTTTCATGATTTCCGCTTAGGTGTTTCCATTCGCTCGAAACTGAGAAAGACATATCCGGTATTGCGAACCGATCGGAATCGATCCTGACCATTTGCGCCGGGGCCAAGCTTCTTCCGGAGCGCGCTGACCAGATTATCGATCCCTCGATCTCCCGCGTAGGGCGAACGACCAAGGGCGAGACGGCTGAGACGCTCCCTTGTCACGACTTCTCCCGCTGCTGAAGCCAGGGCGTGCAGGACATCGTACTCTGCCGCGGTGAAGTCCATCATTTCACCGTTGCGCTCGACCGTCCGCGAGCCGGCATCGAGAATCAGATCGTCGATGGCGAGAAAAGAGCTGCCGAAGCGGGAAGGCTGGCCGCGGCGTAATACAGTGCGGATCCTTGCCAATATCTCCGCAGGAGTAAACGGCTTGGGAATATAGTCATCCGCGCCGGCTTCGAGACCGGCCACCTTATCGGTCACAGCGGTTCTGGTAGTTAGCATTATCACCGGAATGCGGCTTTTCTGCCTGATCTCATGGAGCACGCTGAAGCCATCCTTGTCCGGCAGCATGACATCGAGAATCACCAGAACGAGAGAGCCTTCCTGAATGCGGTCAAGGCCTGCTTTGGCGGTGAAGGCGAGATGGACCATGTACCCCTCAGGGTTGAGGTACTCTGCCAGCATCTCGGCCATGTCCTGGTCGTCGTCAATCAGCAGGATCTGCCGCTTTGGCAGGTCGGGCGATGTCGCGATTTGAGGTTCGGAATGATTCACTCGCTTCTGCATGACTAAGCCTATCCAAGAATGCGTCTAGTTAACGTGACCGTCAACAACTGCTGGTCGGAGGAAATACCGCCGAGACAACCATACCATCACTTTTGCATCCTATAGTCCGCCTTACCCGCCTTCTGTGAGACCTGCCCGGGAGTGGGCAATTGAGAAACGTCCCAGCCGCCTCCAAGCGCTTCAACGAGCTGAACTGCCGCAGTCATCTGATCTACGTGGACCGTCGCCAAGGCCTGTCTGTCGGAGAGCACGGTCGTTTGCGCCGTTACGACATCGATGTAGGGATCGACTCCCGTCTTATAGCGGACCAGTTCAAGATCGAGCGACTCCTGAGCGCTCTTGACCGCCTGCTCCTGCTGTTTGATCTGGTCTGCGTAGATGCGGACTGCGGCAAGATAGTCTTCCACCTGCTGAAACGCAGTCAGGACCGTCTGGCGGTACGAGGCGATATCGGCGTTATAGGTAGCCGAATACTGATTCAGCTCCGCTCTGTACAAGCCGCCGTTGAATACAGTTTGGGAGGCAGACGGGCCGATCGACCAGAGCCGGCTCGGCCAATCAAACGCATGCGCCAGAGAGGAACTCTCATAGCCGCCCTGGGCGGCAAGCGTCACGGAAGGGAAAAAGGCGCCATACCCAATTCCGATCGTCGCATTCGCTTCCGCAAGTGTGCGCTCCGCCGCTGCGATGTCCGGACGCCGTTCGAGCAGATGTGAGGGCATTCCAATCGGGATTGCGGGCGCCACCGCCAGCAATGGTCGAACAGGAATCGTGAAATCCGTAGCAGGTTTCCCGATCAGGGTAGCAATCGCGTGCTCGTATTGCGCGCGGGCAACACCAAGGTTGACGGCAGAAGCCTTCGCGCTCTCGAGCGCGCTTCTCGCCTGAACCACCGAGATATAGTTGTCCACGCCAGAGTGGTACAGTGTCTCGGTCAGTGCGAGCGCCTTTTGATCGGCGTCTACTGTGTCATTGAGAATGCCCTCAAGCGCGTCCTGTCCACGAATCTCGAAGTAATACTGTGCCAGGCTCGCCTGTTCTATCAGGCGTTCGTTCTCGAGGTCAGCGGCGCTGACCTGCGCCGCATACTGTTCCTCATGGACCTGGTTGCGAATCTTGCCCCAGAAATCCGGCTCCCAGGAGACTTCCAGCGGAAAGGTCCAGATCGAGCCGGTCCGCCCGGCGTTGGCCTGTGTGGAGTTGGTGAGATTGCCGGAAGTCTTCGACCGGCTCCATCCGGGATTGACAGTCACCGTAGGCCAATATTGCGAACGAGCCTCCGCGATCTGGGCGCGGGCGGACATGAAGTTCTCAAAACTCTGCTTAATGTTCTGGTTATTGATGTTGACCTGTTCTTCGAGAGCGTTCAACTCCGGCTCATGGAAGATCTCCCACCACTTGCCGCGAAGCATCGCATCCTGCGGACTGGCAACCTTCCATCCGTCTGTGTCCTGGAAGTTGACGCTCGATTCTTTGTAGGCGGGCGCGGTCACCGTGGGAGGCGCTGGCGGATGATACTTCGGGCCAACCTGGCAGCCTGACAAGGACAGTACAGCTCCGAACGCGATCATGGCTCCCGGGAGGGTGGTGTAGCTTACGTAATTCTTCTTTGACATAGATGTCTCCAGCGCCTACGAGGCGCTTCCCGTTGCTGCGACTGGCGCGGTGCCGCGCGACCGGCCAACACGTGTTCGCAGCCGATCGAACGCGAGATATACGACGGGAGTGGTATAGATGGTCAGCAGTTGACTCAGAAGGAGACCGCCGATGATCGTGACACCCAGCGGACGGCGCAGTTCTGACCCGGTACCGGTGCCAAGCACAAGCGGCAGGGCGCCAAACACCGCCGCCATCGTTGTCATCATGATGGGCCGGAAGCGGAGCAGGCAGGCCTCGAAGATAGCATCACGCCGATTCTTGCCGTTCTCGCGCTCCTGCGTCAGCGCGAAGTCGACCATCATGATGGCGTTCTTCTTGACGATGCCGATCAGAAGGATGATACCGATGAGCGAGATAATGTTCAGGTCCATTCCGAAGAGCATCAACGCGAGCACCGCTCCAACGCTGGCGGACGGCAGCGTCGAAAGAATTGTCAGCGGATGGACAAGGCTTTCGTAAAGAATCCCGAGCACAATGTAGACGGCCATCAGCGCTGCCAGAATCAATAGGGGCTCCGTTGCCAAAGACTGCTTGAAGGCTTCGGCTGTGCCTGCGAACGAGCCCTGCACACTTGCGGGCATACCCAGCCGTGCTTCCATCTCCTCAATCTCCCGGGTCCCCGTCCCCAGAGCCACGCCCTTCGCAAGGTTGAAGGACACCGTGACCGAAGGAAACAAGCCGGTGTGATTGACCTGCAGCGGTGTTGTACCCGTCTGCGAAGTCAGAACTCCGCGCAGAGGCGTGATCGAATTGAGCCCGGCCGCCGAAGACGAGTTGGAGGAATTGCCGGACTTGAAGTAGAGGCGGTTGAGACCGGAGGGATCCTGCCAGTATTTTGGAGCGGCCTCAAGGACTACATAGTACTGGTTGAGCTGGGTGTAGATGACTGATACCTCCGCTTGGCCGAAGGCGTTGTAAAGAGACTGGTCCAGCGACTGTGAGGTTTGGCCTAACCGGGCTGCAGTGGTTCGATCGTAGTTCAGACGCTCCTGAAGCCCGCTGTTCTGCTGGTCGGTATTGACATCCTGGAATCCGGGAAGCTTCTTCATGTTGGCAAGAAGAATTGGCCCCCAATGGGCGAGATCCTGAATGTTATCGGCATGAATGGTGTATTGATACCGGGCATTGGTGTTCCTGCCGCCCACGCGAAGATCCTGGATCGCCTGGAGGAACGCTGCCGCGACCGGCAGGCGGTCAAGTTGCGGACGGAGCCGGTCGACAATCTGGTTTGCGTTTACATTACGCTGTGTGTCCGGCTTCAAGGCGATATAGAGAGCCCCGGCATTGTTCGCTCCGGTGCCGCCGGTATAGGCGAATACATGCTCGACGGCAGGATCGTGATTGATGACCTTGCTGAGCGCCAGCATCGAGTTGTCCATGAAGGGAAAGGAAGCATCCTGGCGTCCCTGCACGCCCCCGAGGATCGCTCCGGTATCCTGGTCGGGAAAGAAACCCTTCGAGACTTTTCCCAGCACGACGAGATTCAACAGGAAAGTAAGCACGAAGATCGTCATCGTGATTCCGGTGTGGTCCAGGACCCAGAGCAGCGAGCTCCGATAGCCTGAGAGTACCCAGTCGAGAAATCGCTCGCTGGTGCGGTAAAGCCAGTTGTGCTTCTTTTCCTTGTCCTGCCTCTTTAGAAGGAATGCGCACATCATCGGGGTGGTCGTCAGCGAAACGACCATCGACACCATGATCGAGATCGCGAGCGTCATCGCGAACTCCCGGAATAGCCGGCCTACGAGACCGCCCATCAGAAGAATGGGCGTGAACACGGCGATGAGAGAAACGCTAATAGAGAGTACGGTAAATCCGATCTCCTGTGCGCCTTTCAGCGCCGCGGCAAAGGGCTCCATTCCATCTTCGAGGTGACGCGCGATGTTCTCCATCACGACGATCGCATCGTCGACGACGAAGCCGGTCGAGATGGTGAGAGCCATCAGCGAAAGATTGTCGAGACTATAGCCCAGCAGGTACATCACGGCAAACGTGCCGATGAGCGAGACCGGAACAGCGACGCTGGGAATCAGCGTCGCGCGCGGATCGCGAAGGAACAGGAAGACAACAAGCACCACCAGCACAATGGAGATAATCAGTGTTCGTTCCACATCGTGCACCGAGGCCCGGATGGTGACGGTCCGGTCAAGCACCACGGTGGTCTTGATGCCCTGCGGCATGGTCGCCTGAAGGAACGGAAGCTGCGTCCGAATGCGATTGACCGTCTCGATGATGTTCGCGCCCGGCTGACGGAACACGATGATAGCGACCGATGGTTTGCCGTCTAAATAACCAGCCGTGCGGAGGTTCTGCGCCGAGTCCACCACAGTAGCGACGTCCGACAAATGAATGGCAGAGCCGTGGTGATAGCCGATGACGAGCGGCTTGTACTCCTCTGCATGGGATATCTGAGCGTTCGTAATAATGTCGGCGGTGATGGAGCTGTCTGCGATTTGTCCGCGCGGTTCATGGGAGTTTTGCAGACTTAGAACCGACTGGATGTTGTTGAGTGTGAGCCCATAGCTCTCCAATTGGGTGGGATTAGCCTCGACTCGTACCGACGGAGGAGATCCCCCGCCCACGACCACCTGGCCGACTCCCTGAATCTGCGACAGCTTCTGCTGCAAAACCGTAGAAGCGAGGTCATACAGCTTCGCCGTGTCGTATTTGTCTGAGGTCAGTCCGAGAATAATGATCGGGGAGTCGCTGGGATTGTACTTCCTGTATGAGGGGTTTGCCGGAAGGTTTGTGGGCAGATAGGTCCGCGCGGCATTGATGCTGGCCTCGACGTCCCTTGCCGCTCCATCGATATCGCGGCTGAGATCGAACTGAATCGTGATGAGCGTGTTGCCCAGCGAACTTTGTGAAGTCATCTCAGTGATGCCTGCGATATGCCCAAGTTGCCGTTCGAGCGGAGTGGCAACCGAGGCAGCCATGATCTGCGCGCTCGCTCCTGGCAGGCTTGCAGTCACCGTGATGGTTGGAAAATCAATCTGCGGCAGCGGTGAGACCGGAAGGACCGCAAACGCGATCATCCCCGCAACGGCAATTGCGATGGTGAACAGCGTTGTGGCCACCGGCCGCCGGATAAAGGGAGAGGAGATGTTCATGCCTGCTCCGGAGCCGATTCAGAATCGATCTGAGTATGGGATGGGCTGTTCTTCGGCGAGGTGGACCGCTGGGCAAGGCCGTCGAAGAAAATATAGATCACCGGGGTGGTGTAGAGCGTAAGCACCTGGCTGACCAGAAGGCCTCCCACCATGGCGATTCCCAAAGGCCTGCGTAGCTCTGAACCGATTCCATGCCCAACGGCAAGTGGGATTCCGCCTAGTAAGGCAGCCATGGTGGTCATCATTATCGGACGGAACCGCAGCATGCAGGCTTCGAAGGCCGCTTCGGTGGAGTTCTTTCCACCCTCCCGCTCCGCCTCGAGAGCGAAGTCGACGATCATGATGCCGTTCTTCTTCACGATGCCGATCAGCAGGATAATTCCGATGATCGCGACCACGTCCAGATCCTGATGGAATAGGATGAGCGCGAGCAGCGCGCCCAGTCCAGCCGATGGAAGTGTGGACAGGATCGTCACCGGATGGATGAAGCTCTCGTAGAGGATGCCGAGGACGATGTAGACCGTCAGCAGCGCCGCCAGAATCAACAGCGTCTCATTCGAGAGAGAGTTCTTGAAAGACGCCGCAGTTCCCTGGAAGTCCGCCTGAAGGCTGGGGGGAAAGTGTATTTTGGACACCACTTTGTCGATGTCGGAGATTGCGGTTCCAAGAGAGGCGTGGGGTGCAAGATTGAAGGAGACCGTAACTGATGGGAACTGGCCCTGATGGTTGATGGAGAGCGGTTCCGTGACCATTGAGACGTGGCTGAATGCGTTCAGAGGGACAGCCGCCGGGCCCGTCGATGAGGTTGCCGTATTGGGCGTTGTCCCCGCGGTTGTCCCGCCGTTTTGCGAGGAAGTTCCTGTGGTGCTGGTTGCGCCTGAAAGGGCCGACTGCGGCGCTGTCAGCACACTCGATGAGGACGTATATCGGACGGCGGTCGTCAGAGCGTTCGATCCGGCGGAGGCGGAAGACGAGGTTGAGAAGGAATTCACCGCTCCGGCACCTGTTGCGCCGTTCGAAGAGTTCGCCTGGATGAAGAGTGCGCTCAGGTTACCCGGCTTCTGACGCCACTGCGGCGCGGTCTCAAGGATGACGTGGTATTGGTTGAGCTGGGTATAAATTGTATTAATCTGCCGCTGGCCATAGGCGTCATATAGCGTGTTGTCGATCGTCGAGGGGGCGATGCCGAGTCGCGATGCGGTGACACGGTCGATCATCAGCGACAGTCCGCGACCGCCATTCTGCTGATCGGTCGCTACGTCCTCCAGCTCCGGCAGTTTCTTGAGTTCCGCTACAAAGCGGGTCGTCCACTCGTTCAGCTCGTTGATGTCGGCGTCTTCGAGGGTGTACTGGTACTGTGTGCGGCTGACCCGGTCGTCGACCGTGATGTCCTGCACAGGCTGCATATACAGACGAATGCCTTCAACTTTCGCAAGGTTCTTCTGCAACCTGCGAATTACATCCGCCGCACTGAGATCCCGCTTGTTAAGCGGTTTGAGATTGATCGAAATTCGGCCGCTGTTCAGCGTGGTATTAATTCCATCCGCTCCTATAAAGGAAGACAGGCTCTCGACGGCAGGGTCCCGAAGAATCACCTCGACCAGTTGCTGCTGCTTTGCCGCCATGGCGGAATAGGAGACCGCCTGCGGCGCCTGAGATATGCCCTGGATGACACCCGTATCCTGAGTGGGGAAAAAGCCCTTCGGAATGATCATGTAGAGCACGACGGTGAGAACAAATGTGCCCAGGGCAACGAGGAGCGTGATTGTGCGGTATCGCAATACGACCCGCAGCGTGCGGCCATAAAATGCGACCATGCGTTCGAAGACGCGCTCAGATGCCTTATAGAACCGTCCCTGTTCCGCTTCTGGAATATGTCGCAGGATGCGTGACGACATCATGGGAGTGAGCGTCAGCGAGACCACGGCGGAGAGCACGATCGTGACCGCCAGGGTGACGGCAAACTCGCGAAAGAGCCTGCCGACGACATCCCCCATGAAGAGCAGCGGGATCAGCACTGCAATCAGCGAGACTGTTAAGGACACGATCGTGAAACCGATCTGCCCGGCTCCTTTGAACGCGGCATCCATCGGGGACATACCCTGCTCAAGGTAGCGCGAGATGTTCTCGATCATCACGATCGCATCGTCGACTACAAACCCGGTCGAGATCGTCAGCGCCATCAGGGAGAGGTTGTCGAGGCTGTATCCGAGAAAGTACATCACGGCGAACGCGCCGATCAGAGAGAGAGGGACAGCCACACTCGGAATAATGGTCGCGTACAGATTGCGCAGAAACAGGAAGATCACCATGACGACCAGGGCGATGGTAAGCATCAGCTCGAACTCGACATCGCGCACCGAAGCATGGATGCTGGTTGTCAAATCGGTAAGCGTTGTGACCTGGATCCCGGCGGGCAGGTTCGCCTTGAGTTGCGGAAGCAGCTTCTCGATACCGTCGACGACCTTGATGGTGTTTGCGCCCGGCTGGCGTTGAATGTTCAAAATGACCGCGGGTGTTTTATTCATCCACGCCGCCTGCTTCGTGTTCTCGACGTCATTGACGACACTCGCAATGTCTTTCACAAAAACAGGAGAACCATTGCGATACGCGATGACGACATTCTTATAGCCGGTTGCATCCGTAATCTGATCGTTGGCGTCGATCTGGTAATCCTGCAGGGAACCGTCGAAGTTACCCTTTGCCGCGTTGACGCTGGTCTGAGTCAACGCGGTCCGCACATCCTCCATGTTGATTCCGTACGCAGAGAGCGAAACAGGATTGACCTGAATCCGGATACCGGGTTTCTGTCCGCCACTGATGCTGACGAGACCAACCCCGCTTAGCTGAGCGATCTTGGGTGCGAGGCGCGTATCGACCAGGTCTTCTACCTTCGAGAGTGGCAGCGTCTTCGATGTGATCGCCAGCGTCAGAACCGGCGTGTCGGCAGGATTCGACTTACTGTAGATCGGGGGTGTCGGCAGATCGGACGGCAAATAGCTCTGCGCAGCGTTGATTGCCGATTGAACCTCTTCTTCGGCGACATCGATATTCAGAGACAGAGCGAATTGCAGGACGATGACCGAGACGCCACCAGCACTGGTGGAGGTCATCTGGTTCAGCCCTTGCATCTCTCCGAGTTGACGCTCCAGTGGAGCTGTAATCGTCGTTGCCGTGATGTCAGGACTTGCTCCCGGGTAAGTCGTGAGTACCTGGATCGTCGGATAATCCACCTGGGGGAGAGCGGAGACAGGAAGCTGGGTGTAGCCGATAAGACCGGCGGCCAGAATAGCCACCATCACCAGTGATGTCGTGACCGGACGCTGGATAAAGAGACTGGAAGGATTCACGGCGCATTCCCCTCACTCACAGAGGAACTTGCCGGCGCCAGCACATTCGACAGGGTGATCTCGGCTCCATCCTGCAGTTTCTCGAAACTGCTGTTCGCGATGACCTGGCTTGGCTCTAGTCCCTGAACGGAGGTCAGGCCATTGTCCGAAGCTCCGGGCTTCACTTCGTGCATGACCGCTTTGTTGTTTTGAAGCAGGTAGACGAACGCTGTATCGCCGTTGTGCTGGATCGCCGCGTCGGGAATCAGGACCTGGTTATGGAGCGTGGTGATCTGGAGCCTTGTGTTGACGAATTCATTGGCGAAGAGCGCACCGTTTGCGTTATCGAAAGCTGCGCGCAGCTTGACGGTGCCCGTCGTAGTGTCGATCTGGTTGTCGATGGTGATCAGCTTCCCTGCCCCCAGCAACCGCTCCTGTACACGGTCAAAGGCTTTTACCAGGAGCTGCTGTCCGTGGCGCATCTGATCTTGCACTTTGGCCACATTGTCCTGAGCGAGAGTGAAAACAACCGTTGTCGGACTGAGCTGAGTGATCACGACCAGACTGGTCGTCGCATTCGCCGTCACGAGATTACCGGGATCAACCAGCCGCAATCCGACGCGGCCTGAGATCGGAGCAGAGATGTGGCAGTAGCTCAACTGCACCTGAGCATACTGAACGGCCGAGCGATCATAGTTGACCGTTCCCTGGTTTTGAAGGACGATCTTCTCCTGATCCTCAAGTTGTTGGCGCGAAACACCATTGCCGGCCCACGCCTCACGGTACCGATCAAGGTCCATTTTGGCTTGGGCGAGTACGCCCTCATCGTGCTCCAGCGTCCCTTTTGCTTCTCCAAGCTGGGCCACAAACGGTTGCGTATCGAGGTCGATAAGCGGGTCCCCTCTCCGCACAATCTGTCCCTCGTGATAGTGAACGGCGGTGATCACACCTGTAACCTGAGCAGTGATCGAGTCCGTGTAAACCGGCGTGACGGTGCCGATCGCATCGAGGTAGACTGCGATGTCACCCGCTGAAACTGTTGCGGGCCGAACAGCGACTGGCCCGGACACGGGAGCCGCATCCTGTGCAGCAGCTTTCTTCTTCCGGTGATGATGGACCGCTGCGGCGATGAGCACAAGAACGACGAGGAGGACCACCCAGCCTACCCAGGAACGGCGCTTTGTCGGGGAGTTGGAGTTGGTGAGGGGCAGTTGCTGGTCGGGTGGAGCAGTTGAAGGCGATTCCTGATTCATTCGGTTTCCTGGTGGTTCAAAGACATCTCGCTGTTGGGGTACTTCCTGACGATTGGAACAGAGAGGAGGGGCTCTGGATTCGTCCACGGACACGCCGACGACAAATCCCGACATTCGGAGAGCTGCCTAAAAAAACAGGATGTGGACTTGTCTTTATCGGACGCGAAGGCTGTGGCACCGGCGCATGGCCCGAGGTAGATGCAGCCGCCGTCTTGGGTTCTGAAGCGGCCCTAGCCCTTTGGATTGTGTTGAGACGAGATGCGCCGGCTGCGAACAGCGGCGCTCAGTTGAACCAGCGATCAATTCGCGGCTTGCAGCCCAGGTTGGGAATTGGGTTCAGTCGATGAGCGAATAGCTATTCAACATTCCACCACAGGGGAGTACCAATGTCTTTCCTTGCCATACACCGTCATCCACCGCTTTGATCCTCGTCGATCTCCAGAACGGAATTGCGGGCATGCCGTTCACTCCGCATTCGTTCCAGACGGTCCTGAACAACGCAAACAAGCTCACCATAGCCCTGCGGGAAAAAGGTGCGACTATCATCTTTATTCACGTCGCGCTTACGGAGACCTTGGTTTACCTGTTGACATTCCTATGAGGGACCCACAGGCTCCACCACCGCTACCGGTAGCTTTCGAACTGGTCGCGACCCTCAACCGTGAACCCAGTGATCTCGTCATCACGAAACGTCAATGGGGAGCGTTCCACGGCACGATACTCGATCAGCAGCTTTTCCGGCGCACGGCTATAGCAACGCAGAGGAATTAGCTGATAGTCCGAAACCGATTCTCCTACTCAGCTTCCAAAGACCTTCGCCTACTCCCTGTCCGTCAGGTGAGAAGGACAAGTCCGGCGCCAGCATGCTTGAGGCGGAAGACGATCTACCTTCTTGCGTTCGCTCTGCCCTGTGGTGCGCTCATCAGGTCACCACCGCAACTGCTGAGGATATCCCGGGCCTGTCTCATGGTCGTCATTTTCATTCCGCTCATTCCGTAGCGCTACGCCGCGAGACACTACGTCGTGCAGCCCGGTATCCGCTGGAAAACCCTATTGAATCTCTTCGGAAGGGATAGCCCTGTGATCCGCTACGCTGTGAGGGAAACGGAGGACAAGCCAAACCGGAACGGCAGACTTATCGTGCATGAAGAGAATTGGCTTCCTCTCATTCGGCCATTGGACACCTTCACCGCATTCACACACTCAATCGGCGACCGGCGCGCTCCTACAATCTATTGACCTCGCAGTAGAGGTCGAGCGCCTGGGAATCGACGACGCCTACTTCCGCGGTGCCAAGGAATAGCAGGCTTGAAGCTGCCCACCATTCCTTGGTAGCAAGCCGATATCCTTAACTCTTCAGGAATGCCAACAGGTCGGCATTGATCGTTTCCGCCTGTGTGGTGATCATGCCGTGCGGGAAGTCCTTGTAGGTTTTCAGGGTTCCGTTCTTCAACAACCTCGCGGACAGAGGTCCGGCGGCACCATAGGGAACAATCTGGTCGTCTTCGCTATGCATGACCAATACCGGGATGGTGATCTTCTTGAGGCCTTCGGTGAAGTCGGTCTGAGAGAAGGCCACGATGCCGTCATAATGCGCCTTGGCTCCGCCCATCATGCCCTGACGCCACCAGTTTTCGATGGTGGCCTCCGAGGATTTCACGCCAGGACGGTTGAAACCATAGAAAGGGCCGGTGGGCAGGTCACGGTAGAACTGCGAACGATTGGCTGCGAGCTGCGCCTGAAGGCCATCGAACACTTCTTTGGGAAGGCCGAGCGGGTTGGCGGCGGTCTTCAGCATGAGAGGCGGTACGGCGCTGATCAGCGCGGCCTTGGCAGCGCGGCTCTCGCCATGCCGCGCCAGATAATGAGCAACCTCACCGCCTCCGGTCGAATGGCCGACATGGATGGCATCTTTCAGGTCGAGATGAGCGGTGAGAGCGGCGAGGTCGTCGGCGTAGTGGTCCATGTCGTGGCCGTCTGCGGTCTGAGTGGAACGACCATGACCGCGGCGGTCATGAGCGATGACGCGATAGCCGTGCTGCAGGAAGAACAGCATCTGCGCGTCCCAATCATCGGCAGACAACGGCCAGCCATGGCTGAATACGATAGGCTGGCCTGAACCCCAATCCTTGTAGAAGATCTCAACGCCGTCTTTCGTAGTAATGGTGCTCATCGAAGTGTCTCCTGATGGTGCGGGTGATGCGAAGCGTGAGCCTTCGCGGTAAAACTCTCCAGCGCCGCTGGGATGCTCGCTAGAAGGTGTGCCAGCCTTTTCCGAGTGCGTGTCCCTCGATGCTTTTGGCAAAGTTCGGTGTCTCCTCCTTATTATGCGCGTCGCTTGCGGCCTGTCGCGCCACCGCGGCCTGTTCGAACGTAATGCCGTGCGCCTTGATGAACTCCAGGAATTCATCTGTGGCATACGCATTGATGTGGTTTGTGTACTCACAGTTTGAGTCATCCAGAGGTTTCGCACTCAGATCCCAAACGACTTGAACTTTGCTTCGCCCATTCTTTGTGATCGCGTCTGAGATAGAGACCATTCGGCAGTGAAGCGGCTCGTGAATCTCTGCGTGATAGTGCTGAATGACCAGGGCGTCACCGATCGTCTCCACATTGATCGACATCGGCTTACCATCGTTCGTCGTAGTAACTCCCGCCGCGATATGGGCGTGCGAGCAGCGTTGATACTCGCTGTCAGGCAGATGGAATAACCAGTCGGCAATGTTCACCTTGTCTGCGGGAGCGTGGATGACGGCCTTTACTACTGAGTCTGAAAGTTGGCGATCGCTCATAACTGTTCCTCCTGCGTTTGATTACACTCCGGTGATTTGGCTGATCCACGCGAAACATCTTTGCCTAAAATGCAAAGATGGTACCCGACACCTCATCTTCGACTATGGAAGCTTTTGTACAGACGGTTCGTCTGAAGAGCTTTTCCGCGGCTGCGCGCCGGCGCGGTCAATCTCCGTCCGCCATTGCCAGACAGGTGAGTGCCTTGGAGAAGGAACTCGGAGTTCAACTCCTGCTACGAAGTACACGCTCGCTGGAGCTCACCGATGCGGGACGGACTCTCTATGGGCGTGCTGCGGACATCCTTGAACAGATTGCCTGCGCCAAGCGAGAAGCGGCAGCTGGTAGCAAAGAGGTTCGTGGCACAGTGCGGCTGACCTGCTGGCCGACACTTGGCAAACGCCTGGTCCTGCCCTGCCTTCCAGAGCTGATGGAAAAGTTTCCGGAGCTCTCCATAGACCTGGACTTCTCCGAGATGGTGCATGCGCCGACCCTGGAGCTTACTGAGCTCGCCATACGCGTAGGGAACAAACACGATACGACGATGATTCAGAAAAAACTTGGTACGTTGAGAGGGGTCATTGTCGCCAGCCCCGCTTACATAGCCAAACATGGGGAGCCGCTGTCTTTAGCTGACTGCGTACAGCATAAGCTCATCGATAAGAGGCACCCCGCTCCTTTCATGGGCTGGCGCTGCCTGCTGTCGGCAAATCGTTCGCTGGATGCCGCGCGGGTGCTCGCAACGGACGATCTGCAGGCGCAATCAGACGCATGCACCTCGGGGATCGGAATAACCCACCTGCCAAGTTGGGTGGTGAGCGAGAGGTTGCTGTCAGGCGAGCTCGTTGCGTTGCTACCGAAAATGAAGCCTGTATCGGCGCCCATATTTCTATTGCGCGCTCATGGGAGTGCGCCTGCATCTGTGAGTGCCCTCGCACGCCATCTAGCGAAATGTCTGCGACCGGTTCTAGCCTAATCACAGCGCGGCGGTCGACCGAAGCATACAAGGCCACTCACTCACGAAGCACTTCGCGCGGACCCGCTTAGTATCCGATTTCAGGCTGTAGGTAGCTTCGCCATGTCCTCATAGGGTCTGTACTGTTCTTCCGGGATTTCTGCCAGCTTGGACGGAAAGATGCGCCCGGGTGCCAGTCCGTAGTATTGGGCGAAGCTCATGAGAAGCGGCTTCCACTTGTCGGGATCGATGTGATTCTTCTTTCCTGTCACTAGGAGGGACTCCTCTGCATGCACCCTCACAATCTTCAGCTCAACAGCCAGCACAAGCGGTGTGTCGCTGGTGTTCTCCCCAAAAGCGCGAGCAGGCTCGAAGCCGCCGAACGGATGGGAAGCCTGGACTATCGCCTCAAGCTGAATCGGACACTCCGTTACGCGTGGCGCTTTCACGAGATCCGAGGGAGTGGCCGTCAGCCCTGCCGCACCTAGCTTGTCCTTCTCATAGCGATATCCCATCGCCACCTTGTCTGGAGTCAAAGGATTTCTGCCGGTCAGGCGCGCAAGCCTATCCGGCGCGTAGGCCTGATCCACGGACGGAAGGTTCAGCACGCATTCTTTCTCGCGCAGCAGGTTTAAGGTGGTTTGCGAACCGCTGTTGAGTCCGATCATGCAGCCCCAGCCGAGAAACCAGGTGGAGGACATCGGTGCGACGTTGGTTGTGCCGTCCTCGTTGCGTGTGCTGATGAGAACGACCGGCGTGCCGAGGTAGAGGATCGAGGGTTCGATAGTGGTATGCATACGTTGACTGTGAATGAAGTGCTGGATCGCGACACTCCGGTTCTTGCTTTCAAATTCAACCCCCGAATGATCGCCGAATTGTCGAATTCAAAGGCAAGGAACGGAGTGAAAGTCTGATCGGTGCTCGATAGCCTCGAAATCGCCGCACTTGGCGAAAGGAGGCAAACGGAATGGACCACATCTCAAGCAAGGAGTCAGCCGAACGTGCACCACGTGACGGCAATCCCACAACACCGTCATGGGCGTCATCTCCGGCGGTCAGGCGAGTAATGCAGGGGAACAGGTCGAGAGACACACAGCCGGAGATCGCCGTTCGCAGCGCGGTCCATGCGATGGGCATGCGCTATCGAGTCTGCGTTCGTCCGA
>JAATFM010000201.1 GCA_015655195.1 Terriglobales bacterium
AGAATCGCCAACAAAACAATCTGTTCAAATTCGCCGAGATTAACGGATGTCTTCATTACTACTACAATGTAGTTTTAGTTTCCATGCATGTCAAGAAAAATTTGTGCGGGCTGGCAGATAGACGAAAAGGTCCTCAACAACTACCCCAAAAGCAAAGCTGTCACGATCGCGCTGTAGCCATCACCACAAATACGGGCGCACAGGTTTGCAAAATCGAACATGTGCACCCGCCTATATAACGTTGGCTTCACTGGATGAGCTTGTTGTACAGTGTCAGCCATGCGCCACTTTTCGATTTTCCTGCTCGCTCTCGTTTGCGTTGCCGGCTCTGCATCCGCCCGCGCGGAAAACATCGTCAAACGCATCCAGAAGGTTGTTGCCACTGTCACGCTCGATCAGCCCGGCACACATCCCTTTCATCTGAAAGCAATCCTTGCCCCCAGCCGGGACAGTGACAAGGATTCCGGTCGCAGAGGCACGGTCGAAATCTGGTGGAAATCTCCCGGAGAGTGGCGGCGCGAAGTGAGCTGCCCACTGTTTCACCAGATTCAGATTGTCAGCGGCGGGCAGGTGTGGCAGAAGAACGACGGCGACTACTTCCCCGAGTGGCTGCGCGAGATTGCCGAGGCGCTCATTCACCCGGTTCCGCTCTCGCCGGCTCTCTACGCACAGATGGACAGCGGCGAAGTGAGACAGCTTCCCCGGTTCGGCATTACGCACCTGAGCTGGTCGATTCTCAGCAGCAATGGCGAGGTTCAGAAGGGGATCGGCGCGGGCATCGAACTGAATGACAACACCGGGCTTCTCTTCACCGCCGGCGGCTTCGGCTTCGGCGGCCTCTTCCACGACTATCAGAGTTTCCACGGCCGCCAGGTAGCGCGTACCGTTGCCAACGGCTCGCCGGAAGTGACAGCAAAAGTAATCACGCTCGAAAATCTCGGCGCTGTTCCGGACGGCTGGTTCACAGCGGGAGCGAACGGCGACCCGCATCCCATCCAGACCGAGTTTCTAGATGAGCTGGTTCTGCGTAAAAATCTTCTGCCGCAACCATCCGCATCCTGGCCCGCTACAAAAGACGGTCCGCTCGAAGGCGTGCTCACCACGGAGGTCTCCATTGACCGGACCGGCGCAGTGCGCGAAATCGGGCCGATCGTCTCCGACAATTCCTCACTGAACGACGAGGCCCGTCGGCGCATTGCAGCCATGCGGTTCACTCCGTTCGTCGAGAACGGCGCTCCCGTCCAAGTGCTCTCGCGCATCACGCTGGCCTTCAAGACCGTCCGGCCCGACGGGCCGACAGCCTCTGCGGCCAACGCCGCTACTCCTGCGACGAACTAATTCCGCTCGCCGGCACAATTTCAAAAAATCCGCCGGAGCGGGACCGAACTCGCAAGACAGGCCCGCCCCGGCGTTTGCGCGTGCAACGCAAAACTTCAAAAACTTAGTGCGTCGAGCTAGTGCGCCGCCGGAACCGCCTCGGGACGCCCCGGCGCGGGTGCGCTCAGCTTCTGGCGCAGGCTCACGGCCAGGTCAGCCACCGTGCGAAGCCTCTCGGCCACGGGCGAGCCGGCGTCGGAGCCGGAAAGCGCAAGCTCGGAGTGCAGCAGGAGGCCGGCGACCGTCGATTTCAGCTCGGACTCGATGGCCGCAGCAGCAGCCCGCCGCGCCAGCGCCTGCTCGCGTTCGCGGCGGTTGAGGGCCGCCCGCAGATCGCGGATCAGCCGCGCCGCGCCGGTGAGCGCGAAGTTCACCTGCACGGGAATCGCAAGGCCGGCGCGCTCCCAGATCGCCTCGGCAGCGGCAGGGTCGCACTCGGCAATCGTTTCATCCACCACGACGGCTGAAAACTCGGCCCGGCGCAGCGCGGCGAGCGCCATCTTGCGCCCATCGGCCACCTCTACCTCCATGCCAAGGTTCCTGGCAACCACATCGGCGCAGTTGCGCGCCCCTTCGATTCCGGTAACGAGAAGAATGCTCATAAAAAGTCTCCTTGAGAAGCAGCTTTTAGCTGTTAGCTACCAGCCTCGAAGCAGGGTTCACAGAATTTGTTTTGAATTGCAGCCGGCGGAATCGCCCGAATCAGCCGCCTCTGCCGGTTCCCACACAGTCGAGCTAACAGCTAAAAGCTAAGAGCCGTTTTATTCGCTCAGCGGGTCCGCGATGCCATATTCCTTCAGCTTGCGGTAGAGCGTCGTCTTGCCGATTCCCAGCAGCCGCGCCGCCTTCAGCTTGTCGCCGTTCAGCGTGCGGATAGCCGAGAGAATCGCCTGCCGCTCCATGTCAGCCAGCGTCATGACCGCCGCGGAGACCGTCTCGGCCTCCACCGGCTCGCCGGAGGCAAGCGTCGTGCGGCGCGCCTCCAGGCCCGAGTTCTGAAGCTGCGTGGGCAGGTCGCCCAGGTGCAGGATGGGGCCGGAAGAGAGAGCGCAGGCCCGCTCCACCGAGTTCTCAAGCTCGCGCACATTGCCCGGCCACTCGTAGCGCATCATCGTGCGCAGAGCCTCATCCGAAAGTGTGAACTTTGCCCCCCGCTCGCGGCTGATGCGATCCAGAAAGTGCGCCGCCAGGAGCGGAATGTCCTCGCGCCGGTCCCGCAGCGAAGGAAGCCGCAGGTTCACGACGTTGAGCCGGTAGTAGAGGTCCTTGCGGAAGGAGCCTTTGTCGACCATCGCGGACAGGTCGCGGTTGGTCGCGGCCACGATGCGTGCCTTGATTGGAACCCGATGCGTTGCGCCGACGGGCCGGACTTCTCTTTCCTGAAGCGCGCGCAGTAGCTTGGCTTGCAGGTCGAGCGGCAGCTCGCCGATCTCGTCGAGAAAGACCGTTCCGCTCTCGGCCGAGACCAGCAGCCCGTCCTTCGAGCGGTTGGCGCCGGTAAATGCGCCCTTCACGTAGCCGAATAGCTCGCTCTCGATCAGCGTGGGAACCAGCGAGCCGCAATCGACGGGAAGAAAAGGCTTCTGCCCGTTCTGTCCGTAGGCGTGGATCGTCCGCGCCACCAACTCCTTGCCCGTCCCGCTTTCGCCGAGGATCAGGACCGGGTGCGTGCTTTGCGCGACTTTCGACAGGATGCGGTAGAGCTTCTCCATCTCGCCCGACCGGCCTATCATCGAGCCCAGCCCCTGCGAGACCCGCAACTGCTCGCGGAGCTGCCGCGTAGCCGTGTCGGTCGTGAGCGTCTCGGCGGCCCGCTCCAGCACCGAGGAAAAGTCGTCCACCGTGAAGGGCTTGGTCAGGTAGTCGGTGGCCCCGCAGCGCATCGCCTCGACGGCCGTGTTCACCAGCCCCGAAGAGGTCATGGCGATAATCGCGATGCGCGGGTAGAGGAGCTTGACCTCGGAGATCAACTCAAGGCCCTGACGCGAGCCGGCCAGCGGCAGGTTTACCAGCAGGATGTCCGCCGCGCCGCCCCTGAGCAGGCTCCGCGCCTGCTGGAAGTCGTTTGCCTGTTCCACGGCATAGCCCAGCCCGCCGGCGATCTCGGCACAGGCCGAGCGGATCGCCGGATCGACATCGACGACCAGCAGGTGCAGGCGCGCCGCGGACTCCGCTGCTTGGGAAAAGAACTCCATGGATCGTGTCTGGAAGACTGTTGCCAACATTGTATTCGCCTCGCCCGGGTTTCCCCGACTGGATTTGCTGGATCTGTTGAATCTCTGGTTGAAGTGGTAACTTCCCGCTCAGGTTGCTGGCTCAGTTACCCCGTACCGGTAGCTCGATCTCGATGCGCGCCCCTCCGGTGTGCCTGCTAAAAGGCTCGCTGGACTGGACTCCGAAGTGGCCCCGGTTGCCGGCCAACATCCGACCGCCCGCGCCCTCCACAATCGAGCGGCAGATGAAGAGCCCCAGCCCGCGATGTGCCGCCGGCCACCGCTTCCTTGTCGCTTTGGTCTCGATGTTGGTGGTGAATCCCGGCTCGAAGATCGCTTCGAGCTGGCTGGGATCGATTCCCGGACCCGAATCCTCGACGGCGATGAGCAGCGCTGCCGGCGCATCGGCGCTTGCCGACCGCTCACGAAGGCTGATCTCGATCCAGCCCCGCTGCGGACCGGATCTGCAATCGAGGCTGCTGTCGGAGACCGCCCCGGCAATCGCCTCGGTGGCATTCTTCACCAGATTCACCAGCACCCGTGTCAGGTCCTCGGTGGTCAGCCAGACTGGCCGCGCCCCCTCCGCCGCCGATACCCTGACCACGGTCGACGGACCGGCCAGCGCATCGAGGAGGTTCTGCGCCGCCAGCAGCTCTTCGCGGAGGTCGGCGATGGGCTGCTCCGGCACGTCAAGCAAGGGCGTCACGGGCTTCGTCGTTCCGGCTGTCTGCCGCTTTCCCAGGAGAGCCAGCTTCTCCACCACCTGCTGGCTCGATGCCGAGACCAGCCTCAACTCGGCGGCGTAGTGCCGGCAAGCGATGGAGAGGACTCCCGGCTCTTCGAGCAGCTCGCAGTAGAGGTCGAGTGCCATTACCATGTTGCGCGCGTCGTGGGCCAGTTCGGAAAGCGACTCGCCCCTCGGTCTCGCAGCGGCCAGCGTCTCGGCGAATGCCTGCACCCGGCCGCGAATGCTTCCTGGAATGCTTGCCGGGATCTCTCCCGCTCTCGCCACCCGCGTGGTCGTTTCGATGGATTCCATCTCTCCCTCCTTCTCCGCCAGAAATCTTTATGTCCCTTGGCCCATTTTCCCGTTCCGAATCCGTCCAGGCCCCGCCGGTTCTGTCCCCTTTCTATACACGTGGCGTGCCAAACTTGAACGGATTCCCTAAGTTGTTCATTAGAAAAATCTTGGAATTACTTTTCGAGCAACATGGCGCGTCCGCGTCGCGCTCTTGAAAATCCCGAAACGGGACCTTTCGCCGTGCCGCTTCAGCGCAACCAATTGATTCCAATGCGACTTATCATCCATTTCCCATTCCCGGTCCCGATTCCGGCCGATTCCCGAATCGGGACCGGAACAGGCAACGCGCTCCCGCGCCCGGAATCCCATCCCCGGAATCGCGGCCGCTGGCAATGCCATTAGGAACCGCTCGCGTTCGATGCTGTTATCAGTCGCCGTTAGGGGACGCCATTACGAGCCCGATACAATGCTGTTATGAGTTCGTCCCTTTCTTTTTTCCGACCCGGAGGCCGCGCTGCGGCCCAATTGCGGCCTCTTACCTTCGCCCCCGGCTTCGTCCAGACTGCCGAAGGCTCGGTTCTCGTCTCGCTTGGAAACACGCGTGTGCTGACCAACGCGACGATCGAGCAGGGGGTTCCCGGCTGGCTGCGCAACTCCGGGCGCGGCTGGGTCACCGCCGAGTACTCGATGCTGCCCCGCTCCACCGTGACCCGCACGCCGCGGGAGAGCGAGCGCGGCAAGATCGGCGGCCGGACGCATGAGATTCAGCGGCTGATCGGGAGAAGCCTGCGCTCGGTCGTCGACATGCAGGCCCTCGGCGAGCGCACCATCATTCTCGACTGCGACGTGATCCAGGCCGACGGTGGCACGCGCACCGCTGCAATCACAGGCGCAGCCGTCGCGCTCGCGATTGCCCTCAACGCGCTCGTCAAGGCCGGCACGCTCAAGGCTTCGCCGCTAAAGCAGCTCGTCGCCGCAACCTCGGTAGGCATCGTGGATGGAAAGGCACTGCTCGACCTTTGCTACGAGGAAGATTCGCAGGCCGAGGTGGACATGAATGTGGTAATGACCGCCGACGGCGGACTTGTCGAAACGCAGGCCACGGCGGAAAAGGGCAGCTATTCACGGCAGGAGTTGAACGCGCTCATCGACCTGGCGGAAGCTGGCCTGAAAGAGATTTTTGCGGCACAGAAGGCTGTTTTAGATGCAGCTTTTAGCTCTTAGCTTTCAGCAAAAACGCCCCATCCCTGCGGCATCGTTTGCCGTAAAGATGGGGCGTTTGTCCGTTGGAACAAGGCATTCCCTCGGGTGCTGAAGCCCAGCTTAGATTATTTGGCTTTTCGGCAGCCGGGCCTCGCACAGTCAAGCTAACAGCTAAGAGCTACTTTCCTGCTCAGTGCTGCTTGGCTTCCACGAAATAGTGCGCCACGCTCTGCACAAACGGCACCGCGTCCTGCGGCACGGCCACGTTGCCCTTGAGAATCGAGCTGAAGTGGTAGTCGTGCCCGTAATAGAGCGCCGTGTCGCCGGTGTTCTGGCTCACCACGCTGCCGTTCAGGTCAATGCCGGCAAAGAGGCCGCGGCTGCGCGAGTAGGTCAGCAGCTCGGAGGTCAGCTTCCAGTCCGTCGAGGCCTCGCCGTTGCGCCCCACCGGCCCGGCCGAGGCCGCGGCATTGGCCCCGATCTTGAACTTGCTTTTGAGCAGATCCTGGAAGCCGTTGTCATTGACCGCGATCAGCACCAGGTCTACAGCCTGCCCGCCGATCTGCAACCCCCATGAGCCGCCTGCGATGCGGATAAAGACCGGCGCGGACCATCCGTGCCCCGTCCGGCAGGTCACGACGCCCTGGCCGTAGTTGGCGCCAAAGACAAATGCGCCTTTAATCATGCCGGGAATCACGCCCACACACGTGGCCTGCTCCATGATGTTGTATGGAATCCCGTTATCGGTCGCGCCCATAATCTGCTCCAGCACGACCTTGGCCGAATCCACCCGGTCGGTCAGATCATGGCGCGACGAGGATGCAAAGGCCGCGCCCGCATAGCAACACAGGCTGGCAAGAACCATCAGCTTCTTTATCTTTATCATTGTTGGAATTCCTCTCCTTCACAACTCTACTTTGTGACTCGATTTTGCGGCTTTGTGCGCCGACTTCCGCCTGATTCTCTACTGATTACTGACGCACGCGGGCGAGATTCGTGCCGGCACGCGCCAGAATCCCGCGTGGGCCGCCGCAATACCGGAAGCGGCGCACCTGCTTGAGCCTATCGCATTCGAGGCGCGCGCAAGAGAAAGGAAGTCGTCGAGTTAACAGGATTTTTTTGAGGAGGGCTGTAGTGCCAGCAGGCTCGTGCCCACCAAGGGGGGAGGGCTGAATTCAAACCATCAGGAGGAAAAAAGAGGCGTTCCATGACAACACGCGAATGCGGTCAGGGAACGCCTTTCCCCAGATCTGCGTTGTTTCTGTACACAGTGTGCATCCGCATCCAAAAAGTAATCAAGAGTACGGAAGGACACTGGATTTTAGTAACATAAATCTTATTCCCAAGGTAACTTTCCTGTAGTCAGAATCCTGTTTCCTTGTGCTTCGTGCGGTAGCGGCTCAGGCGAAAATTCACATATATACATGAATATAAAACACTTATGATTCAAACTGCTCCATTCCCCTCGTCGCGATGCTCCGGAACCAGCGACTGGCTCAGCGCCCGCATGGAAAGCTCGATGCGGTTCTCCGCGCCGGTCTTCTTCATCAGCCGGCCCATGTGCGCCTTTACGGTGCGCTCCTCGATGCCGAGCTGGCGCGCGATCTCGCGGTTCGATCGCGCCAGCAGGATCAGTTCCAGCACCTGCCGCTCGCGGTCGGTGAGCCGCATCGAAGTCGTCTGCACCATCTTGCGCGGAATTCCCAGCAGCCGGTCGATCAGCCGCGAGAGCAGCTTACGCGGCGCCCAGATGGACCCGCTTACCACCACTTCAATGGCAAGGCGCACCGTCTGCGGGCTGGCAGAGGAATCGAGATAGGCCCGCGCCCCGGCCACAATCGAGTCCATTACCAACGCTTCGTCGCTCTCCGGGCCAATCACGATCAGCCGCATATCGGGCCGGGCCCGGCGCACCGATTCCAGTGTTTCGAGGCCGCCGCTGGGCGCATTCAAGTCCACGACAAGGAACTCCACCGTCGCGTTGGCCAGCAGCCCTGCAAGGGTCCCGACAATCGGCGTCAGCGGCGGATGTCCCGGCGTGGCCGGCTGGTCGAAGATCGTCCGCAGACCTTCGAGCCGGATGGGCTCTCCGGAGATCAGGCCGATGCGAACTTCCTGCAGTCCGTCCGGCGGGATTTTGGAGAACGCGCTTTTTGAGGCCAGAGCTATCTTTCGTCTGCCGGACACACTACGCTTTGGGCCGGATTCCGGCATCATCGTTCTCCCAGAGAAAACAAGGCTTCCCGCAATCTGCATGCAGAAAGAAAAAGGGCGCGGGATCCGGGAAAAATTGGCGGAAACGCCGCCTCGCCGGGCGGCTTTTTCAGAAACCGTTACAGCTTAGGCAGAACAATCCCCTGCTGCTTCTGGTATTTGCCCTTGCGGTCGGCGTAGCTCACCTCGCAGGGCTCATCGCCCTGGAAGAAGAGAATCTGGCACAGGCCCTCATTGGCGTAGACCTTGGCCGGCAGCGGCGTGGTGTTCGAGATTTCGAGCGTCACGAACCCCTCCCACTCCGGCTCAAAGGGCGTCACGTTCACGATGATGCCGCAGCGGGCGTAGGTGGACTTGCCGACGCAGATTGTCAGCACGTCGCGCGGGATGCGGAAGTATTCGATGGAGCG
>JAATFM010000311.1 GCA_015655195.1 Terriglobales bacterium
AACGCTGATGGTATTGCCGGAGCCATTGGCAACGACCAGATCGGGCCGGCCGTCCCCGGTCACATCGGCAACCGCGACAGCCACCGGCTGCGAGCCTGCCGGATAGGAAACGCCCGTGGAGAATTTGCCCGATCCCTGGCTGAGAAAAATAACCACGCTGCCGGAAGCCGGGTTCGCGGTGACAAGATCCAGCTTGCCGCTGGAGCGCAGGTCTCCGCTGGCAACCGAAGCAGGCGAGTAGCCCAGATAAATCGAGGGAGCGGCAAGGAAGCCAGCCGCCGGCGCGCTGATGGGGGTTGGAGTTGGCTGCACCGCCGCACTCTGAGCCGCTGCTGTCGCCGCGGAAATACCCAATATCAAGGCCGAAACGGCCGACGCAAAATTTCCACTCCGGCTAAGCCACTGATTGCGAATCATCACAAACTCTCCAAGGTCACAGTTACGGAATCCACCCTCAAGGGGAGGCAGGGCGCAAGACCGCTGCTATCACGCAGCAGGGATTCCCGCAGGTTCACCATCTGTCAGTCACGGCAGCCGGTCTACAAGCCAGCGGCCCACTGATCCCCTAATGTTTTCGGAAGCGATGCAAATCATCTCCGCGCAAGAGCGGTACCGCGCAATTTGGCACGCTTATCGGAGGAGGGGAAGCGCACCGCAAGAGAAAGCCCAGGAAAAACGTAGTAATGTCAAGTTGTTATCGGAACAGCGTGTAGCCGAAATTTAGAATGACAGCCAGGCATTGTCAAGATAATTTTTAGTGTCAGAGGCTCGTTCAGCGTTACAGCCGCTGCCTCCTAGAGCACTGATTTTTCGTAAGCTATGCGGCCCTCCAACTCAATCCCGCTCCCAGCCCAGCGGTGGAAATACCGGTCTCGCCAGCCACGAAACGCCAGGCCGCGATCCGACACAATCTCAGTGCACGGCGGCCCGCGCTGAAGCGGAACCGGAGCAAAACCTCAAGCCGAAGATGGCGCATAAAAGGGAGGCAAAAATTCGCCTCCGCGTCTCAACTGCCTTCGGTTATGCTTAGTGTGCAACCCATACCTGTGCTCCCCGTATCTTTGCCTTGCACCGGAAAGGCCATCGCTGTATGGTCATTCCAGCACTGAAGCGTGGAAATCATGGGGCCATTTTTTGCTTCAGGGAACGCACACCTGTATGCAGCCTTTCAAGATCAGCGACCGGCAGCTTACGGCATTCCGGGAAGATGCCGAGCGGAGATACATTTCCTCCGTTGCGTCGTTTCTCCAGTCGAACGTGCCGGAAGCCGCCCAGGACAAGCCGGAAGCCCTGACCGCATTTGTCTCATCCATGGTCGGCAAGGCAAGGCAGTACGGTTTGTCCAGCCAGCACGACGTGGCCGTCTATGCGACCACGGCCTACCTGCTCGGCGAAAACTTCGAGAACCAGTTCCAGAACCACTTCGATGCTGCACACCGCATTCTGAGTTCGTCCCTGCCGGGGCCGGACAAAGCGGAGTGGCTCGAACATGCGGCGCTTTCTCTCCTGACCTCTGGCGAAAGGATGCAGGACTAGAATGGGCGCCGGAGATTTCCTGAAGAATGCACGGGGCGCGGTCCAATCTGCCCCAGAAAATACAGTTCTGGAGCAGGCGGCGCATCAGGTCGGGAACGATCTCAAAGTCGATCTCTGGGACGATCTCCGCTTCGCCGCGAAGCAGGCAGTCGGGCTGATCGAGAAGGATGCCGGAGCGCTTCAATGGGCGGCGCAACGCGCTATCGCGGAAGCCCGCGGCAAGAACGAATCGATTCGCGAGATTCTCTCCTCGATCGCAAGCACGGTCGCGGCCCTGAAAGACATTGCTCGCGATCCGAAGGCGCAGCCCCGCGCCGAAGCAATCCTGCAGCAACTGCCCATCTACGCAAAGGCGGAGCAGGCGGCGCTGATTTTCTCCAAGGTGAGCCGCATTTTTCCGCCCGACCCGCTGGATGTGATTCAGACGGAAAAGAAGCCCACGGTCTCGAAGTACAGCAAGGCGCTACAGGATGCGATTGCAGCCGGCCAGACTCTGCTGGGCCAGTTGACGCCGAATCGGGCAAACAATCCTAACGTGCAGGAACTGATTCATCTCATTCTGGCCGGCCAACTGGCTCTCATGTCGGACGACGCAAACAGCGTCGCGCAGGGTCAGGTTCCGGTCTCGGTGCCCGGATTCCAGAGAGCAACGCCGGAGCACCTCAAAAAACTGGGGCTGGCACCGACGGATTTTGTCTCCCGGTCTCCGAATTTCTGCGCGCAGTTGTATGTCTCCGCTCCCGACATCCAGCCGGCTGTCTGTGTACTCGCATTCGCACCTTCCGGCCCGGAGGATTCCTCCGGCGTCCTCGCCGATGTCGAGAAGGCCGTGGGAATTTCCCCTGACGCGCACAAAAAAGCGATGGACCTCGCCAGAATGGCGCAGCGTGCTGCACAATTACGAGGCGCAATCTTCCAGGTAACGGGCCACTCGCTAGGCGGCGGGCTGGCGCAGGCAGCCGCTGCGGGCCTCGCCGCAAGCGGCAGGGCTGTCTCGGGAGCGATCTTCAATGCGGCGGCATACAAGCCGGGATCGACGATTCCCGGCTCCGTCGCGGGCGCGGAAAATCTGCTGACGAGTTATCTCGTGGCGGGCGATCCGGTAATGGAATTTCTGAACTCGGCCAGCGGCGCATCGGCGGCGGGCCGGTTGATCCCTGGGCCCTCCGATGCAAGCCTGTCCGGGCTGCACGGTATCAAGTCTGTAGAAGGAGGGTTGGCCGCAAAGCATCGGGAGACGTATTCGGCTGTCAGGAACCTGCTGAGCCAGGAATGAGAACGGTGGATTCCGCATATTTTTCCGGCCTCCAATCCCGGCTTCATCCCGATCTGCTTTCGCAGGCTGCGGGGCAAATGATATGAAAAAGGCTTCAGAGATTTTCGAGGATCGGGCCACGATCGAGATGGCGGAGGCGGCGCAGGCCGGCGACGCTGCTGGCGCGCAGTCGGCAGTGCACGCCGGAGCAGACCCCAATGCGGCGGGAAAGGATGGCGTGACGCCACTGGTGTATGTCATGGGAACCACGGTCAACATGCACGGGCTCGCGGCTCTGGTTGTCTCCGGCGCCAACCCGAACCTGCCTTCCGCCGGTGGAGTGACTCCGATGAGCTATGCGGCGCGCGCCAGGAGCACCGATCTTCTGCGCCTCTTTCTCAAGGGCGGCGGCGATGCCAACCTGCGCGAAGAGGAGGGTCTCCCGCTGATCGGCCTCGCAGCCCGCGAAGAGCGCTGGGAGAACGTAGAGGCATTGCTGGCCGGCGGCGCGGAGATCAACGCCGTGGACAAATCCGGCTTTACAACCGTCATGCGCGCGGCGCTCGGTCAGCAATACGACCGTGTGGCGTGGCTGCTCGACCACGGCGCGGACCATCGCCCAGTCTCGCTCAGCGGAGACTCGCTACCTGCAATCGCCGCCGACGATCCGATGCCGGCAAATCATCCCCAGTACCGCTGGAAGCAGCATGTAATTGGAATACTGCGAGCAGTGGGTTACAACATTCCGTCTCCCCAGACGAGCAACTGAACACGAAGCGTTTTACGATTTTCAACGAAGGAGCGTTATGCCGCCGGCAGCACGAGTCACCGACATGCACGTCTGCCCCATGGTTACAGGGATAGTCCCGCATGTGGGCGGGCCGATCCTGCCGCCCGGCGAGCCGACTGTGCTGATTTCATTCCTGCCGGCTGCCCGCATGTCCGACATGCTTACCTGCGTGGGACCGCCGGACACGATCATGATGGGCTCGCCCACCGTGCTGATCGGCAATCTAATGGCCGCCCGCATGGGCGATCCCACCATGCACGGCGGCGTTATCGTCCTGGGCGATCCAACAGTAGAAATTGGCGAGGTCGGGATGCCTCCGCCGCCCGGCCCACCGATGGTGGAAGCCGCCGCCGCGGGCGCACCGTTCTGCTCCATTTAGCCGGCGTCACGATCAGGAGAGACGCGTGGACTTTGTGCTCGAAATCCGACCTGCTGGCGGGGAGCCATTCTTTTTTCCCCTGCCGCAATCGGGCACCATCACGGTAGGCAGACAGGCGCCAGCCGACCTGGTCGTCAGCGACCAGTTTATGTCGCGCGCGCATTTTCAGGTGCAGTGCAGCGGGCCGCTCTGCACGCTGATCGACCCGGCCAGCAGCAACGGCACGCTGGTCAACGGCGTGCGCGTGCGCCAGGCACCGCTCCGGCCCCGCGATACGATCTTTGCCGGGCGATCTTCGTTCCGCTTCGCGCCCGTCGTCAACGGCAAGCCGGCGCTCGATTATCTCCCTGCCTCGCCCGGCGAGATGCTGCCCTGGCAACAGAAGATTCTCGGCGCCATCGAATCCACCTGCAACTTTGCCATTCTCGACGGCGCCATCAGCCCCGCAATCCTCGACCTGCTCAACCAGTCCGGCGCTTATTACCAGTCGCTTTATGAAGGCGAGCAGAGCGCCGACATTGCCCGCTACGGGCCATACCTGGCGCAGATTCAGCCCGATCGCCCGTTTCTGCCGTATCTCGTCAAAGCCGCGTGGGGGATGTTCTGGGGGGTGTTCCTCGGCTCGCCGCAGTCCTTCGAGGAGACTCGCAAGCATTTGAGGAACTTTCTCATCGTCGATAACGGCACGGGCAGCAAGGTGCTCTTCCGCTACTACGATCCGCGCGTGCTGCGTGTCTTCATTCCGAACTGCGAGGCGGCACAGCGCAAGGAGTTCTTCGGGCCGGTGCGCTGCTACTTTGCGGAATCCGAGCCTGCGCCCGGACTGACGGCCTTCACCCTCGACGAGCAGCAGAAGGTACCGCTGGAATAGTTGCTTTTCGTCTTCCGTATCGCAGGCAAAGTTCGTGGTCTCCCAGGTCCCAAAAGCAAGGACCTGGGGCCACCCGCCCCCGATGAAGGATCGCTATACTCGACTAGGCTTTGGGCAGTTGGGGAGGGAAGATCGCCATGTGGTTTGTTGTCTCTTCGGCCTTGCTGGTTCTCGTTTACGCTGTTTTGAAACCACTGGGCGACGGTCTGTTAGATACGAGTGCCTGGGCGGCCAAGGTGATGGCCCCTCCCGAGACCGGGGGCAATGATTTCACTAAACAATATCTACGAGTTGCTCAAGCCGCATTGTTGGACGGCTGGCTTAGCAATGTGCCGTTCTTCAGTTACAACGCAGGAGTTGCTGCTTCGGTTTTAGCCGCGCTTTACCACTGGTGGGCGGCGCTCATCGTGTTTGTAGTCGCCGGGTGCCCCAGGTCCCTGGTGTTGGGACCTGGGAGACCACAAACCTCTGTCTCATTAGCAGCACGCCGGTTCGCGGCAACAGGATAGCTTAAGAACCCGCGTCGGTTCCAGCCTTCAGCATTGTGCCCTTGGTGCCGTCGTCGGCCGTGTCGGGAGTCTTGGGATCGGTCGGGGCCTGCGGGTCTGCTGGCGATTCCGGGGCCATCACGACTCCCGGCGTGCCTGACAGGGCCGCGCCGCCGCTGTTAATCAGCACCATCGTGCCGGAGATCATCACGCCTGTCGGTCCAATGGTGATAAATCCGCCGCCGGCTGACAGAGTGATCCCCGCGCTGGCCTGGATCACCGCGGTTCCCTCGGCATTGAGATAAATCTGCGCGGCCTGGAGCGCATAGTTTCCAGTCGCTTTCTCGCCGTAATTGCCGGTCACGTTCACCGATTTGTTCCCGCCCACCTTTTCGTTGAACATTCCGCCGACGCCGAGGTTGGTATTGGCATCGGTCTTGATGGTCAGGTTGGCGACGTGCACGTTGGAATCGGCGGTCTTGGCAGTCAGGTTGCCCGTAACCTCGACATCGGCAGTGCCGCTGATCTTTTCCTTGAGGTTGCCCCCGATCTGCACGTCGGCATTCGTATCGACCTTGCTGAAGAGGTTTCCCTTGACCTCGGAATGACGGTCTCCCTGAATCTGGTCGAGCTGATCTTTCACCACGATCAGCGAATCCTGGCCGCCGACGTACATGCGGTGATCGTTCTCGACGCGATGATCCATGTCCTTTTCCGCGTTGAGAAAGATCTGCTCGCTGCCCTTCTTGTCTTCCAGGCGTAGCTCGTTGGCGTTGGCGGCAGCGCCGCCCTTGCTGCTCCTCGTCACCCAGCCGGAGCGCGTGCTGTTGTCCGGCAGCGGGTATTTGGGC
>JAATFM010000158.1 GCA_015655195.1 Terriglobales bacterium
AAGCGGAGCGGCTACAAGCCGGAACTTCATTGCGATACCTCCAAAGAAATAGGACAACGGAAACAAGGAACAAAACTACTGCTGCAAAACCACCTGGTCGCCTTCCTTCAGGCCGCTCAGGACTTCCGTGATGGAGCCGTTCGAGAGACCGGCTTTCACGGCAATCTTACGCGTGCCGCCCTTCTGTGACTTGTCTGGAATCTCGACCGAGGCATTTTTGTTGTTGTCGTAGATTACGGCGGATTCCGGCACGGTCAGCACGCCTTTGTGCTCGTCCAGCAGGATTTCCGCGTTGGCGGTCATGTTGGCCTTCAGCTCGCCGCCGGGGTTGTCGATCGAGACTCGGACCTCGAAGGTCGTCACATTATCCTTTTCCACACCAAGCGGAGCAATCTTTGTCACGCGGCCATTGAAAACGCGGTCGTGGAAGCTCTCCACCTTGATGCGTGCCTGCTGGTTCATGTAGACGTGCGCAATGTCCGCCTCATCGACCTTGCCCTGCACGTAAACCTGCGTGGTGTCGCCTTCGGTCATCACCAGCGTAGCCGTAGAACCAAGCACAAGAATCGAACTCACCGCATCGCCAATCTCCACGTCGCGCGAGAGAATCACGCCATCCATCGGCGCCATAATCGTGGTGTAAGAGAGCTGCTCTTCAAGCTGCGCCAGGCTGGCCTGTGCCTGCTGCACCTGCGCGCGTGCCTGCTTGAGCCGTGCCGTATCGACGCCGACCTGTGCGCGAGAGGCGTCGCGCTTGGTAAGCGCGGCCAGGTAATCGCGGTTGGCATCGTCGAGCGCCTGAAGGCTAACCACACCCTCCTTCTGCAAAGCAAGGTTGCGGTCCAGCGTCTCCTTGTACATCGGCAGGTCCGGCGCGGCGGCGTTTACCTTGTCCTGCTCGATATTGGCCTCGAAGGTGCCGACGTTGGCCTGCGCGGCGGCAAGCGTAGCCTTTTGCGCATCCACCTGCGCCAGAATCTCCTGCTGATCGAGCTGCGCCAGCGGCTGGCCTTTATGCACGCGGTTGTTGATGTCCACGTAAAGCTTTTCCACAATGCCCGAAGCCTTCGATTTGACCTCGACCTTCGTAATCGGCTGAATCTTCCCGGTGGCGACAACCGAGCGGGCCACATCGCCGCGCGTTACTTTGGCCAGCCGGTTAGGATCGACCGAGTTCCCGGAGGCCATCCGCGCCAGCGCGATGCCGACGACGCCGAGAAAGAGCACGGCGAGCAGGGCAAGGGAGATCCATAATTTCTTTCGTTTGCGCGGTGCCACGCGGAAACCTCCAAACAGTCGTTGTTCCCATATACGCAGACTAGATACGCAGACTCGGCAGGGTTGGTTCCATGAGCGAAATGCTATTCTCAGGTCGATGCACGGTCTCTTGCTGCTTGAATGTGTCGCGGTCATTGCGCTGATTCTGGCCAACGGCTTTTTTGTGGCGGCGGAGTTTGCGCTGGTCTCCATTCGCGACTCGCGGGTGGAGCAGATGCTGCGGGCGCGGACAGCCGGCTCGTGGGCGGTGCGCCGCCTGCAACACGATCTGGACGATTTTCTACCTGCGGTGCAGCTCGGCGTCACGCTCTGCTCGCTGGCGCTGGGCTGGATCGGCGAGCCGCTGGCCGCCGAGGGTTTCAAGGCCGCATTCACGATATTGCCGATTCCGCCGGCCCATCTTGAGCTGTGGGCGCACGGGCTGGCCCTTGCCAGCGTGGCGCTGGGCTTCTGCGCTATTACTTATTTCCACGTGGTGCTGGGCGAGCTGGTGCCGAAAGCTCTGGCGTTGCGGCGCGCCGAGGCGCTCGCGGTGGCCGTAGCCCCGCCGATGCTGTTTTTTATGGCGTTCACAAGGCCGGCGGTGCGGCTGCTGAGCCGGTCGGCGGCAGCGGTGCTGCGCGGCTTCGACATTGAGGCCACGGAGCGGGCCAGCGTGCACTCGCCGGAGGAGCTGAAGCTGATTGCCACAGCGGCGCGGCGCATGGGCGTTCTGCCACGTTTACAGGAGACGCTGGTGCACCGCGCGCTGGAGTTGGACGACGTTACCGTGCGCGAGATCATGACGCCACGGCAGAAAATTTTTTCGCTGCCGGCAAATATGCCGTTGGAGCAGGCCAGCGCCAAGGTGATCGACCACATGCACTCCCGCGTTCCGGTCTATGACGAAAACCGCGGCCCGGAGCATATTGTTGGGGTGGTTTACTCCAAGGATTTGTCGCGGCTGATGTTCTTCCGACCCGGTAACGGTTCCGGCAATGAGACAGGCAGTGGCGCCGCAGTGCAGGGCGTTGTCACAGGCGGACTCACGCCCGTGGCGCAGCTCCGGCTGAGCCAGGTCATGCGCGAAGTTCTGGTCGTTCCGGAAACCAAGACGGTGCTGGACCTGCTGCGTGAGTTCCAGCAGCGCCGCCGGCACATGGCGATTGTGGTGGACGAGTTCGGCTCCACGGCTGGGCTGGTAACGGCCGAGGATGCCATCGAACAGTTGACCGGCGAGATCGACGACGAGTTCGACGACCCCGCTCTGCCGTTGCTGGCCGGTGCCGGCGGAGTGCTGACGCTCGATGGCGGAGTAAACCTTCGTGACCTCGAAACACAGATGCAGTGGAAGCTGCCACGCGACGGCGGCATCGAGACGCTGGCGGGCTTTGTGCTCACGCGGCTGGGGCACATTCCGCGATCCGGCGAAAGCCTGGAGTACGAAGGCCGGCGGCTGACGGTGACGGAGATGGACGGCCGCCGAATCGGCAAGGTTCGCGTGGAGCGCGTGGAAGAGCCGAAACCCGGCGAAACCATTTCGTAACGCGATTGAAGCCAGCCATCGACTACCATGCCAGTAGGCATGGCGACAGTCACTCCATTTCCGGTAGGAAGCTCGCTGAGCGGCTACGTGCTGGTGCTGATTCAGTTTGACGTCTGCGAAGAACTGCGGCTAGACGTGTTGGAGCAGGCCGTCGAGGCCGGTTCCAAGGAGCGTCTGAACCTGAAGCATCTCGCCCCGGCCTACGTGCGCTACCAGCGGCCGCCGGTCACCGGCCCTCTCGACCCACTGATTCTCGAAACCGGCGAGCGCCTCGAAGGCGAGATCAAGTATTACGACTACGGCGTGGTGAGCGTGATGTACCAGTTGCCGTTTACGGGCGACTGGGAGAGCCTCGTGCAGCTTTCCAGCCGCTGGGTCTGGGATGTGGACTTCGCCTCTCGCGTGGAGCCGATGGTGCGGCAACGGCTGGAGCGCGTGCCCCATGCGATGGAAAACCCTTACGAGCGCTGGCTGAGCGAAGATTACTTCATCTTTCACGTAAAAGAAGCCTCGGGCACGCCGGCCACGGCGCAAGTAACCGAGCGTTACGGCTCGCAGATCGCGCAGATTGTGCGCGGAGACCGCATCGCGCTTGCCGAGGGCGAAATCAGCGAAGTGCTGCACTCGCAAATCTCCTATTACGCGCAGGATTTGGCGGTGATCGGCTGGAACGCGGCGTTTCTCTACGACTCAACAGCCGGCGCGGAAACCGCCGTGCAACTGCTCGAATACGCCAACTCGCAGTTGCTCGAATTCCGCCACTACGACGAGCTGCTCACCGAGATTCTGGACTCCGTTTACGATCAGCTAGAAATGAAGAACAGCGTTCTGCGGCGCTGGGGAATGGCGCGCAACGCCAACCGTCTGCACGCCGTGCTGCTTGAAGTGGGCGAGCTGACCGAGCGGGCCGACAACGCCATCAAGTTCCTGAGCGATATGTTCGCGGCGCGGCTCTACAAGCTGGCCGCGAACAAGGTCGGCGTGCCGGATTACAAAAATCTCGTCACGGAGAAGCTGCGAACCGCCGAAGAGCTTTACGACTACATGGTGGACCAGTTCAACCAGAGCCGCGCCTTCTTTCTGGAAGCCGCCGTAGTGCTGATCCTGCTCATCGAGCTGGCGTTTCTGTTCAAAGGCAAGTAAGGGGATCCCGCTAACTAAATGGTGTTTTAATTTGTCCTTGTTTTGAAAGGGCGCGGCTTCAGCCGCGCCATAAAAATCTTGGAATGAATTGGGGCTTTAGCCCCCGAGGGAATGCCGAAAGAAATTAGAACACTATCCTCTAACTATCTTTCCGATAGAGCATATCTCGCATCGTCTTGCGACGCGCTTCGTTCAGGTCGCGGTCGGAACTGGACAAACTACCATTGGAGCCATCGGGATCATCGCTCTCGGGCTCACTACAAGCGGGGCAGCGGTTAGCAAAGCCGGGCTTGTCGGGCCTCAGCTCAAACTCTTCCCCACAAACGACACAGGTACGAATAGGAAACGCCATGACACTTCCATTTTAATAGACTTGGATAAATTCGGCTGCCGCGCAGGCAGTCGGAATAGCCGCATTCAAGATCAAGTGCACCAATCTTAAATAATTGCATCAAATCGAAAAATGGTGCATTCTTTAGCTATGAGAACCAGCGTGACATTGGACGATAACGCCCACGAGATCGCGTCGCACTACGCTCATGCGAACGGTATCACCTTGAGCAAAGCCTTGAGCGAGCTGGTGCGGAAAGCCACAGCGCCCAAGGAACCCGAAGTCGAGATAAAGATCATGCCGGACGGGCTGCCACTGTTGCCATCGCGGGGCAGGATCATCACTTCGGAACTTGTGAAGCAGATTCTGGACGAAGAATATGAGTAGCCCGGCCTATCTGCTGGATGTGAACATAGCTATCGCTCTGCTGGATCCGGACCACGTGCATTATCGGAGGGTGCGGAAGTGGCTCACAGGCACAGAACAGATGTGGGGCACATGCGCTTTTACAGAGGCTGGCTTCCTGCGGATTACGACTGACCCGAGAGCGGGCGCGTTTACCGTAGAGCAGGCTGTAGAGTCTCTACGATTGCTGACATTGCATCCCCGATTCCGCTTCTGGCCGATCGGTGCGTGCTGGGCCACGTTGGCCGCTCCCTTCCTGAAACACGTCGTAGGTCACAAGCAGATTACAGATGCGTACCTGCTGGGACTGGCGATAAGCGAAGACGGAATTCTGGTAACGATGGACAAGGGAATCCGGTTCCTCGCCGGAGAACGATATGCTAAGAACATTCTCGTTCTCGAATAAATTATCGCCGCTCCTTTGACCACTCCGCCCAACTCGGAAAATCTCCTCACGCTCCTGCGCTCCGTCTTCGGCTTCGCGGGCTTCCGCGCCAGTCAAGAGGCGGTCTGCCGCGCCGCCGTCTCGGGCCGCGACCTGCTCCTCGTAATGCCGACCGGGGCGGGGAAGTCGCTCTGCTACCAGTTGCCCGCGCTGGCTCGAGGAGGAACAGCGCTCGTCATTTCGCCGCTGATCGCGCTCATGGAAGACCAGTCGGCAAAGCTGGCTTCTCTCGGTCTACGCGTAGCGCGCATTCATTCCGGAATGGACCGCTCTTCATCGCGCCAGGCCTGCGTGGATTACCTGAACGGAGACCTGCAATTTCTCTTCATCGCGCCGGAGCGCCTGCGCGTACCGGGCTTTGCGGAGATGCTGGCCAAACGCCCGCCGGCCCTGATTGCCATCGACGAAGCGCACTGCATCTCGCAGTGGGGCCATGATTTCCGCCCCGATTACAGAACGCTGGGCGAATGGCTCCCCTTGCTGCGCGGCGCAAGCCCGAATCAGGAACGCCGTACAGACGCCGCCCCCGTGCTGGCGCTGACCGCAACGGCCACGCCAACCGTGCAGGCCGACATCGTGGCGCAACTCGGCATGGTCTCGCCGGCAAAGTTCATTCACGGTTTCCGCCGCGACAATCTTGCCGTAGAGGTGGTAGAGGTTTCCGTTCCGCGCCGCGCTGGAATCGTCTGCAATCTGCTCAAAGACCCATCCCTCCGTCCGGCAATCGTCTACACACAGTCGCGCAAACAGGCCGAATCGCTAGCCGAGGAACTCTCACGCGTCACCCGCGCAGCGGCTTACCATGCCGGTCTTGACGCCGAGACACGGGAGCGCGTGCAGCGGGCCTTTCAAGCCGGCGAACTGGAAGCAGTAGTCGCAACGGTTGCCTTCGGAATGGGAATCGACAAGTCCGACATCCGCACCGTGATTCATGCCGGCCTGCCGTCCACACTCGAAGGCTACTACCAGGAAATCGGCCGCGCCGGACGCGACGCCCAGGCGAGCCGGACGATCCTGATGCACAGCTACGCCGACCGCAAGACGCACGATTTTCTGATGGAGCGGGATTACCCGCCCGCCGACCATCTAGCTCGCGTCTACTCGCAACTGGGCGAAGAGCCACGAGCCGTGGAAGAACTCCGCGCCACATCCAGACTGAGCGAAGCCGACTTCGACAAAGCATTCGAGAAGCTCCAGATTCACGGCGGCGTCCGCATCGACATTGCCGGCAACGCGACGGCAGGCGGTCCCGGATGGAAGAAAACCTACGACGCACAGGCACAGTTCCGGCGCGAGCAGTTGGAAAAGGTTCACCGCTACGTGGAAGGCAACGAGTGCCGCATGGCCGCGCTTGTGCGCCACTTCGGCGACGAGGAAGACGCCGGCCATACCTGCGGGCGCTGCGATGTCTGCGACCCGGCGAGCGCTCTGCTGCGCGTCTTTCGCAGAGCGTCGGTGGAGGAGCGCCGTCAAGCGCAGGAAGTAATCGAGGCGCTGCGCCCCGTGACGTATAAAACCATCCGGCAGTTGATGGGCGATCTCACATGGGCGGAGCGTATGGGCCGCGACAGCTTCGAAGTGCTCCTGATGGCAATGCAGCGCGCCGGGCTGATAGCAAGCGAGGAAGCAGTCTTTGAAGCGGATGGCCGCGTCATTCCGTACCGCAAGCTCAGCCTGACGGAGACGGGATTCGATACGCGCATAACGACGCCGCTCCCCCTGCTGCTCGATGACGGCCTCGTCGAAGAATACGCGGAGCCGAAGCGGGCCGCAAAACAGAAGGCCAGAGCAAAAGATGCCGCGCAGCCCAAACAAAAAGCCGCCCCAATCGAGTTAACGGCAGAGGCCGAAACGCTGGCCACGCGGCTCAAGGAATGGCGTGCCGCAGAGGCGAAGCAGCTTCGCGTTCCGGCTTTCTTCGTGATGCCCGACCGCACGTTGCGCGCCGTAGCTGCGGCAAGGCCGGCGAATCCACGCCAGTTGATGGAGATTGACGGCATCGGGCCGGCCAAGGCAGAAAAGTTTGGCGAGGCAATTCTGGAGCTGTGCGCAAAGCCAGGCTAGAGTTCGCATCAGAAATGAGCCGTCATCCTGAGCGGAGCCGAAGGATTTGCTGCTGTTTTTCGTCCGCTTTCCCACCATACTTCCGTGCCCCATCCTTGCGCCTTTTTTCTGGCGCAAGGGTGGGATAGCACTCCCGCCAACTTTCCAGGGAATTGTCACCCAATATATCGATATGGCCCGTCTCAGGCCACGCGCTCGATTGTGACCGACTCAAGCACAACGGGCTTTTGCGGCTTGTCCTGCCCGCCGCGAGGCACGAGCGAGATTTTGTCGGCAATCTCCTGTCCCTCGACCACCTCGCCGAAGATAGTGTGCCGGCCTGTAAGCCACGGCGTGGCAGCCACGGTGATGAAGAACTGGCAGCCGTTGGTGTTCGGGCCGCTGTTGGCCATTGCCAGCTTGCCGGGTGCGTCAAAGCCGTGCTTCGAGCCTTTGGTCTCATCCTCGAAGCGGTAGCCGGGTCCGCCCATTCCGGTGCCGGTCGGGTCGCCGCCCTGAATCATGAAGTCGGGAATCACGCGGTGAAAGATCGTGCCGTCGTAGAGCTTGGCCGTGGATTTCTCGCGCGTCGAGGGATGGGTCCATTCCTTCGAGCCCTCGGCCAGTTCGATAAAGTTCTTCACGGTGATGGGCGCGTCGGACTCGAAGAGACGGACGACGATCTTGCCTTCGGAAGTATTGAAGGTGGCATAGGTGCCGGGGGATAGAGACATGGCTATTTTCCTTTTTAGCCGCCATGATTGCTCTTACGCATAATGGCGGCCGGTTGGGTAAGGCCGGGGATTTATCCCCGGCAATAAGTCTAGCCGAATGAGCAGGGCCTTTAGGCCCTGAGGTATGTTTTCGGCCTCAAATTGCTGTTTGGTGCACCGGCGCCGTAATGGCGCTTTTGGCGAGTTAACAGGTTGGCAATAGCAAACCAGCGAGCCGGCTTGCTATTGCTTTGAAGTTGTGCTGGAAGTCGGCTCAGGCGGTGCCGGCAGCGGTTGGCCCTCCGGAATGATCGTGACCTTCTTGAGAATCACCGGATCGACGGGCTTATCCTGGCCGTCGGTCTGCACGCGGGCAATGGTTTTTACCACCAGCACACTCGATTCGTCGCACTGGCCAAAGACAGTGTAGTGCTGGTTGAGCGAGTCGTACGCCTGCTCGGTAACGAAGAACTGGCTGCCGTTGGTGTTGGGGCCGGAGTTCGCCATTGCGAGCCGGCCGGGAACGTCAAAGTTCAGGTTAGGGTCAAACTCGTCGTCGAAGCTCCAGCCGGGGTCGCCCTCGCCGGTGCCGGTCGGGTCGCCGCCCTGAATCATGAACTGCGGAATGACGCGGTGGAAGGTCGTGTTGTCGTAGTAGCGCTTATTGTGCTGCTTCTTTTTCGTGGCCGGGTCGGTCCAGTCTTTCGTCCCATTGGCCAGCGCGATGAAGTTGGCAACGGCATTCGGAGCCTGCTTCTGGAAGAACTGGCAGGTGATGCGGCCCATCGTTGTATCCATCACGACAAAGGGGCCGTTGGGATGGATGAGCGCGGCGGCGGTTGGCTCTGGCCCGTCGGGCAGGTCTTGATTCGATGCTGGATTGGAAGTCGAAGTTGATGCCGGAGTCGGGGCAGGCGTCGAAACCGGGGTTGATGGCTGGCCGGAAGCCGGCGGCGTTGCCGGTACAGTCGGCGCAGTGGGCTGCTGCGCGAAGGCCGGAGCAGCAAGGGCCGCGGCAAGTGTGGGTGCGATAAGGGCAAATGCAAGTTTCATGCCGAGATTGAGGTTAAACCATGGGGCGTTGCGGTTGAAAGCGCGGGGCAAATCCGAAGAGTCTCAGCTTTGAAAGGGCGCGGCTTTAGCCGCGCCGTAAATCGTCGCAAGAATGACAGGGGCTTTAGCCCCCGAGGGAATGCTGAGAGAAGATCAAGACACCGCCACACTGCTGTATGTTATTGGCATGAACCTTTCGGAATTGCGAAAAGCGTGTTGGCGCACGGCAGTGTTGGTGTGCGCTTTAGGGGTTGGAGTCACCGTAAACGGCTGGGCGCAGGGAGGCCCGCCGCCGGGCGACAAGCCGGAAAAGTCCGCGGAGAAGCCTGCCGATAAAACCACCCTGCCGCCTCTGCCCACCCCGGCGCACACCGAGCAGACCATCACACTCAACGGCAAACCGCTTAAATACACGGTAACGGTTGGCGCGCTGCCAGTCCGAGACAAGGACGGCAAGGTGGCCGGACAGGTCGTAGTGACCTCCTACACCGTCGCCGGCGAAAACCGCCCCGTGACCTTCGCGTTCAATGGCGGACCGGGCGCTTCAAGCGTCTATCTGAATTTCGGCGCCATCGGCCCCAAGCACATGAACGCAGGCAACGAGGGCGACAGCCCCTCGGACCCGGTGGCGCTCATCGACAACCAGGGAACGTGGCTCGATTTCACCGATCTCGTCTTCATCGACCCCATCGGCACGGGCTTCAGCCGTTCGGAGGTTCCGGAAGACCAGGCGAAGAAGCTTTTTTACTCCACCACGCCCGACATTCAGTATCTTTCGCGGATCGTCTACGACTGGCTGGTGTTGAACGACCGCCTCGGCTCGAAGAAGTATCTCGTCGGCGAAAGCTATGGCGGCTTCCGCGGTCCGCGCATCACGCACTACCTGCAATCGCAGCTTGGCGTGGCGCTGAATGGCGTGGTGCTGGTCTCGCCCTACCTGAACCCCGCACAGGACGACAACGAAGACATGTCGCCGCTGCCGTGGATGATGACGCTGCCCCCGATCACGGCGGCGCATCTGGAGCGCGAAGGCAAGCTGACGCCCGATGCAATGGCCGGCGTAATCGCCTACACACGCGGCGACTATGCGTCGGCGTTGCTCAAGGGCCGCTCCGACGTGGCCGCGCAGCAACAGATGATCCAGAAGGTGACGGAGATGACCGGCCTCGACCCGCAGTTCGTGAAGTACTCCGGCGGGCGGCTCGAAACCGACGCCTACCTGCGCGAAGTGCACCGCGAACAGGGCAAACTGGGCTCGGTTTACGACTCGAATGTGACGAGCTTCGATCCTTTTCCGTTTGCGCCCGACCAGCGGGCAAACGACCCGATTCTGGCCAGCATCGTGGCGCCGCTCACCACGGCGATGGTCGATTTCGACACGCGCGTCGTTGGCTGGAAGGTGGATGCGCGCTACAACGCGCTTTCCTATGAAGTGGGCCGGCTGTGGGACCGCGATAACGACCTGCGCCGCGGCTCAGTGCCGGACCTGCGTGAAGCCGTGGCGGCCGATCCCAAACTCCACGTGCTGATCGTGCACGGCTGGAACGATCTCTCCTGCCCGTTCATGGGCTCCGTCCTCACGGTAGACGAGATGCCGGTCATGGGCGATCCGGCGCGTGTCGCGGTGAAGGAATACCCCGGCGGACACATGTTCTATACACGGGAGTCAAGCCGGCTGGCCCTGCGCAAAGATGTCATGGAAATGATGGAGAAGCACTAAAAGCAGGGAATAGGGAGCCATGCTATTCCACAAAGATTGGTGTGCCCCAGGTCCCTGGTTTTGGGACCTGGGGCACACCACGAACCCCAACTCCCCACCGTCCCGCTGACTTGCTAACTCGCTCAGGAGAAATTCTCTAACTGGCTGAATTCGCACGGAATCTCTCCTGCTTCCGACCGGTTTCTCATATTGTGAGACCGGAAAAGCGGGGAGGGACTGATTCGAGTGTGACAGGAATGGGGAAATAATCTGCAAAATTTCCAGAAGATTTTTTGCGGAGATTGCGGGAGCTTGGGACGGAAGGCAGCAAGTCAACCGCGCCAAGACGCGATAGCAAGCCAGCTAAAGGCACACTGATGCGGCACTCGCGCAGAAAAGTGCGCAGCGTGAAATACCTCGGAGCTGCAAGAAACTCCGAGGCGTTGTTTTCTTTAAGAACGAGGCTTAGTAGCGGCCGCGCCCGCCGCCACCGCTGCTGGTGCCTTTGCGGGCAGTGTAGCAGTCACGGCAAAAGACGGGACGGTCGCCGCGCGGCTCAAAGGGAACCGTTGTCGGCTGGCCGCAGCCGGAGCAGATCACCGGAGTACCCTGTGTCTGCGTCTGCTGACGGAATCCGCCGCCACCGCCGCCGCCACCACCGTGATCGGCCTTCTTGGCGGCCCGGCAGGGCTTGCAACGTTTGGGGGTGGAAAATCCACGTTCTGAAAAAAATGCCTGATCGGCAGCGGTGAAGGTAAAGTCCTGCCCACAGTCGCTGCAAGTAAGTTGAATATCGCCGGACATGGTCGCCTCGCGAGGATGTACTGCCAACTGTACCATTGTTTTGCATTTTTTCGTAAGATTTAGTTTTCCATGAGAATTGCCTTAATTTTGACCTCGCTCGGATTGGGGGGCGCGGAGCGAGAGACGCTCTGGCTCGCCAGGCGGCTTGCCTCGCGGGGCCATGCGGTCAAGCTTTTGATTCTGCGTCCCCGCGATGCCTGGGAGTGGGGCGGGGGCGGAATAGAGGCCGCAGACACACCTGTCACGCTGCTTCCAGTCACATTTTTAGGCATTGACAAGGCTCCGTGGAGCGTTCTGCGCGGTTTCAGGCAGGCCGCGGGCGAGCTGCGGCGCTTCCGGCCGGATGTACTGCACGGGCACAACTTCCACGGCAATCTGGCCGCGCGGCTGCTGGGCCGCGCATGCGGCGGAATCCCGGTAATCTCAACAATCCACAACCTTTACGAAGGGGGGTGGGGGCGTATGCTAGCCTACCGCCTCTCAGACTGGATGAGCCGCCGGACGATTGCCGTGAGCGAGGCGGCGCGGGAGCGGTATGTGCGGCTCAAAGCGGCTCCGGAGGCGAAGAGCGGCGTGATTCCGAATGGGATCGAAATGGACGAGTTTGTGCCGAATGCCGCCCGGCGAGTCCAGATGCGACTCAAAACGGGCGCTAGGGAGAATTTTGTCTGGCTCGCCGTCGGCAGGCTGGTTCCGGCCAAGGATTATCCGAACCTGTTGCGGTCCTTCGCGCTGGCGCAGACACTTCTGGCCGCTGCCCGCGATGAGCGCTACGCCGAGTTGTGGGTTGCGGGCTCGGGCGAGGCGGAGTTTGCAGAAGAGTTACGGCGGCTGGCCGGAGAGCTTGGCGTTGCAGATTCCGTGCGCTGGCTGGGCGCGAAGCAGGATGTAGCCGCGCTGCTCGACGCGGCGGATGGCTTCGTTCTGGCCTCGGCGTGGGAGGGAATGCCGCTGGCCGTAGGCGAGGCGATGGCAATGGCAAAGCCTATCGTGGCGACGGATGTGGGCGGAGTGAGGGAACTGGCTGGTGAGACGGGAAAGCTTGTGCCGGCTGGGGATTCCGATGCGCTGGCAGAAGCGATGGGCTCGGTGATGGATCTGAGTGCGGGGGATCGGGAGCGGATGGGCGAAGCGGCGTGGGAGCGCGTTTGCGAGGGGTTTTCGATGGAAACGAAGGCGGAAGAGTGGGAGCGGGTGTATGAGGAATTAGCGGGTTAGCTGCGCTGGCGCGCGCAGCGAGTTAGCAAGTTAGCGGTTTGTGCTGTTCCACCTTAACGGCAAAAACAAAGACGCCGCTAGAGTGGGGCACTTGGTGGAGAATCGAGGTATCCCACCCTTGCGCCAGAAAAAAGGCGCAAGGGTGGGGCACGGAGATTTACGGTTAGGCCAGTCTTAGAAGGTCAGCGTGGCTTGGACAAAGACACGGCGCGAAGCCGACCCCTGGCTTCCAATGCCCGGCGCGAGGCTGGTGGATTCGCCGAAGGTCCTGGTTCCCAGTGTGCCGCCCGGCGTTCCGTAGTTGACATTGTTGAACAGGTTCAGAGCCTGGGCGCTGAAGGTCAGCATGTATTTGCGGTTGCTGGTCGTACCTCCGCCCATGCCGCCCGGCCCACCGCGGCCTCCGCCCATACCACCGATGCTAATACCTCCTCCGCCCGGCGCGCCGCCACCACCACCACGGGCACCGCCGCCGCCGCGACTGCCACCACCGCCAGACCCTCCGCCCGGAGGCGGACCGCCGCCATTCTGGCCGTTATTGGCGCTGCCGCCGGTCTCAGGACCGAAGCCGAAGCCGCGGCTGATGCGCAGGTTGAGAGCAACGGTCGTCGGGCCGTTGGCAATGTTCATGGGAATCAACTGCTCGCTGGAGGTGGGTTGCGCGTCGAGGCAGCCCCATTGGGTGGTGAAGTAACGCTGATTGCCGTTGCCGATATTTGGATCGCTGGCGCACGCGGTCGCGGTGGAGAAACCGGGGCGCTGGTTGCCGAAGCCGTTCAGCGTATCGGGAATCACTGTGACGTTGTATGGCGCGCCGGAGTTGGCAATGAGAAACGGACTGAAACGCAGGCCCACAGGTCCGGTGTAATTCGCCATGGCGAAGAGCCGGTTGCGCGAATTGAAGCCGGCACGGCCATAATCCTGGTCGAGATCGTAAGCGTCAGAGGCCGAGCCGAGGTTAGTGTCCGCATAGCCCAGCGTATAGAAGCCCACAAGGCTGAGGTTTTTGGTCACGCGGGCGTTGATGCTGGCGATGAGCTGATTCTGCTTGAAGACGCCCTCGGGAGTGTACTGGTAGAGGTAGCCGGTATTCTCTTTCCCCTGATTGGCGTTGAGTGTCACCATCTGATGCGCGCCGAAGGAGTGCAGGTAGGTGAGCGTGCCGCTGATGGTTTTTGTCAACTGACGCTCAAGGCTGGCGCCCACCTGGTTGGTGTAAGGCGAACGGTAGCCGGAGTAAACCTGGTAGTGCACCGGTAATACGCTCGATGTGTAGGCGGGGTTACTCGCGCAGGTAGTCAGGTCCAATGTTTCGAGTGTCGTGGCCGTCGTATCCGTGCAAGTAGGATAGTTGAACTGCACCTGGGTTTGCGCGCCAGCGCCGCCTACGCCGAGACGCTGGAGGGTCATCAGGCTGCCCGTGTTGAAGCGGTCATAGAACATACCCCAGCCGGCGCGGAGAACGGTCTTGGGCTGGCCTGTCTTGCGGCCGTCCAGACCGTAGGCAAAAGCAATGCGCGGAGCCCAATCGCTGTGGTCCTGGATGTGGTTCTGCGATTCCCAGCGCAGGCCGCCGGAGAGTGTGAGGCGCTGGTTCAGCTTCCAATCGTCCTGAAAGTAGAGTGCGGCGTCGAACATGTTTGCTACAGCGGACTCATTTCCAGTGGTGAAGCCGGCGGAAATGGGACCGTAACCCTCGTTCACCAGATCGGCGAATTTCTGCCCCGAGGCGAGGCCGTTCGCCATATTGAGGTAAGACTCAGGGTCGGTGAATTCGAAGCTGCCGTTAAAACCGGCGTTGGTGAAGTTGGCGTCGCGGGTGTCACGCAGGCGCGTGCCGAACTTGATGGCGTGGTTTTTCACGCTCCAGGTGGTCAGGTTCTGGAGTTCGAGTTTCGTGGTGTGGTCTTTGCTGGCCTGTGCGCCGAATCCGCCGGCGGTCATATCCGCGGTGACGGATATGCTGCGGTCGGTGGAGTCGGGGTAGGTGTTTCCGTTGGTGCGCTCATATTGGAAGCGGGTCTCGTTGACGATATGGTCGTTGACGACGTAGGCGTCGCTGAGCTGCACGGTGTGATCGGTGTCTGAAGCGTGCGAGGAAGCCGTGGGCAGCGAAAGATTGCCTAGGTTGCCCTCTTCGGATTCAGCCCAAAAACCGTAACGCGCGGTGAAGGTATTCTTCTCGCCGAGCTGCCAGTCGATGCGGCCGGAAACATTGGTGCGGACGTGCGTGTTCGGCACCGCGACTTCGTAATTATCCGTGATGGAATAGATGCCATCGGAGTCGGGCAGCACGGCGGAGGGAATGACAAACGCACTTGCGGTGCCGATGTGGCGGCGCTCGGCGGAGACAAAGAACGAGGTGTCCTTGTTGATGGAACCGCTTAGCGTTCCATTGAATTGGTAGCTGTGATAGGAGGGCACGGAGCTGACGAGCGGGTTAGTGTTCCACGCGCTGTCATTGCCCATCGCAAAGAACTGTCCGTGCAGCTTGTCGGTGCCGGGCTTGGTGAGAATTTCGATGCGGCCGTAGCCGAGGCGGTCGAACTCCGCGGAGAAGGGATTCTGGTTGATGCGAATCTCGCGGATGGCCGACTTGGGCGGAAGCTGTCCGCCGGAGAAGCCGTCGATATAAATCTGGCCGCCGTTGGGTCCGGCGGAGGGCCCGGCGAGAGCCGAAAGCTCACTCGATAGCTCGTCGGGGTCGTCGGAGAGCGCGTCGAGATCCTTGCCCTTGAGAACGATGGCGTTGGAATTGCCGCCGGCCTCGACGTTTACGGTTGGCGTGTCGTCGGTGACGACAACCTCCTGCTGCGCTGTTTGAATCGCCATCTTGACGTCGACGCGCTTGGCCTGTCCGGCGGCGATGGCAATGGCCTGGGACTGGAAGGAAGCGAAACCGGCGAAGTCGGCGCGAACGACGTAGATGCCGGGTTTGAGGCCGTGGACTTCGTAGTTGCCATCCGCCCCGGCGGTGGTAGTGGTAATGGTCTTGCCGGCAGGCGTAGCGACGGTGACCTTGGCGCCGGGAATCAGCGCGCCGTCAGGGTCGGTGATCTTTCCGCGGATGCTGACGGAGGTTGCCGGAGCGGCGGCTTGTGTTGGGGCTGTGGGAACAGTAGATTGCGCCGAGACGGACGCGGCAGCCGCCTGAGAATGCGCGGCTAGTGGCGCTGTCACAGTGGCGGCCATGGCAAGCGAAAGAAAAAACGACCGATGCAATGCGGAATGCAAGGTAATCCTCGTAGTGTTCTGGTTCAGAGCAGTCAAAATAAGTCCGTTACAAAAACAATTCGTGCGGGCGGGGCGGAAGATTATTGCGTTCCTGCCGCCGCTCCTTCCCCGCCGCCCATGCTCCAACTGGAAAGCAGGTCGCGGGCCGCGGGAGCTTCCAGCAGCGGCTCAACGCCGGCCAGAAGCGTAATGGCGTTCACGTCAGTAGCGGCGCCGGCAGCCACGATCATGACGGCCTGGCCTTTCTGAAGGTCCGTGATTTGAATGGCGGGCGTGCGAGCCAGAAACTGCCCCGGATCGCCTCCTGGCGCGCCACCAGCAGTGCGGCCTGCACTGGAACTGGCTGCTGCGCGTTGCCCGCCGCTGCCCTGCGCCGCGCCTTTGAGACGTGCGGCAATGGCTTGCGCCATCTGATCGGGCAGGCGGCGCATCTGTGCGTCAGGACCGATATGGATGGTGTAAGGCTTCTTGCTCGCCAAGTCTTTAATGGAAATTGTCGAGGCTGCGGCATCGATGGCGGAGATCGTTCCGGAGAGATTCAGGAAGGTGCCGGAGACAACCTCTTCGGCGGCAATCTCGGAGCCGTCAGCGTTCTTCTCGCCGCGGGCACGTATCTGATCGCCCGTGTGAATAGCGTCAATCGGAGCAGGCTGGGCCTGGTCGAAGCGCACCGAGCCGGAAGCATAGCGCTTGAGAACGGTGGCCGCAGCGGTCTTTACGGAGACTGTCTTTGCTGTGGGTCCCGCGCCGGTGGTAATCGTGATGGTTCCGCTGGCTGCGTCTACGCTCTTGACGAGGCCCGCGACGCCGCGGCTCTGCCAGTCTTCGCGCTCCTTCTCCTGCTTCTGCGCTACGTCGTCGGCCTTGATAGCGATGATTTGCAGCGCTGAGGGCGGGGTATTGGAAACGGTGGCGGGGTCGAGGCGGACAAGCACGCGGTCGCCGATGGCGAGATCGGCAAGCGAAATGGCCGCAGCGGAACTGAGATCCTTCTCGCCGGGCGCGATGCGCTTGAGAGAGGCTGCCGCCGGGACGGAGACTTGATGTTCTTCGCCTGCGTCGGTCTTGACGGTAAGCGTGCTGCCGTTGATCTCTGTAATGGAGCCGAGATAGCGTGAGGCAGCCTGGGCCTGCGCGAAGGAAAGAGGCGCGAAGAAGATTAAGATTGCCGTGGCGATGGCCGCGATATGAAGGCGAATTGGTGTCGTGCGTGTCATGGATTCACCGTTGGGAGATTCACTGGTCGGACGCCGTGAAATAGTTTTCAAGTTTGGAGGCATCCTGCTACTAAAAAATTCATTGCTTCATTTAAGTAGACGCAAAGATCAGTTAAAAAGTTGAGTCGGTTTTGCAGGGGGTTAACGGTCCAGATTCACGGTTTCAAGGAAGGTAAAGCTGCCGGAGGGGGTTGGCGCAATGTGGCTCAGGCTGCGGTTGGAGACAACGACTGTGTCGCGATACCAGAGATTGATGGCGGGCATGTCGGTGGCGAGAATCTGCTGGGCCTGCGCGTAATCGGCGCGGCGGCGACCCTGATCGGGGCTCTGCCAGGCCTCGCTGAGCAGGTCGTCTAGCTGCGGATTCGAGTAGTGGGCGCGGTTGGCTCCCTTGGGCGGGAAGCGCGAGCTGGAAAAGGCGTAGGTGAAAATATCGGGCTGCTCGTTGCCGCCGATCCAGCGCAGGGAATACATCTGAAAAGCGCCGCGCGTCACGTCGGAGTAGAAGGTGGCGAACTCGTAGCTGCGAAT
>JAATFM010000068.1 GCA_015655195.1 Terriglobales bacterium
TGCTTGGAAGCATGAATCCCGAGGAGGGCCTGCTGCGCCCGCAATTGCTCGACCGCTTTGCGCTGTCGGTGGATATTGCCGCGCCCCTCGATCCGGCAGAGCGCCAGCAGATTGTCGAGCGCAGAATCGCCTTCGAGCGCGCCCCCGCTCAGTTTGCAGAGGAATGGTTGAAGGATCAACAGGCGCTGCGAGAGAAGATACGCACGGGCAGGGAACTCGTCCGTGCGATCGTTTGCTCCAGCGAGATACTTGCGCAGATCGGAACAGCCATCTGCGCTGCGGGCGTGCGCTCACTGCGGGCGGATTTGGCGGCAGTGCGCGCCAGTGTTGCCTGTGCGGCCCTGATGGGCGATGCCGCCGTACAACCGCATCACGTGGATGCCGTGCTCCCGCTGGTGCTCAATCACAGGGCGCGGAGTGGCGGGCACTCGGCCCCGCCGCCGCCGTCTTCCTCACACCAGCCGCAGACCTCTACTCCCTCAAAGCAGAGCGCACAGGAAGCGATGGAGCGCATCTTCGCTCCGCGGGAGATAGCCGCCCCTGCGATCAATGCCTCTCGGAATGACAATGCAGCTCGCGGCAACAGCCATGCGGTGCTTGCGGATCATCCAGGACCGATTGTAGGTGCGCGCCGAACGGAGAATCCGAAAGAGATCGACCTTCGTGCAACCTTGAATCACGCACTCGTTGGGACCGGAAGCATTCACCCGCGATTGTCGGATCTGCACGAAAAAGTGCGAGAGCCCAAATCCGGCGTGAGGTATCTATTCGTCATCGATTCGAGCGGGTCCCATGCGGCACAGGAAAAGATGCGGCTCGTAAAAGGTGCGGCACTCGGCTTGCTCCACCGGTCGTTCCGAAAGGACGATGAAGTAGCGCTCATTGCCTTTCGCGGAACCGGCGCACAGGTATTGCTCGAACCCTCCCGCATGATGCAGGATGCGACGACCGCACTCGCATATCTCCCCACCGGCGGACGAACTCCGCTGGCACATGCGCTCGATCTGTCGAAAACGTATCTCACTCCCTCAACGCTTCTGATCCTGTTGACTGACGGCCGGGCAAATGTTCCGCTCCATAGCGGAGATCCGTGGCAGGAAGCCTTGGAGGTCGCTACACAACTGCATTGCCGCATTCTTGTGATCGATACCGAGAACACGGTCCAACAGCTCGGCCGTGCACGCGAACTGGCACGCGCGCTGAGAGCAACCCTGGTTAGTCTGGCTGATGTCGAAAACTCCGCCGAACTTCAGATCGCATTTCCATCTGCCCACATCGAGGGGCAGTCCTGAACGGAAGCTGATAAGTTCCATATAAGCGGACAGTGATATGCCGCAAATTCGCAAGGCTCATACACCAAAAAGCAGCAGGGCAGCCCGAGAGGGCTGCCCTGCGTGGTTTGCCGCATTTGCGGCGGTTTACGGGAGGTAGTAGCGGAAGGAGGTCCAGAGGCCCTGTTCGATGGCCTTCGGAGCGTAGCCGGTCTGATTCTGCCAGATTTGGAGAGTCGTGTAGCTGTACTGGATACCCTGGCGCAGACGGCCCTTGGGGCCACGGTAAAAGTCATACCAGTAGCCGACAGTGCCTTCCTGCACGTCGCGGGCGTTGCCGGTGCAGGTGCTGGAGGTTGCTCCCGCGATACCGGGGACTGTCACGGTGAAGCTCTCCGCGCAATTGGTGTTGACTTCGCTGCCGGGGTAGCCGTAGCCGCTGGCTACGGGCGTAGCTGCGTTGGTGTAGTAGGTCACCTTGCCGATGTAGTCGCCGCCATAGTTGGCATAGACCAACAGGCGCGGACCAGCGTGCACTTCTACCGTGCCGAGGGCCGAAAGGGCCTTCAGAGGCTCAAAGGTGCCATCCGGCTTCACGGTCACGTCGGCGATGGTCGAGTCGCCATACCGGCCCGTACCAGTACCCCAGAGGCCTTTCACACCGAGGTCAACGATGTGCTTGACGGGGACGCGGACGCTAGCGCCAATACCGCCGCCCCACACTGTGTTGTTCGTGGCCGTATTCGCATTGCTATCGTAGACGCGGTCACGGAAGGAGCGGGCGATGCCGAAGACTTCATAGTGGCCAAGGCCCGGATCGAAGGCGGCCTTGACGATGAAGTCCGGCGTGGCATTGGCATCGTACTGCGTCGCTTGGCCTATTCCGCCACTGGTAGAGTAAGTGCCGCCAGTGTTGGTCAGACCGGAGCCGGAGCCGACGTTGGCATAAACGTACGAGATGCCGGCATTCAGCTTGCCGCCGCCGCCCGGCTTGAGGGTTTGCGGATTCTCGATCGCGATGCCCGCCGCAAATTTGTCACTGAAGGACTTGGTGACGCGGAAGCCGTACTGACGGGTCCAGACGAAGCCCGGGTTATAGTTCGGGTCGATGGTCTGCGGCGTCATGATGTCGCCGGAGAGGTTCGAGAGCCCCTTGGCGTCTTCCGTAGCCAGTGACCAGAGCTGGCCGCCGGTGAAGGCCCAGCCATTGTTCAGGGCAGCCTGACCCCAGATGATGCGCTGGCGGAGCACATAGCTGTTGGACTGGTTGTTGTTCGAGGTAATGCCGGTGCCGAGCCAGTCAGCTTCCCAGTAGCCCTTCATCGTGCCCCAGTTGGTCTTGCCTTCCGCGAGCAGCGAAATGCGCGACTGACGGCTGGTGGCGTAGAACTCGCTCATGTGATATTGCTGAGCCGACGGGTTGGGGAGCGCGGTGAACGGCGTGGGAATGTCCGCGCCGGTGGAGTGCGCGCGCCACACAGTTTCAGCCGCCACGAAGCCGCCGGGCGTAAGGGTGATGCCCTTGTAGTGCAGAACGTTCGGGCTTTCGATGGACTGCTTGATCTTGGTGGTTTCGTCGGAAACCGTGGTGGCCAGCGATGCCTGGTTGGCCTTGAGGTCATTGACCGTGGTCTGGAGCGAGCCGACCGCGGCCGCGTTATCCGACGCGCTGGCGGACGCATCCGCTGCCGCCTTTGCCGCTGCTGCCTGGGCGTCGGCAGCCTGCTGCTGCGCTTGGCGAAGCTGCGCGTCCTTGGCGGCCAGATCGGACTTCAGCGAGTCGATCTGCCCTTGCAGGTCGTGGCGCAGGCCGTCAATCTGGTCCTGCACGGACGGGCCTGCGGGTTCGGCTTTCTTTGTTTTGTGTTTTTGGGGCGGCGTTGCATCGCTAGCCCAGGCGCACGAGCCAGCTATGCTCGCTGCCAGGATCACCGCGGCAACCTTGTTGAGATTCAGGTTCATTTGGCCTCTCTTTTCATCGGAAAGCTTTTGTTCGTTGCAAATACCCGCCAGGTTCGCGCCCGGCGGAAGGCACAGGTTCAGATATGGGAAAGCGCCGCAAAAGGCAGTGCCGTCCCAAGGACTTCCGAGTTCAAGCTTGGCAGGACAAGATGAATATATGACGAATTTACAGGTATTTAACAGTGGTAACACAATAGAAATGAAGGATTTACCGTGTGTTAATCTTTGCGTCGCGCCGGCGGGTTATCTTATTGTGCCGGCGCTGAGCAGGTTGGCGAGCAGTCGATAGGAGCCGGGCACGAGTTCCGGCAACTGGCGATAAAGCGCGTAGGCCGCATAAATATAGGTTCCTTTACCCACGGCGGGATTCCCACGCAGAACCAGCAGGCCGCCGCGCTGCGGGTCCTGGCCCGCGTCGGCGGTTTCGGTAAGCGCCGTGTAGGCGGGGTCCCAGGAATCGAGGAAAGAGTGGCCGCGCTCCTCGGCCCAGCCGTCAAAATCGGCTGTGGTGATTTTGTTCGGCCAGCTCAACAGCGGGTCGGATGCAGCTAGCAGCTTGACCGGCGCAGCTTCATCCACGACGCGCTCGGAGTAGCGCCCCATCGAGAGCGGCATCGGCGCGGGGAAGCCGGCGCTCTGGTACTGCACAATGAGTGTTCCGCCGGCGCGGACAAAGGCGTCGAGGCGCGGCTGGCTGGCGGCCAGCTCAGGGCGCGTGGAGTAGGCGCGGATACCAATAACAATGACGTTATATATGGAGAGATCGCTGGAGGCTAGCTCGTCGGGCGAGAGCAGGTGTGGCGTAACGCCCATCGCTTCGATAGCCTCGGGAACAAGGTCACCCGCTCCCATCACGTAGCCAATGCGGAGGCCGGGCGCGAGCTTCACATCGATTTTGCGCGTTTTGATCTTAGCGGCTTTATAGAGGTTGTAGGGACGCAGGCCGGGGTAGCCGATGCTGCGCCATCCGCTGGTATAAGTGGCGCTGCCGGAGCGCACCTCGGCCTGCACGCCATAGGCGCCGGTTGCGACGCCATCGGGCGTTACGGAGAAAAGAATCGCTTCGGTGTCCCCGGCGGATTTGCGGGCAAAGTGCGCTTCCGAGGGCTGCGAGCGCCAGCCGGCGGGGAGGTTCAGCGAAACCGTACCTTCCGCTGCGGCTTGCGTGTGAACGACGACTTTGACAGGCAGCGCGCTGCCGTCAAGCGGCAGGATGCGGGCCTCCGGCGTCATGCTGACGCCGATGGCGGGCGTTACGACGAGCGGCTCGTAGACGCCGCCCTCGCCGGGAACGTGCTGGAGGGTCTGAACGACCGCGCTGAGCCGAATCGGCACGCCGTCGAAGGTATATTCCACCCGCGCTTCGAGCGACCACGGAGCAAAGGAGCGCCCGCGCCATGCGGGATTGCTGACATCGTAATACGGCTGCTCGATGGAGGGCCGGGTGAAGTACGGCTCCGTCGGCTTGGCATCCGCAGCAACCTTCACTCGAAAATTGCTATCGGGAATCGCCTTGGCCGGAGCCGCCACGACCGAAATCTCGCCAGCCGGGCTCTCCAGCTCGGTTTTCGTCAAAGCTGCCTCTGCCGCGGCATGAGTTGCATGAACTCGCACGCGGAACTCTTCGCCAGGCGAGACGCTGGCCGGAGTTTCGTCGGCGGAATCGCCGCGTCTTCCGCCGCCTTCTCCCGCGGTTGTGTTGGTGCGGAAGGCCGTCAAATCAAGCCCAAGCAATTCGGCCAGCGCGGCCTGAAAATCGTCGATCTTGTAGTCGAGTTCGAGTGGCAGGCCAGCTTTTACCTCCGCACCGAATTCGTTGGAAGCGGCAACACGTTCGCGCAGCGCGAGTGTCTGCTTGTAGGACGGCACGAGTGCGTGGGCGAAACCAGAATTGCTTTGGCCGGCACGGTGCGCTTCGGCCTGGCCTATGGAAAGCTCAATGGCGCTTAAAGTGTTTGCGAGATCGGCTGGGGCTTTTGTTCCGGCAAGGTACGCAAGGCCGTTTACGTGGGTCGGGATGGCAACGCGGTCGTTCCAGAAAAGGCTGTCATTGGAGGTATGTGCGGATTTGTTAGCGGCGAAGGCGGGAGCGACGGCCCAAAGATGATAGCTCGTTGAGGCCGGACCGCTCAGCGCGGGATTTCCGCCGCCATATTGCGACTTCTGCAGGCTCCATCCCTCGCGGGCAATCTCGACCGGGCTGCGGCCAAGGACAGGATCGCGGTCGCCAACAGAAATTGTCACATCGTCCGAGGGCGCGGCGGAGGTTGTTTCGCCGGTGATGTAGTTTGTGAAGCGCGCCGGGGCCCACTTGCCGGTAGCGTAGTCGAAGATGCCTTTCTCCGTGATCGACGCGAAGGGAACCATGCCGTACACGGCGAGCGGCTGCCAGGGCTCAATGCCGTCCTTCAACTGGTCGGGAAAGACCTTCGGGTCGCCTGCGGCCTTGAAAACCTCCTGCGCGATCTCGCCGGAGACCTGGTGCTGTCCGTGGCCGTCGCTCACCGCGCCGATGAACGTGGCGACAATGACCTGCGGCCTCATGCGGCGCACCGCAAGCACGGCATCGTAGAGAACGCGGTCGTGCTGCCAGCGCGCGAAGGATTCTTCCTGCGTCTTCGAGAAGCCGAAGTCAGCCTGCGTGCCCCACATCTGCGTCACGCCATAATAGCGGTCTGCGGCAAGCAATTCATTGGTGCGGATGAGGCCGAGCGCATCGTAGGTCTCGGCTCCCATCGCGTTCTGTCCGCCCTCGCCGCGTGTGAGTGTGTAAAGGATGGTGCGAACGCCCTGCACGCGGCTGAGGTAAGTGAGTAGCGGGCCGTCCTCGTCGTCGGGGTGGGCCACAATCATCATCACGCTGGCAGTGGTGTTGAGCCGACGCAGGGATTCTTCGAGCGCCGCCGCGCCGCGGTCCTCGCCGAGTGGGAGCGGCATGGAGCCGGCCTCGTGCGGCGCGATGGCAGCAGGATCAGGCGACTGCGCGCAAAGCGCAGCCGAGCCGAAAAGGACCAAAGCCGTAGACAAACCGATTGCGCCAGCCCACACGCCGACACGCCGCACCGAAGCGCCAAACGCTCTCATCAAAAGGAACATACGTGCCGTCAGTGTACAATCCGCCAGAGCAACACAGGAACCTCGCTTTGACCCGACTCGAATCCTCTCCTTCGCCATCCACGAACACGAGCAGCACCGCGCAGGTCGCCAGCGCGCATAGCGCCGGTGACACTTCAGGTCTGGAAAAGCGCATCGGCCTCCGCTCGGCCGTCCTCTTCAACATGCTGGAGATGATCGGCGTAGGGCCGTTCATCACGCTGCCTCTGGTGATCGCCGCGGCCGGCTTCCGGCTTTCGGTATGGGCGTGGCTGCTGGGCGCGGCGATTGCGGTCTGCGACGGCCTCGTATGGGCTGAACTGGGCGCGGCCTTTCCGCGGGCCGGCGGCTCGTATGCCTTTCTGCGCGAAATCTACGGCGCGGAGCGGGCAGGCAACTGGCTGAGTTTTCTCTATGTCTGGCAGTTGAGCTTTTCGGCGCCGCTGTCGATTGCTTCGGGCTGCATCGGCCTTGCCGGATTTCTTGGATGGTTCTGGCCGGGAATCAACTCGGCTCCATTCGCGGTCCTGCCGCAACTGCATTACGCGAGCCTTGCCGCCGCCGGAGCTTGCCTGCTGGTAACGGCGCTGCTTTATCGCAATCTCTCCGCCGTGACGCGCCTCGCGTGGGTGCTTTTTACCGGCGTAATGGCCGCGATTGCGGGCGTAATCGTCTCGGGCTTCGCACACGCCTCCGCTACGGGATGGCATCTACCGGCCTCGCCTGCGCAATCCGTTGCGTTGACGCTTGGTGGTCTTGCGCAGGCTACTCTGATTGCCACCTACGACTACTGGGGCTACTACAACATCACGTTTCTCGGCAGCGAGGTGCGGCAGCCGGAGCGCACGATTCCGCGCGCCATTCTGCTCTCGGTGGTCCTTGTCTCCGCCATGTATGTGGCAATGAACCTGGCCGCGCTGCCTGCGGTGCGTGACAGCGCGAAAGCTGCGGCGGGTGCAGCCTCTCATCTGGAACTCGTCGCGGAAATCGCGCGCTCGTCCTTCGGCCGCTGGGCCGGCGCGCTCATGGCTGCGCTGGTAGTGTGGACAGCCTTTTCCTCGGTCTTTTCGTTGCTGCTCGGCTACTCGCGCGTGCCGTATGCCGCGGCGCGGGAAGGGAACTACTTCCGCTTTCTCGCCGCCGTCCATCCGAAACACCATATCCCGCACCGCTCGCTCGTGGCGCTCGGCGTAGTGGCCGCACTCTTCTGTTTTTTCTCGCTCCAGCAGGTCATTACGATGCTCGTCGTCACGCGCATACTGCTGCAATTCTTCCTGCAGCAGGCGGGCGTGATCTGGCTGCGAATCAAGCAGCCGGAGCTTGCGCGGCCCTTTCGCATTCCGCTCTATCCGCTCCCTCCGCTCATCGGCATGGCGGGCTTTGTCTTCATCCTCGCGAATCGCGTAAATGCGCTGGGCGGTATGGCGGTTGCCGCCGGAATCGGAATCTCCGGCTCTCTGATCTACTTTGTGCGAGCGCGTGCGCTGCGGCAATGGCCGTTCCGCGCCGACACGGGAACCAGTTCGTAACGTCTGCGGAGGCCAATTTTCAGCAGGACAGAACCAGCCCGCAGGTGTCTAATAATCGCTGAGGTCATCCATGCTCATCCTGAAGCCATCGGACATTCCCTCGTCTGCCATTACGCCCAGGGAGCAGTACCTGGACCGGCGGCGGTTTCTGCGCGGCGCGGTTGCCGTGGGCGCGGCGGCGCTGGGAGCGGAGCGCATCGCGCAGATTGTCTCACCCACGAGCGGAGTTTTTGCCGGAACCAGGCTCCAGACCGTGAAGAGCCCGCTGACAACCACCGGCGAAGACCTGACGAGCTACCAGTATGTGACCAGCTACAACAATTACTACGAGTTCGGCGTGGACAAGAGCGAGCCCGCAAAGAACGCAGGCCGGCTGCCTGTGCGCCCGTGGACGGTGCGTGTAGAAGGGCTGGTGAAAACGCCAAAGACCTTCGACATCGACGCGCTCTTAAAGCTGCACCCGCTCGAAGACCGCATCTACCGGCACCGCTGCGTCGAGGCATGGAGCATGGTGGTTCTGTGGGTGGGTTACTCGCTGTCGGAGTTCATCAAGCAATGCGACCCCCTTTCGACGGCGAAATTCGTGCAGTTTCTCTCCTACTACGACAAAAAAGTCGAGCCGTGGGCAGGCGATTCGGCGATCTCGTGGCCTTACTCCGAGGGGCTGCGAATGGACGAAGCCATGAATCCTCTTACGCTGCTGACCTTTGGGATGTACGGCGAGACGCTGCCGAACCAGAACGGCGCGCCGGTGCGCGTCGTGGTGCCGTGGAAGTACGGCTTCAAGTCCGCGAAGTCGATTGTGACAGTGCGCTTTGTGGCCAAGGAGCCGCATACCACGTGGAACGACCAGAACGAGCAGGAATACGGCTTTTACTCGAACGTAAACCCGAACGTGGACCATCCGCGCTGGAGCCAGAAGACCGAGCGGCGCATCGGGCTGCCGTTCTACGCGCAGCGCAAAACCACGCTGATGTTTAACGGCTACGGCGACCAGGTGGCCTCGCTCTACAAGGGCATGGACCTGCGCCGATATTACTGAGGCGCGATTTGCGAAACACGCAGACCGTTCCACCGACCGCTGACTTGCTAACTCGCCGACCTGCTAAAGAATGAGACGCTCGACCCTGATTCTGCTCAAAACGTTGACTTGGATCGCCTGCCTGTGGCCGCTGGCGCTGCTGGTCTACGGAGCGTTGACGCCGGAGGGCCTCGGCGCAGACCCCTCGGCGCGAATAGCGCTCTCGACCGGCTACACAACGCTCGTGCTGCTGGCCCTGACGCTTGCCGTAACGCCCGTGCGAAGGCTTTCTGCGAAGCTTGCGTGGCTTGCGCGCTTCCGGCGTCTGCTGGGCCTCTTCGCCTTCTTTTACGCCACGATTCATATGTTGGCGTACGTCGCGCTCTACTCGGGTTTCGACGTGCACACAATGCTCGACGACATTGCCAAGCGCAGATTTATTATGGCTGGTGCGGCGGCATGGCTGCTTCTGCTTCCTCTCGCGCTGACCTCGACGACCTGGGCAATCCGCAAGCTGGGCGGCAGGCGCTGGAACCTGCTACACAAGCTCATTTATATTGCCGCAATTTGCGGCGTCGTGCATTTCTGGTGGCAGGTAAAGACAGGCGTGCTGACTCCGCTGCCGCTCACGGCAATCATTGCGCTCCTGCTGCTGGCGCGCGTTGCCTATGCACTATGGAAGCCGCAAAAGAAGAAGCCCGTCACAGCCTGAGCTTACCGGAATGCGAGCAGCGCTTGCGCCACGGGGCCAAAGCTGCGGCGGTGAAGCGGCGTGGGGCCGAGGCGGGCGAGCGCGGCAAGGTGGGTCGCGGTTCCGTAGCCTTTGTGGCGCGCCAGGCCGTAGCCGGGAAATTTCTCGTCCATCTCTACAATCATGCGGTCGCGGTAAACCTTGGCGAGAATGCTGGCGGCGGCGATGGAAACGCTGGTCGCATCGCCTTTGACAACGGATTGTTGCGTGCAGGGCCAGTCGATTGTGTCTTTACCGTCGATGAGAAGGCAGTCCGGCGCGAGAGCGAGTTGAGAAACGGCGAGGCGCATGGCGAGCAGCGAGGCCCGCCGAATATTGATGCGGTCGATGGTTTCGACATCGATGGCTGCAATGGCGAAAGCGATGGCGTTAGTGCGAATCTCGGTGTCGAGCGCGATGCGCTTCTTTTCGGTGAGCTTCTTCGAGTCGTCGATGCCCTGCGGGTGGCAGCCCTCGGGGAAAATGACGGCAGCGGCGACAACCGGCCCGAAGATCGGCCCGCGGCCCACCTCGTCTACGCCGGCAATGTGCAGTGCGCCGTGTTTGCGTGCCGCCTCTTCGAGCGCCCAGCCGCAGCCAGAGCGTTTCCCAGGGATTTGGGCCATGCTGGAAGTATAGTCAGTTGCAGCTACGGCTTCTCGAAGGAATAATCGCGCTCCACGCGGCAGATGCGGACCTTGAAGTCCGCGTACCACTCATCGCGGCCGCGCCGCTGCGCCACAAGGTGCGCGGAATTCTGCTTCCACGCGGCGATGGCTTCGAGGCTCTCCCAGTAGGAGACGGTAATGCCGAGGCTCTCTCGCGCCGATTCGATTCCCAGGAAGCCGGGTTGCGTGGCCGCGAGCCATACCATCGCTTCGGCCATGTTGTCGTAGCCGTTGTCGCCTTCCGTTCGCAGAGAGGTAAAGATGACGGCGTAGTATGGCGGCTCGGGAGTCTGTGCAATCGTCATCGCTCGTCCTCCATCCACATGGTATTGCAAGGCGCAAAAAACAACCCCGGCACTGTGGCCAGGGTTGCGGGTGAATCGATAGAACGAGGACGAGCCTCGAAAGGCTTACGCCTTTGCGGCGACCTCGCGTCCCACTTCCTTGAGACGGGCGGCCTTGCCGCGCAGTCCGCGAATGTAGAAGAGCTTGGCGCGGCGCACCCTGTAGCTGCGAATCTTCTCGATGCGGTCCACAACCTTCGAGTTGAAGGGGAAGATGCGCTCGACGCCCTGGCCGAAGCTCATCTTGCGGACGGTGAAGGTGCCCTGGGGGCCACGGTTGATGGCGATGACGAGGCCTTCGAAGGCCTGAAGGCGCTCTTTGTCGCCTTCCTTGATCTTGACCTGGACGCGAATCTGGTCGCCGGGAACGAACGCGGGCAAATCGGTGCGCTTGAGCTTATCGGCCAGGCGCTGCATAACTGGATGGATTGACATGGCTTCTTCCTGCTGTTGAACTCAGAACTTTCAGTTTAACAGAAAATTCCACCTTTGTGGCGGCGGGCGTTTTATAGTGTCGGCAAGGATGGGAACATGGACGGGAAACGCGAGTTTTTGCGGCATACGCTGGCCACTCTGGCCTACCGGGCGGCGCGGGCGCTGGATGGCGCGCCAGATGTGTTTGCTGAGTTTAACGGCGCGGGACGGACGCCAGCCGCGATTCTGGCGCATATGGGAGACCTCTTCGACTGGGCGCTGAGCATTGGCAGGGGCGTGGAGAAGTGGCGCAGTTCTGATCCCTTGCCGTGGACCGAGGAGAAGAAGCGGTTCTTCACGGCGCTCACGGCGTTGGACGCGCTGCTGGCCAGTGGAGAGCCGTTGCAGGCTCCGCTCGAAAGGCTCTTTCAGGGGCCTGTGGCTGATGCGCTTACGCACACCGGCCAGATTGCCATGCTGCGGCGGTTGGCGGGCTTCCCGAAGAAGGATGAGGATTTCTACCGCGCCGAGATTGCGGTTGGAACGGTGGGAGCAGAGCAGCCTTTGCCGGTGATTCAGTATTAGCTTCGATGTGAGGGGAAGGTTTGTGCTGTCCCACCCTTGCGCCAGAAAAAAGGCGCAAGGATGGGACAGGGGGTCTTTGTGCGAGAACAAAGGAAAGGCACGGAGCCCTTTGTTCAGCGCAGGCCGACGGTCTGGATGGGAAGGCCCGTTACCGGCGAGCGGCTCGGGTCTGCTTCGGTATTCGGCGCGATCGAGACTCCGGGCGCGGTCGCCGTGGCCACCGTCGTGTTCCACCCATCGACGACCACAAGCGCATCTTCTCCGTGCAGGTCCGCCGTGGCAGCGTCCATCGTGATTGTCCAACTTTCACCCGGCGTGAGCGTCACGTAATTCGTACTGTAAAAGACAGGCAGGATGCGGTTGCCGCCCTTGCGCCGGAGCTGCACGTGCGCCATGAGCGCGACGGCCTTCGACGGATTGCGGAGGGTGACAGTGACGCGTGTCCCGTCGCTGTTGTCCTGCCGCGCGATGGTTGGCTCAAGCGCGACCGTGGGCAGCATGTTAAGAGGGGTCAGATCGTCGGGATCGCTGCCGCTATTGCGCCAGTAGAAATTCGTCGAGAGCAGGTTGCCGGTGGCGTCGGTGAGGTCGAGCTTGAGGAAGTAGAACTCCGAGTGCGCCGAAGGAAGCTCCAGCGGCCCGAGCGTGGTGGTGAGCGAGGCCGGCGCTTCCACGGGCCACGTGTGCACTCCGGCAACGGAGCCATCAAGGTTGTAGATCGTCGCGCGGGCCGTGGCTTTTGAGAGCGCTTCGGGCAGGTTGTTAATGACCTGCACGGTTCGGTTCAGCTCGTTGAGTTGGATGTGCTGCATCTCGCCGGCCTTCTGCACGGCAAAGAGCGAGGAGTTCGGTTCGAGATCGTAGTGATAAAGCTGCCAGACAAAGCTGGGCTGCGCCGGGTGGCTCATCCAGGTAATGACGGCCGTGGCCGGGTGGAAGAGCACGGCGTCGCGCCCCTCGTACATGGCGCGGAAAGCCTCGTAGTTCATCAGTTGCGCCTTGCGAACGAAGTCGGCAAGGTTCAGCACCTTTCCATAGCGAGCGGCCAGGATGCCGGGGTACTTGTCGCCCTCCTGCGCGCCGTGGGTAAAGTCGTGCTCGGCCCACGCATCGGTGATCGTCTCCCAGTCCTTCTGCGGCAGCATTCCATGGATGGATTCAAGTGTTGGCACGGACATGGAACCGGTTTCGGTCTTGAAGAAGTCGTCGGTGATTTTGTAGAACTCGACCGGAGTACGCCAGTGATATGGCCCATGCGAGCGCACGCCGGCACCGGAGGTAGAACTGGGCTGGTAGCGGCGCGTGGGCTCAAGCTCGGCCATCAGAACGCGTAGGCGGTCGTCGATCTCCTTGGGCGGAAAGCCCTCGTTTCGCGCGCACCAGACCGCAATCGAAGGATGATTGCGGAAGCGCAGAATCTTATCGCGAACATTCGCAATGTAGGTGTCGAGATCGGTCGGGTCGGGGCCGTCCGATGGGTTGGGCTGGAAGAACTCGTCCCAGATAAGGATGCCGTACTTGTCGCAGAGCGCGTAGAAGTCTTCGTTGGTGCTCTGCCCCACCCAGTTGCGGATGAGGTTGAGATTGGCGAGCTTGTGCATTCGAATCTGCGCTTCGAGCCGCTCGCGGGGCAGGCGCTTCAAGGCTTCATCCAGGCCCCAGTTGCCGCCACGGATAAAGACGCGCACGCCGTTGACGCTGATGGTGAGGTTCTCGGAGTCCGGCACCGAATAAGTGATTTTTCGCACGCCGAAGGAAACGTCCTCGGCGTCGGAGACGGTGTTTTTCTGCTCGAAGCTCAGGTGAAGCTGGTAGAGGTTCTGCGGCCCGTAGCCGTTCGGCCACCAAAGCCGCGGATGGTCGAGATGCAGCGCCGCATCGGTCTTCGGGTCAAAGGAAACCTTCTGCACGCCGTGCGCGGGAATTTCCACCTCTTTCTCGAAGGCGATGTTTTCGATGCTGCCCTTGAGAATGCCCTTCTGCGGCCTGCCAGTCACGTTTTCCAGCGTGGCTTCTACGGTAATGTCGCTTGAATCGGTCCTCGGTAGCGGCAGGTCCGTCGTAACGAGCGGGTCTTTGACGAGCACGTTGCCGGATGCCGAGAGAAAGACCTTGCGCCAGATGCCGGTGTCGCGGTCGCGGATGGCGGGAATCCAGTCCCAGCCGATCGTGGAGAGAAAGGTTGGCCCGTCGATGGCGGTAATGCCTCCGTTGGGGCCCATGCCGGCGCGGAGGGTGTGCTCGTGGGAAACACCGGGGTGCGGCTGCGGTGACACAAGGACGGCGATGGCAGCTCGCGGGCCGGGCCCAGCGCCGAACTTGATGCGGTCCGTGATGTCAAACCTGCCGCGGATAAAGGCGCCGCGCGTCGTGCCAACCTGCACGCCGTTGACCCATATCTCGGAGGCGTAGTTGATGCCGTCGAAGTTGAGCCAGATGCGGCGGCCTTTGTAGTCGGCGGGAATTTCCGCGACGGTGCGATACCAGTACGAGGTTTTGTTCAGGCTTTCGGGAATGACCTCGGGGCGGTTGTTCTCGCCATAGAGCGGCTCGGGATAGGTGTGATCGGCCACGAGCGCAGTGAGAACCGTGCCGGGAACGATGGCGGCGTGCCAGTCCTTTGTATCTGCTTTTTCGCTGGAGAGTGCCGCGCCGACTCCAGCCACTTTGGCCGAATCCTGCAATTGCCAGCCGGAGGAGAGCTCAACCTGCGCCGGCAGCGAGGTTTGCGCGCTGCCGGTAAAAGCTGCCAGGCCAAGAAACGCGATTGTCATGATCCGAAACGGTGAGACGAAGCTATTCTGCGCGGAACTGGCTCTCACTCTGCCCCTCGCTGTACGTTGGATTTTCACTGCGCGGCGAAGCTGCCGCCGCAAACTCAGCCATTGTAGTGGGTCAGGCCCTAACGCGAACCCTGATAATGGATTCATGCAATTCCAGCGCTCCTCCGGAGTTCTCCTTCACATCGCATCGCTGCCTTCGTCGGGACCTGTCGGCGACCTTGGTCCCGCGGCGCACGAGTTTGTACGCTTCCTCGCTGCGGCCAAGCAGCACATCTGGCAGGTGCTGCCGCTTTGTCCCACCGGCTATGGCAACTCGCCCTATGCGGGAACCTCGGCCTTTGCCGGCAATCCCTCGCTCGTGAGCCTGGAAGTGCTGGCCGAGTGGGGCTGGATTGCACCTGAGCGGATTGCCGCGGTCGAGCCCGGCGCTGCGCACGCCGATTACGAAGCCGTAGACCGCGAGAAGTTGCCGCTGCTCAAGCAGGCTGCGGGAAATTTTCTCGACCGCGGACAGGGTGAGCCAAAGCTCGCCGAGCAGTGGCAGGCATTTGACCGCTTCTGCCGCCAGCAGGCTTATTGGCTGAACGATTACGCCATGTACGCCGTGCTGCGCGAGCTTCACCACACCGGCGCATGGGCCGAGTGGCCGGAAGGTCTCCGTCGTCGTCATCCCGAAGCGCTCGACCGGTTCATCGCCGAGCACGGCAGGGAACTGGCCGAGGAGCAGGCGCTGCAATTTGCCTTCTCGCTCCAGTGGGACGCGCTGCGCAGGGCCGCCGCGCAAAACAAGATCAGGATTCTCGGCGACATTGCCATCTTTGTCAGCATGGATTCCGCCGACGTATGGACGCATCCGGAGATATTCGAGCTCGACGAGGAGCTGAAGCCGATTCACGTAGCCGGCGTGCCGCCCGATTACTTCTCCGAGACCGGCCAGCGGTGGGGTAATCCGGTCTACCGCTGGGATGCGCTCGCCGAACGTGGTTATGAGTGGTGGATCGAGCGCATCCGGCGCTCCTGCGAGCTTTACGACATCCTCCGCCTGGACCACTTCCGCGGATTCGAAGCCTACTGGTCGATCCCCGCCGAAGAAGAAACCGCCGTTAACGGCCAGTGGGTCAAAGGGCCGGGCATGCCGCTCTTCAACGCGCTCGAATCCGGGCTTGGTCCTTTGCCGATTGTGGCCGAAGACCTCGGCGTCATCACTCCGGAAGTGGAGCGTCTGCGCGGAGAGGCGGGAATGCCGGGCATGAAGGTTCTGCAATTCGGCTTCGGCAGCAAAGACGCGCACGGCCATCTGCCGCATCGCTTTTCGTGGGACACAGTCGCCTACACCGGCACACACGACAACGACACGACCCAGGGCTGGTGGAACACGGCGAATAAAGCCGAACGGGTGGCAGTTGAAGCCCTCGTCGGCCCGGTGGTCGACCGCCCCGTCTGGCCGCTCATTCGCGCCTTAGGGGCCAGCATTGCGGACACCGCCATTGTCCCCGCGCAGGATTTGCTGGAGCTGGGCTCCGAGGCGCGCATGAACACGCCGGCTGTTAGCAGCGGCAACTGGAACTGGCGCGCGCCGCAGAGCGCCTTCCATTCCAGCCAGTCGGAAGCGCTGGCGGCAAAGCTCGCTGCTCTGGCCGAGGTAACGGACCGCGACAACGATCCGTTGCCCGCCCCGCCTGGCGGGAGCGAGATAGTCTGACTTCCGTGTGATTCAAAGTTAGCACAAAATTCACCCGGCATTTAACTGCCCCTGCGACACGCCTTCCGGTCGCGAACGTGTCCGGATCAAATTGCTCATATAAAGTATGTTAGAGTGCGATACTTTCTGGACATTTAAATAAGCTTCCTTCCATTGCAGTCCATTCTGCATACGCCTAAACTCTGACCCAATATCGAGCAGACAATTCGCTCACCGACCTGCCTCCCCATACATACCTCAGGCGGAATTTGTAGTCGCACCTCTATTTGAGTCACGCAGCGAGGCTTCCTTCGGGGAGCGGACGCCAGGAGCTTCTGTCTCCGCGGCCAAGCTGGACGTGTGCTTTTCCTGCAAGGCTGATTCAGCTTTTTTGAGATTCATGCCGGCCTTTTGAACGGTTGTCGTTTCGTATGTGTTGTTGAGCAGCAAGAATTTCTAAAGAGGACTAACAACATGAATTCTGCTTCATCCCGTGTGCGGTTGCTTTGTATCTGTTTTGTGATGGCCTTCCTGGCGTCTCTCGCCTTTGCTCAGTCCTCCGCTCCTGCCCCCAGGATTACCCGTGCGATTGACGAATCAACCCGCACAACCCTGGCGGGAACGACGCCTGCGGCCATCAAAACCGCCCACGATCTGGGTGCGGTCGAGAACGGCCACTCCTTACAGCGCATGATGCTTGTATTGAAGCCGAGTCCCGCACAGCAGGCCTCCCTGAACAGCCTGATCGAGAACCAGAACAAGAAGGGCTCCGCGAATTACCACAAATGGCTGACGCCTGCGCAATTCGCCGCGCAATTCGGGCCCTCCGATGACGACCTGGCGAAGGTAAATACATGGCTGCAGTCGTGGGGACTGAAGCCAACGGCGGTGAGCAAGGGCCGGCAGTGGATCGAGTTCTCGGGCACGGCCCAGCAGGTGAACAGCGCATTCCACACCTCGATGCACCAGTTCGAGCAGAATGGGCAGACACATATTGCAAATTCCTCCGAAATCTCAATTCCGCAGGCGCTTACTCCCGTTGTTTCCGGGGTGCTGTCTCTGAACGACTTCCACAAACAAGCGAATCATTCCAAGCTCCAAGTGATGAAGCGAAACGCGGAAGGCAAAGGCGTTCCTGTCAATCCTGAGTTCACGAATACGGACGGGAACGGCAACTACTATTATTACCTGGCGCCGGCTGACTTCCAGAAGATTTACAACGAGTCTCCGCTGCTGAAGAGCGGCGTAAACGGCGCGGGCGTATCGATTGCGGTCGTTGGCCGGAGCGATATTTCCTTAGCGGATGTGCAGGCGTTCCGCAGCATCTTCGGACTGCCGGAGAACGATCCGAATATCATCCTCAACGGCACAGACCCGGGATACCCAAACAACGGACAAGACCAGGTGGAGTCTACTCTCGATCTGGAATGGGCTGCCGCAGCGGCTCCAGGGGCCACGATTAACCTTGTTGAAAGTGCCAATACCGACACGACGGACGGCATTGATCTCTCTTCCGCTTACATCGTGGATAATGTTCTTTCGCCGATCATAAGCATTAGCTATGGGCAGTGCGAACCGCTGATGGGGCCGGCCGGGAACGCGTTTTACAACGCATTGTGGCAACAGGCAGCGGCGGAAGGCATTACGGTCTTTGCCTCCACAGGAGACGGCGGAGCCGCCGAATGCGATGGAGAGTTGCAGAACGCGGGCCAGGAGCCCGAAGGGCCTGCGCTCCACGACCCAAGCGTCAGCGGAGTCGCATCCACTCCGTATAATGTTGCGGTTGGAGGAACGCAGTTCAACGAAGGGAGCAACTATACCACTTACTGGCAGCCGAACAACGGCTCTGCATTCGACTCCGCCCTTGGCTATATCCCCGAGCAGGCATGGAATCAGAGTTGCGACCCGACTCTGCCGCAAACCGGCACGAATTGCGCCTCCGGCGAGACGTGGTACATCCTTACGGGCGGAGGCGGCGGTTCCAGTAACTGCACTCAGGCCTCCATCGACAACCAGGGAAACGAGACCTGCCTTTCGGGGTATGCAAAGCCCTCGTGGCAGACAGGCAATGGAGTTCCGCAGGATAGCGCACGCGACATCCCCGACGTTTCGTTGACCGCATCGGGAGAGCAGGATCCATATCTCGTCTGCATCACGGGGAGCTGCCAGACGCAAACGCTGAATGGCCAGTCTGTGCTTGCGACGTGGGGATCCATCGGTGGCACTTCCGCTTCAGCGCCGTCCATGGCGGGCATCATGGCTCTGGTCGAGCAGAAGAACGGAGCCTTCCAGGGGCAGGCAAACTACCTCTTCTATCGATTGGCTGCTATGGACAAAGCATCCTCCTGCGACTCTTCGACGTTGATTGATCCAACGCAGCCGAGCTCGTGCAACTTCAACGACATTACGATGGGAAGCAACAGCGACCCCGGCCTTCCCGGATACGGAACCTCGACGGCGGAATGGAGCGCCGGCCCTGGCTACGACATGGCGACCGGACTTGGAACGGTGAACGCCGCAAACCTGGTGGCGAACTGGTCCAGTGCCACTTCTTCCGCCGGTTCCACAACAACGTTGACCGTTGACTCGGCAACGCTGACGCACGGCCAACCCGCTACGATACACATCCACGTTGCGCCGGCGGCTGGAACCAGCTCGGTGCCCACCGGGGATGTCGCCCTGGTCACAGACAAATTTGGCGATGCAGGGAGCGTCACCATTGACGGTTCCGGCAACTATGACGGTCCCGTGAGTAACCTTCCCGGAGGAACCTACAATCTTACTGCCCGCTACGCCGGCGACGGAACATTCGCCAGCAGCACTTCGGCTCCGGTGCCGCTTACAGTCGCTCCGGAAAGCAGCGTGGTAACGGTCAGCTTGTCTGTTGCCGATCCTGCTACGAATTCGGTGATTCCATACGCAGGCACTGCGCAGTATGCAGCGCCGTTCTACTTCAGCGTCAATGTCGCAGGCAAATCAGGCAAAGGGCTTGCCACTGGCACCGTAAATATTCTCAACGGCGGTAAAGTCGTTCTTAGCGCTCCTTTATCGTCGAGCGGAACAGCCTATATCGAAACCGACGATCGGACTGCTTACACCTTCCCGGTGGGCACAAGCAACGTATCGGTTCAGTATGTGGGCGACAGCAGCTTCAGCACCAGCACTTCCACCCCTCAGAACGTGACCTTTCAGCAGCAACAGATCTACACAGAGGTCGGCATCAGCTTCTACCAATTACCCGCGGGATCTCCTGTAAATCTGACGGCGAGCATTCCCCCCGGATGGGGCACCACAATTCCAACCGGCACGTTCCAGTTTTATGACAACGGGCAGCCGTTGGGCAGCGCCCTCCCCATTGTGAACAATGGCGCCGCATACGCGAACGTGACCTATACGACAACATTTACGACAGTAGGCACTCACAACATTAGCGTTGGTTACAGCGGCGACTCGAACTTTACCGCCGTTTCAGGAACCGATCCGAACCACGCCTACTCGTCTCAGTTCAATGTCACGCCCGCGGCGGGCGCGGCTACCGTAACCACAATCGTGCAGACGCCAGCCACTATCGCGTATGGGCAGTCGTTTACTTATACGGTGAAGGTGGCTCCGGCGAAGGCGGGCGGTCCTGTGCCTACCGGCAATGTGCTTGTCACCGGCACGGGCAATATCTTCGGATACATCACCCTGGTCAACGGGCAGGGCAGTACGACCGAACAGTCCGACGCCGGAACAGCCGTGGTTTATGCCCAATATCTGGGGGATTCGAATTATGCGTCCTCCACGAGCCCGAAGATCACAACAACGATTCTGAAAAACACTCCACCGGTGACGCTCACGACCACGGCGCCCTATGTGCAACCCGGACAACAAACCAGCCTGAATATGACTGTTACGGGCTTTAGCTTCGGTCAATACGGATACAACGATCCGCAAGGAACGGTGCAGTTCTTCACATCCGTGAACGGAGGTCAGCCGCAGGCGATTGCGCCTCCCTCTGTTCTTGCAGCCACGCAGTCGCCGCTCGTTCTGGGCGTCAGCATGCGCGCTGTCTTACCGGCAGGCACGAATGTGGTGACGGCCATCTATTCCGGCGATCAGGATTTCAATTCTGTGACGGCCGGCCCCATGACAATCGTCGTAACGCCTCCGGACTTTACCGTCACCTCCAACCCATCCGCGCTGACCGTCTCCGCCGGAGGCAGCACAACAGGCGCGCTCACAGTGTCACCGATTCTCGGATTCTCCGGCGCGATTTCTCTGAGCTGCGCCGGCGGATTACCGGCCGGCACAACCTGCAACTTCTCTCCATCGACCCTCCAGGCAGGCGGAGGACAATCGAACCTGACAATCGCTATGCAGGGACCATTCACGCCGCAGACAGCCAGCTCAAAAACAGGATGGGCAGTCGCCACGGAATTGGGCGGCGTTGTCGGCTTGTTCCTGGTGGGAATTCGCACCCGCCGCAAGTGGGCGTTGGCGATGATGCTGGTAGTCATGGCGGCGTTCGGCTCTCTGTCTGGGTGCGGCGGCGGCAGCTCCGCTTCATCGTCTACCGCAGTACTTGTAGAGAGTTCCGAGTCGAAGGTTGTCTCTGGAACCGCAGTCACTTTCACCGCGCAGGTCTCCGGCGGCGACAAGGCTGCCACTGGAAGCATTACCTTCTACGATGGCTCGACAGCGCTCGGCAATGCCGCGAGCCTCACGGATGGGCAAGCCACCGTGCAGGTCAGCAATCTTGCAGTCGGCACCCACTCGATCACGGCGAAATACAGTGGCGATTCCAAACACACGGCATCGACATCGCAACCACTCTATGAAGCCATAACCGGCACCACAACACTGCAAGTCGTGGCCTCCTCTGGAAGCGTCAGCCACGAGCTTGATGTCCAACTGGCTGTGCAATAGAGGTATTGCACGGTTACATGCAGTGAGAGCGCGGCGCAGTTAATCGCACCGCGCTCTCACTGACAAACTTGGCAGGCGTCCGATTATCGCGCAGCAGCAGTATGTGTTTCTTTAAGCGGCGCAGCAGAAGGATAAGGCGAAGGCGGCGCAAGGCCGATGCGAGCAAGCAGCGCGAGAAACTCCGGATCATGATGCAGCGGGTAGAACATGGGATTGACGGCCATCGCCGTGCATGTATTGTCATGGCGATCAACCATTTTGCGCAGCTCAGCCAGGGCCTTGCCATGTTCACCGGCGGCGGCATACCATTCCGCCGGATCAAAGTCGTTGGGATGCCGCAGCGTACCCTTGTCGTGAGCCTCAATGGCGCGCACGCGAACAACGGCCCACGCTTTGAGTCCGCCTGATTGCAATGCGGTGCGGCTACTGTCTTCCAGCGCAACGCGGGCGTCATCCTTTTCCATCTCTGCCATGACACGCCACTCGTCGCTCGCATCTTTGTAGCGGCCCGCTGTCATATACGACCACGCAAGCAGGTCATGCACGCCAACGGACCGGGGAAAGAGCTCAAGCGCGGTTTTCGCAGCGGCAATCATGCGCGCCGGGCGATGGGCCTCACCGGAGGAAGAAACGTCAATCACGTAAACCGTGGGCCACAACGGGTCCTCCGTGCGAGCGAGGTCCACCTGTTGCAGCCCCTCGTCAAAGCGGCCCATGGCCACAAGGGTTTTCGCCAGCCAGGCGTGATAAGAGGCGTTGTGCGGCTCCAGATCCACGGCACGGCGCAGCTCCGCTTCCGAGCGAGCCGGGTTCCAGTCCAGCCGGAAGGCAACGCCACCCAGTGCGGCATGGGCCTCGGCGAGATTCGGGTCGTGTTCGAGAGCCTGCTCGGCCATGTGCTTCGCCAGCGGCAGGTGCGCGGCAAATCCGTCGGAGTCCGAGAGCGCCAGATGCGCGCTTGCCATCCCGGCATACGCCATCGCAAAGTTCGGGTCGCGGCCGATGGCGGATTGATAGAGCTCAAGCGCATGGGTCAGCGTTTCCACCGTGTACCGGCCGGCCATCTCGCGTGCCTGGAGGTAGCTGTTGTATGCCTGCGCATCCTGCGTGCTGCCGCGAACCACCGACTGTGGCTTGCCCGCGAGCTGCAGCTCGTTAAAGACATCGTTCTGTATGGCGTTACGTATGCGGAAGAGGCCGTCGCGCGGGCTCTTATATTGGAAGGAGGCGAGATGCGCCATGTCGCGCGCGCGGACCAACTCCAACTGCAGAGTGCAGTAGTTGTCCTGCACGACAAAATGGCCCATCAGCAACATATCCAATTGCAGAACGCGGGCCATATTTTCAAGCGCCGCATCATCCAGATGCTCGCGGCCCAGCGAGTGTGCCGTGTGGAGCTCGACATTGGGAAGCTGCGCGAGTGTATCCATCAGGTCCAGCCGAAAGCTCTCCGCCAGTGGTCCCGCGCCGTCGCCCTGCACGTCGAAAGGCACAATCGCCATGCGTACGACTTTGCTCTGTATCGGAGGTTTGGTCTTGAACCCAGGCCAGAGCGCCGACAAGACAATCAGAGCGCCAGCCGCAAGAACCAGCAAGGCTGCAGCCGCAAAGAGCCAGCGGTGCGGGCTATGGGAAACGGCCTGTGCCGGCGCGACCTTGACGGCCAGAGAAGCCGGCAGCAGGCTGAGCTCTAAAGCAGGCCCCGCAGCCGACTCTGGAACAGGCTCTGGTAATGCAGCGGCCGCTGGCGCGTCGGCCGCTACGGCGGCTTCCATTTTGACTTCCGGCCGGAAGCGGTAGCCGCGCTTAGGCAGAGTCTCAATGAACTTGGGATCGCGGGGGTCGTCGCGCAGAATCTCGCGCAGCTCGTTCACCGCGCGGTTGATCGATCGCTCGTGGTCCAGAAACTCGCCGTCCGGCCACATCAGATCGCGCAGCTCATCGCGAGTCACAACTGTGCCGGCCCGTTCGAGAAGGATAGTCAGCAGCCGCGAGGTCTGCGTACGAATCCTCTCGGTGTGGCGGTTGCGTGTCAGTTCGCCCGATTCGACGTCGAAGATAAAAACAGAAAAGACGTATCTACGGGCACTTGGGCCAGACGTAGTGTTCAGCATAGGTTGGAAGTTCTTATTTTCCGCAAGACCGGATTGAGCGTCAAGCCTCGGATGCGGGATGGGGATAAGTCGATCAATTCTTATCTTACGTCTTGCGGGCTTTTATTGCATTTGCAGTGCAAGAAAATCGGTAAAGCCTTATTCTCAAAGGACCTTACCGGCATTTGCAGCATTCTTTGCTGAGGTATACCTCAGCAAGGTTCTAAGAACCATAAATGCGCTTGTTGCATTTATGTTCTTGAAAACAAAATTAGTTATAAAAAAGTCTGCTCAATTTTAACTGCATTGTGTCGCGTTTGGGCGCCAAAGGCTTGGCGCTGCTATCGTCTGCTGCATTTTGCTGGATGCGGTGTGTGGCATTCTCGCCCCAGTGATGGGGTATTCATGAAGCCCGCCGAAATCGAAGTCCGGTTTTACGATACGTACTATTTCGCCAACGTGGTAAAGAACATCTTGGACGATCCTTTCGCCTATAACCGCAGTGCACAGAGGCGGCAGAATCATAGCGATTTTCTGAATCTCTCCTTGCGGCGATAAATCTATCGATGGTAGATTTACTGTGCAAGGCAGGGAGGAGAAAGGTATGACAAAGACGGATCACATTGTTCTTGTGCTGGGCGCTACCGGCGGAATCGGCGGCGAAACCGCCCGCGCTTTGGCCCGGCATGGATGGAAAATTCGCGCATTGGCGCGCAAAGGACGCCCGGTAAGCCCGACAGATTCCTGGGAATGGGTTCCGGGCGACTCGATGGACCAGGCATCGATTGTGGATGCTGCGCGCGGGACAGACGCTATTGTGCATGCGGTAAATCCGCCCGGCTACAGAAACTGGGCCACGCTCGTGCTGCCGATGATCGAAAACACGATTGCTGCCGCAAGGGCCAGCGGCGCGCGGATTTTGCTGCCGGGCACGATCTACAACTACGGCCCCGACGCATTTCCGGTGCTTTGCGAGGATTCTTCCCAGCAGGCCACGACGCACAAAGGGCGGATTCGCATTGCTCTCGAACAGAAGCTGGAGATTGCCGCGCGGGAGGGCGTGCGTTCACTGATCCTGCGGCTGGGCGACTTTTTCGGACCCAGGCCAGGCAGCAACTGGTTCGCACAGGGAATGGTGAAGCCCAACCATCCGGTCACGAGCATCACCAATCCGGGGAGCAAAGGAATCGGGCACGATTGGGCCTATCTGCCGGATGCGGCAGAGGCATTTGCGGAACTGATGGATCGCGAAGAGGAACTTGCCGATTTCGAGCGATTCCACTTCAAGGGCCATTGGGACGCCGACGGGACGGAGATAGTCTCCGCGATCCGCAAAGCCGCGGGAGACGAATCGATTCCCGTACGGTCTTTGCCGTGGTGGCTGTTCCATGTGGCATCGCCCTTCAACGAGACGATGCGCGAGGTGTACGCGACACGCACGCTCTGGCAGACGCCAATTCAACTGGATAATACGAAGCTGGTGCGTTTTTTGGGGAAGGAGCCACACACGCCATTGCAGACGGCGGTGGAATCGGCACTTCGCGGGATGGATTGTATTGCGTGAAGAAAACCGTGACAACAGAACGAAAGATCAGGATGAATCGCGGCAGGAAGCGGCCGGTAGCAGGCAGAGAGGAGATTCTCTCTACGGCCCGCGCCATCGGCGAGCGGGAAGGGTGGACGGCTGTAACGATCCGGTCCGTGGCGCATGAGCTTGGCTATACGTCACCGCTGCTCTATGAGCATTTCCGCAACAAGGAGGATCTGCTAACACAGATTGCCGTGGAAGTGATTGCGCTGCTCGAAAAAGAGTTGACGGAGAAGCTCCCGGCTGACAGCCGGGCTGCGCTTTTGAGCATGGCCGAGCGGTACTGGAGGTTCATGCTTGAGCACAAGCAGCTCTATCGGCTGATGAACGGCATGGATGGAGTGCCGATTGACAACGACATGGTTGGCAGGTCAGCCCAGGCGCTGTGCAAGGTCATTGCCGGCGCGGTACGGCCACTGGCGGGAAAGGATGCAACCGAAGCGGATACCCGGATGCTGGGCGATGAGTTGTGGGCCCTGCTGCATGGTATGGCCGCGCTCTACCTCGACAGGTCGGCTCCGTTTGATCTGGAGAGAGTTGTGAATAGTGCAATGAGGCTGGTCAGCGGCGCTGCAATAACGCCGAGTCAGGCTGCCAGATGATTGTGCGAACGCGGCCGTGCTGAATGAGACGTATGATCTTGCACCTCGCGGAAAAAGCCTTCGTGATTGCGCTGGACCCACAAGGAGATTCGCTTGTCTGGGATATGAGACCTGTCGTTGCGGATTTAGCCGGATGGCAACCATGCCTCACCGTCATATGTGTCGAATAAAGCTTGGCAGCGTCCTCGAATTGATCACCGTCGCAAGTTCCCAGTGTAGTGTTGCGAATGACAGGCTATGAACCTCATCCTGCCTGTTCAACTCTCGTATGTCCCCTTCTTGTCTTTAGCAGCAAGCCCATGAGCCGCCAAGAGTTTTACAGGCGCGGTCATCCATATGAAAACAACGTAAAAACTTGCATTGGCGTAGCAAAAATAACGAAACTCGGACGAACCTGATAAGAGGGAATTCCCCAGATAAGCGGCCACTTGTTCTTAACCGAACATTCACGAAAATCCATGCAAGTTTTTTGCCAAAAAACTCTCTTTACAGTTGAATGCAAAACTCCCACCCAAAAGGTCTACGACCGGTTTCTGTCCCGCGCCCTGAGAAGGTCGTTGAGGAATACTATGACCGGCTGCGGGAATGGGCAATGGGACTCACACGCGGCGACGTGGATGTCGCATTCGACATCGTCCACGACCTGTACCTCTATATCCGGTTGGCGAAGCCCGATTTCAGCCGCGTCGAAAATTTCGAGAACTATCTGTACAAGTGCCTGCGGAATATCCATCTGGCGCGCCTGTCGGAATCGTCGCGCAACGCCTGGCAGAATGTCTCCGCAATAGAGCTCGACTCGCTGGAATTTGCATTCTGGGCTAACTCAGAATCCTTCGTGCTGGAACGCCAGAATGAGCTGAGGCAAATTTGCCACTACGCAGTCCACCGCAAGGCGCAGACGAAGAGCGCAAGCCTATTCATCTTCCGATTCTTCCACGATTATTCCGTGCAGGCGATCTCGGAGATCGCAAACATCCCGCTCACCGTGGTGCAGCCGAGCCTTAGCAAAGCCCGGACAGAATTACAGCGGTATCTCGACAGTCCCGATGATTCTCAGTTTGCCGGTATGAAGAATGGGGATTTGCAATGGGCTCCGATCTCGTCACAGGAATTTCATCAAGAGCTTCGGGCTACCATCATGCACGCCCGCGATGGAGATTGCCTCACGGAAGAGGAACTGATAAGCCATTACCAATCGCCGGTCCCCAAGGCAATTCCATGCTCGCTCCTCTCGCACCTTGTGAGTTGTGAGCGCTGCCTGGCGCTTGTCGATAAGCACTTCCGCCGGCCAACGCTTGGCGACCGCGGTCCCTTCCGGCAACTCGCAGGCAAGCAAGGCAAGCAGAGGCGTTTCGCCGGCCGCAATCTCCACGCGCTCAGTTTCAAAGAGATGTCGCAGATTGTTTCGCGTCACTACGAAGATGTCTTTCAGCACCGTCCGCGGGTTCTCTCGATTGCTGTCGATGGAAAGGTCGTCGCTTCGCATCACGTGGAGGCGTGCCGCAGTGTGCAATCGGTTCGCATCGAAAGGCCCGACCAGGCAGGGGGGATCGAGGTCTTTAGCGAGTTCGATGTTCGCCTGATGCTTATTCTCCTCGAAGACCTGCCACCGCATGGCCCCAGCGTGAGAATGGAGCACATTGAGTTGAGCGATGGCCGCTGGATCGAGATGAGGCTTACCTTCGACAGCCTCGGTGTGAACAGCGAAGTCACCTACTTCGATCCGCTGCTTCAGACGGACTCGAACGCCCTCGCCGTTGAAGACGAAGACGATGCTCCTCCCGCTGTCCTTCAGATCGTTCCCACAAAGCCGGAGACGGAAGGCGTGTTAAGCAGGCCGAATGCGCCGGACACAGATACCTCCAGGTTTTCTCCGGGCGTTTCGGTAGATTGGCGGTCGCAGTTCTGGTCGAGAGTCAAACAGATGTGCTTCCCCGAACCGAATCCCCTTCTGGTGGGCGGGTTGCTCTGCTCGCTTGCCGCGATCGCCTTCTTCTCCGTCTGGATGTACAGATTGCCCAGGGTCACTCCCGCGGCCCTCTTGACCAGCGCGGAGCAATGGGACACCGGAATGCAGCACAACGCGCAGCCCGGTGTTGTTTATCAGAAGGTCCGCATCACTACGCAGAAGCACAGCGTGGAGCGCGCGATCTATCGGGATGCGCAAGGCTTCCGGCGCCCCAGGCATAACAAGCTAAGTTCCGAGGATGAAGCGCTGAGGCAGCAACTTGCCCAGGCCGGCGTGAGCTGGGATGAACCGCTTTCCGCCGCAAGTTATAAGGATTGGCGCGACCGCATCTCGATTCAGCGTGATCAGGTTACACGAGATGGGCAGAGCCTTCTAAAGCTGACCACGACCGCATCGAATCGGAACTCCTTGGTGCTTCAGGAGACGCTGACAGTCCGCGAGAGCGATTTCCACCCAGTGGACCGCACGGTCGAACTGCGCGACTACGGCACAGTTGAGATTGCTGAGCTTAATTACGACGTTCTCCCCTGGAGCATTGCCAATCCCGACTGGTTTGAACAGCCAGCGGACGCAAATGGGCTGCGCCTGCCGCGCTCTTCGGGTCTGCCGGCCCTTCGCCTGCCGAGCGGTCTCAGTGAAAGCGACCTTGATGAAGCGGAGCTTGAAGCCAGTCTTGCTCTTACTCGTCTCCATCTCGACGCCGGCCGACAGATGAATCTAATCCGCGGCAAAGATGGATTGCACGTCGTCGGAATCGTAGATACCGCTATAGAAAAGCGCGCCCTTCAATCCGAGCTTTCTTTGATTCCGCACGTTGTGCCTGCAATCTCGACCGTCGAGGAACTGAATATCAGGCAGCGCGCAAACGGAATCAGCAGCGTGCAGACCCGGTCGGTGGTGTCCTCGGGGGCTTCTTCCGCCGAGCGCTACATTGCGGAGAAGGGGATGGACCGCAGCACATCTGTGCCGCTGACTCTGGGCGTCGTTGACAGCGCATTCGTCGTGAATCACGAGAGCAAGACCATTGGCGACCTTTGGCGGCGCTTTGGCTCAAATCAAGATCTCTCGCCCAATGCGCGTATGGCGCTGAGTGAGCTTGTCGTACAGCATAAGGCTGCGCTCCTGGCAGCGATCGAGGAAGAGCAGCAACGGCTCATCGACCTCAAGCTCATATCAGCTCCTGTCCTCGCCTCGGATTCCGTCCAAGGCAATTCCGCCGAACTGGAAGCCGCGGCGCAGCGGAACTTTTCGCTCTGCGTGGAACTTACCTCCCCAGGCGCAGAAGAACCGAGGCTGGCTGAGGAGATTGCGCCTCAGCTCGGTCAGACCCTGACGCGGCTGCGAAACATCATCCTCCATATCTCCGCGGCGTCCATGATCTCCCCGCCTACTCTCAACAAGGCTACTGTCGAAAACCAAAGCAAATAAGAAAAGAGCGAGGTTTGTTCTCAATGTTGCGAAGAATACTTCTGGCGTGTGTCTGCGTGGGCGCTTGTGTAAGCGCTTTCGGACAGACGGCGCGCTTTTCAGGCCAGGTAACTGATCCCCAGAACGCTGCGATTCCCGATGCGGAGGTTGCTGCGATCAATCTCGACACCGCAAGCAAGGTTTCCGCGAAGACGAACAGTACAGGCGCCTACCTTATTCCATATCTCCCTGCGGGGCAGTACAGGATTGAAGTTAAAGCCAAGGACTTTGCTCCTTATACGAGCGCCCCGCTGGCGCTCACTGTCGATCAAGCCTTCATCTATGACATTCAGCTTTCGGTCAATTCCGCGCAATCGACAGTGACAGTTCAGGGTGGCTCTGAATCCGTCACCCAGGTCAACACTGAAAACGCCGAAGTGAGCGGCACTGTCACCGGCAAGGAAGTTGCGGAGCTGCAGTTGAACGGCCGCAACTTTTCTCAGCTCATCGCGCTTGCTCCCGGCGTCAGCAACCAAACCTCGCAGGACGAAGCGCGCGTAGGCATGGCGGGCAGCGTCTCGTATTCGGTCAATGGCGGGCGCGTCGAATACAACAGCTTTCAGGTGGACGGCTCCGAGATACTGAACGTCGGCATTAACAAGGACCACACCTCCCTCATCGTGACGCCGAGCATCGATTCCATCGAGGATGTCAAGGTACTTACCTCGAATTACGGAGCGAAGTATCCAAGCTCCGGCAACGGAACGACGCTCATCACCACCAAGTCCGGAACCGACAAATACCACGGCAACCTGTATGAGTTCATTCGCAATGAAGCATTCAACGCCAAGGGTTACTTTGACGTGACCAACGGCGCTCCGCTCTATCGCCGCAACGATTCCGGCGGCACATTCGGTGGCCCGTTGTCGATTCCGCATCTTTACGACGGCAAGGGCCGGACGCACTTCTTCTTCTCCGAGGAAGTGCGCATGGAGACGGACCCCTACGCCTACCGGCAGGGCGTCCCGACGCTGGCCGAGCGCAACGGCGACTTCAGCGATGTTTGCCCCTACGCGGCCCCTGGGCAATATACGCCATTTGATCCATACACGGGCAATTATCCAGATTGCCCCAGCACGAGAGGTGGCGCTGGCGCGTCTCCCCCGGCCAAAACTTATCCCGGTAACTTGATCCCTAACATGAACCCTGTCGCAACCGCACTTCTGGGCAATGGCCTGATCCCACTGCCAAACTCGACTACCGGCTGCACTTCGTCGATTGGCTCCTGCTATCTGGCGGAAGTCTCGCTGCCCACCTTCTATCGCGAGGAACTGGTGCGCGTCGATCATTCGTTCACGAGCAAAGAGGCTCTGACTTTCCGCTACACACACGACGAGTGGAACGAAACTGCGCCGGTGCCGCAATACGCAACGGTGCAGAACAGCTTTCCGACCATCCGCAACAGCTTCGAGGGGCCGGGAACGAGTATCGTAGGGCGTCTGGCCTCGCAGCTCTCAGCGCTGTGGTCCAACGAACTAGCCTTCAGCTATACCTCTTCGAACCTCTCGCTCAACGATGTTGCCGCCCCGAACGTATACCTCAACCGTCCGGCTGTGGTCGATAGCGACATGGGCTATATCTTCAACAATGGCGCCAAGGGAATGGACGGCATGCCCAAGGTGCCTGGCATCGACATTGCCGGTACGAATGCTGCTTACGGCGGCAACGGATTCAGTGTCGATCCCGGCTACATGCCGTGGAAGCACTCCAATCCCGACTACAGCGTCATGGACAACGTCGAGAAGATACTGGGGTCGCATTCCCTGAAGTTCGGAGTGCAATTCATCTTCTTCAATCGATCCCAGACCAACGGGCCGACCGGCGCGGCGACCGGCGACGTGCAGGGGCTGATGACATTCAATGGCGAGGTCACGGGAAACTCCTTTGCCGACTTTTTGATGATGGGCGCTGGGAGGGATGAGGGCGGTTTAGGCGGCATGACCACCTTTCAGCAGGATAGCGGGCAGGGTACATACCACCAGGCTTACCGGATTGCCGAACCGTACTTTCAGGACGATTGGAAGATTACGCGGCGGCTTACTTTGAATGCGGGCGTGCGCCTGAGCATGTTTGGCGTGTACAAGGAGACCCATCACAACGCATATAACTGGACAGCGAAGGCCTTCAATCCGGCGCTCTCGGAATCTGTCTTCGTGGCAGCGGGAGGCGGACAGTTGACGAATGCCGCCACGAATACGGTGGTTCCCATCTACCTCAAGAATGGCCAGGCTAACCCGGTGGTCACGAACGGCATTGTGCAGTGCGGCGTCAATGGCGTTCCGGATGGCTGCATGACAGGGCACCTGTGGAATCCGGCTCCTCGAATCGGCTTTGCCTGGGATGTCTTCGGCAACGGAAAAACGGCCCTGCGCGCAGGTTACGGCGTCTTCTTCGAGCACGGCACTGCGGACGAGGCCAACACCGGCTCGCTCGAAGGCGGCGCGCCTCTTGTGCTTAGCATGACCCAGTACAACGTGGATGGTCCCGGCTGCATCGGCTACACAACGCCCGGCTGTTCTTATGGCAACACCTTCAATCTCACGCCCGGCGCCTTCCCCGCCGATGTCACCGCGATTCCGACCAAGGCGGTGTGGCCGTATGTGCAGCAGTGGAGCTTCGGTATCGAGCAGGAGCTGCCGCACCAGATGTTGACCACCTTTGGATATGTGGGCAGCAAGGGAACGCACCTCACCTTGCAGCGCGAGATCAACCAGCTCATTCCCACGCCCGCATCCAGCAATCCCTTCGGCCAGCACGAACCGCTGACGCAGACAATCTGCAATCCGCCGGTGCAGGGCAGTCAAGCGGGGCTTCCCCCAGGAAACTATGTGGGTTATTATGTGCTCCCCAACCAGGCGTATATCTATCCGTCCAGTCCTGCTTTCGTCAATCTGACGACGGCCTGCTATACCTCCAGCGGCGAGGGGGCGAACCCCAACGCATTCCGTACCTACGCCCCAGGGATGGGCAATATCTATTCGCTTGAAAACACCGCCAACTCCAACTACAACGCATTCCAATTCACCTTGCGGCGCGTAGCGGAGCCGCTGACGCTGGGCGTTGCCTACACCTACAGCCACTCCTTCGACAATTCGTCCGACCGCTCCGATTCCAACTTCGTCAACTCCTTCGATGTTCGCGGCAACCGGGCCAGCTCCAATTACGATCAGCGCCATCTTCTGCACATCAACTACATCTACGACCTGCGGCTGCGCCAGTTCTTGCAGCATTTCCTGAGCAACATCAACACCGATCCCGACTCAGACAAACACTCGCCGGTTCCAGCGCCCGATTCGTTTTTGAAATCCAAACTCTCCGGCTTGTTGCTCGACCACTGGCAGCTTTCGGGAATCACGCTCTTTGAGACCGGCACTCCATTCAGCGTCATCAATGGAGGCGACCTTGCGAACGGCGTCAGCGTGCTCGACAATGCCGGAGTCTTCAACGGCGTTGGCGCGGGTTCGTATCCCGATATTTGCCCCACATACTCCTCACGCATTCCCACTGTCAGCAACACATCAACCAGTTTCGGGCCTCTCCTCCATACCCCTGCGGAGTTCTGCGCGCCGCGCGGCCTCACCTTCGGCGATGCTGGACGAAATGTTATGCGCAATCCCAGCCGCTGGAACTTCGATGCGGCGATGGAAAGGCACTTCAACCTGTGGGAGAAGGCGAACCTGGAGTTTCGCGCCGAGGCCTTCAACGTCTTCAACCATACGCAGTTCCGCATCTACGATCCCACGCTGGGCAATCAGGCCAACAACACGGCGAGCTGCTACTCCGATTCGGAAACCGGCGGTTACAGCGCGGCGGGCGACGGGACGACGGACTGCCTGAGCAACAGCTCGTTCCTGCATCCGGTAGACGCCCATCGTCCGCGCACCATCCAGTTCGGCCTGAAGCTCGATTTTTGATCCCCGATTTTGATCTCTGGGAGGCAGAGGTATTGGTTATGAAGAAATGTAAGAGTGCAAAGAGACAATTCCTCTCGGTATGCGCTGTACCGGCGTTGGCGGTTTTCGCGCTTGCAGGCGCATTAACCGGGTGCGTTTCCAACAAATCGAGCAGCGCCATCACCGCCGCTCCATCAAACCTCTACTTCGGCAGCGGGGATGCGGTATGGGGCATCACGCTTGACCCAGCCACGGAATACTTCAGCTACACCAATATCAACGCGTCGGGCGCGCAGCCGGGATTCGTTCCGCTCAACGGCGCTTTCACCACTGCATCGAGCGGCTTTCTCGATCTGACGCTCACGCAAGCCTCAGCCTCAGTGAGCGTGGGGCAGGGAGGAACGGGCGCCGGCGGCTATGCCGTGCTTTTCCCCGATGAGGGCATGCTGATGCGGACCGGCAGCAGCACGATCGGCGTATCCGGAGGTTCCTCGCTGCTGATCGGCGCAGTGCCATCGGCGGCTTGCCCGGCTCTCAGCTCTCCGGAGACATTCAACTTTATCTCCATGGGAACGCCGATCACGGGAGACAAGGTTGTCCATGCCGCCTATGGAGCTATCCAAATCTCCCAGGGCAACGCGGATTCGTGGAGCTTCTCCAATTTCACGATGGATGACATAGGCGGCAACGCGCTCAGCCCGGTGCCGATTGCCGATGCGACATGCCCCGCCACGCAAGAGGGTTTCGTCCTGGTCAGTCCCATAGCCCAGACAACGCCGTTTCCTCCGCCATATACGCCCACACAAACTACCACGGGCATCAGCCCGTCGGGCCTGCTGGTCATCAATCAGGGTGAGGGATCCGATACTACGCCCACCGGACCGTCGAGCCTGCTGGGCGTCATCAAGCCATCGGCCGCTCTCAATGTCAGTGACATGGTCGGCAAAAGCTATGCCGGCTTTGAGTCCGACCCGCTGAGTCCGCTCGGCACCATCGCCGTGGTCTTTGGAGCCGGTTCGGGCACGGCCATCACTGGTGGCGGCTTTCCAAAGGACGATGTCACACAGTCGCCCGTGATTGACACCACGCTCGACCTCGGCACGCTGAGCGCGCAGACGCCGGGACTCTTCCCATCCGTCACGCTGACGCGGCCGGATACGTTCGAGGTCTGCGTGGGAACTCCCTCGGGCGGAACAGATTCCAATGGAAACCCCACCTGCATTTTTCACGGAGTAGCAGTAGCCGGGCAGGTCAACGGAAAGTATGTGATCTTCACCAACATCAACAACCCGACGGCGCTGACATCCAAAGGAGCCACGCCGCTCGCAGTGATCAACCTCGCGCTGTATCAGCAATGAAAGATTGCCTGACCGAAAAAATGGAGAGTGACATGTTTCACATCGCTACGAAGTCTTTGAACAAATTGCGGCAGGCAAGCAGTTGGTTCGTCCTCGTGCTGCTCGCTTGCCTGGCCGGCGGAGTCGCCCAGGCTCAGACGCTGTCCTTCACGCCGGGGATAATGACGACCCTTACCTCGCCGACCAACACGACGGACCCCAACACTGGCGTCACGACGGGCAGCGCTGCCAACTACACCGGTCCGCTGAGCGGTCTCGTTGTGAATCAGCCGCAGGGTCTTACCTTCGATTCCCAGGGCGATCTCTTCATCGTGGACACAGGAGCATACGTGGTGCGCGTGGTGGCCTCGGGCAAAGGGCCTATCCCATCGCTGCCCTCGGTGACATCTCCGGTAGCCGGGACGGTCTATACGGTTGCAGGCATTGGCAGCAACACGCCATCGCCGTCCCCGCTTTGCTCGACGGACCAGCGGAGTGTCGATAACAACTTCTACGGCAATGGATGCCCGGCCACCGATGCAATCCTGGAACCGGCCACACTTGATACCTACCCTGGATACGCGCTATGTGGCCAGGTGGCGCTCGATGCCCACGGCAATCTCTACATCGTGGATGGTGGCGACAATCAGGTCCGCGTCGTTTACGCCGGCGGCACGGTCCCCGGTCTCCAGGCCCAGCTTCCCGCGGGTGTTACCACCCCTGTTCCCGGCAACATCTATGCTTTCGTCGGCCAGGCATATCAGGACAACGGCAGTGGCTACGTCTATGGAACTTACGGATATGGGGCTGCGCCGATCGGTGTTGCTGTCGATGCCATCGGCGATGTTTACATCCTGAGCTATACCGCGCTCGTCAGCGGGAGCGGACAGGATAGTCTCGCCGTGGTTTATAACGGCGGAACTCTTCCGGCGGTCATGGCCGGCGCTGGCCAGACCCTGACCGTAGGCCAGTACTATAACTCTTTATGGCCCCTGAATTATCCATTTGATTTTACGAAGCACATCGGTGGAGCGCCCTGGCCTAATTCTGTTGCATCGTTTGCGGTGGATTCTTCCGGGAACATCTACATCGGCTGTTCGCAATGTAATACCGGTGATACCAGTGGAGTTTGGGTCATCTATGCGGGCGGGACCGTTCCCGGCTTGTCCGCTGCGCTTCAGGGGCAGGCTCCTGTCGTGGGCAACGCCTATTCGATTGCCGGCTATTCGTATGGTGCCGGGACCAGCAGTAATCCTGTGTACCCGCCGGGTGCGCCTGCCACCCAGGTGTCGCTAGGCACCCCCGGTCAGATGACCTTCGATCCCGCAGGCGATCTCCATCTGGTTCTTTCCACAAGTTATTTGGGTTATAGTGCCGGCTTCCTGGGAAAATCTGATCTATCCGGCAACTTTGCGCTTTACGCCGGCAATCTAAGTTACTACGTAGACGAAAACTCCGGCGATCCCGTTCAAAATGTTTGCGCCGCGACGGTCGATGCCTTCGGCGACGGATGCCCGGCCAACCAGGTAGCGATGGACCTTCCCGGGGGGATGGCGATAGCTGCGGATGGATCGATCTACTATGACGACTATTACGTGGGTATGTTCAACAATTACAATGCGGTTTTGTATGCGCTGCACAAGATCGACGTCAGCGCATCGGCATTGACCTTCGCCTCGCAGACCGCAGGTGTAACTTCCGCTGCGCAGGTGGTCTCCATCTCGAATGTGGACGCCAAGCCGCTCAACATCAGCGACATCAATGTACCCAACAACTTCACTCAAGTAGCCAGCGGCGGCACGGATTGCGCCGCTCCGGTTACACTCGACCCCGGCCAAAGCTGCCTGCTTGGCGTTGCATTCCAGGCGATACAGGCCGGCACTTACTCCGATAACATCACCATCACCAGCGACTCCACCAACGCCGGTTCGGGCGGGAACTCAATCGCCGTCAGCGGAACCGCCACGGCCACCACCGGCACCAGCGCGCAGAAGATTACCTTCACCGCGCCCTCGACTGCAATCTATGGGCAGACCATCACCCTGAATGGCACGGCCAGCTCGGGCCTCGCGGTGATCTATCAAGTCTCCGGCCCCGCCAGAATCCAGGGCAGCACACTGACCGTCACAGGCACCGGCGCCATCACCGTGACCGCTTACCAGCCCGGCGACAATGGCGACACCGGCAATGCCGCCGGATGGGCGGCGGCGACGCCGGTCCCGGCTACGATCACCGCTCAAGCGGCGCTGCTCACAGTAACAGCGGATAACATCTCCCAGGCCCGCACCCTCCCGATTCCGACGCTGACTTACACGATCACAGGCTTTGCGAATGGAGATAGCCCGGCCACAACAACTACCGGCGTTCCGGCGCTCTCCACCACGGCAACCGCATCCTCTCCCTCGGGAAGTTATCCGATCACAATTGCCCAGGGAACCCTGGCAATCACCACGAATAACTACTTGCTGACAGCAGCCTCGTTTGTGAACGGCACCTTCACGGTCCTTTCGGGTAGTCCACAGACAATCACCTTCACGCAAACCCTTCCCACAGTCACTTACAGCGTTACGCCAATCAACTTGACAGGCGCGGCTACCGCAACCTCGGGACTTCCAGTGTCCTATAGCGTGACGGGACCGGCCACAATCAACGGTTCCACCCTGACCCTTACCGGCGCGGGAACGGTAGTTGTAACAGCGAACCAGGCGGGCAACGCCACCTACGCAGCCGCCTCGCCGGTTACGCAATCGTTCGTTGTTCAGCCCGCGCCGCTGACCATCATCGCCAGCAACCTGACCATGGCGCAGAGTTCGGTTGTGCCCACGCTTACTTACACAGTTAGCGGACTTATCAACGGCGACACCGCCGCCAATGTAGTGGCCGGAACTCCAGTGCTTACGACGACGGCGACTTCCTCATCGCCTGTGGGCACTTATCCAATCACCATTGCACAGGGACAGGTAA